>NZ_QPET01000016.1:0-199291 GCF_008368855.1 Bacillus sp. TE8-1 | reverse complement strand
GAGGGCTGATTAAAGTTTCACGTTATAAAGAAGGAGGAAGTGGGAAAATAATTTCACACCTCCATTAAATTTTACTTAATAAGAAATCTTTGAGTTTCTCAACTTTTATATAAAAATAAAACTGAATTTTCAGTTATTTTGTTATATAGTAAAAGAGAACGAATAAGGGGAGGGAATATTTTGAGTAAAAAGAAAATGGCAATTACACTGTCAGCAATGCTATCTGCAACAATTATACCTAGCTTTACTATGGATGTGCATGCAGAGAAGAAGGAAGAGACTAAAAATACGAAAATTGAATTAGAAAATGGGATGACAAAACCGATTTATTCTCTCGATGAAGCTATTATCGAAAATTTATATGTAGAGACAGAAGTTGATAGTGATCGAGACGGTAAGAAAGACCGAGTATCGATAAAAGTTATGCGTCCAAAGACAGATCCGAATGTGAAAGTTCCTGTTATTTATGAAATGAGTCCATATCGATCTGGATTAAAAGATGTTCCTGTATATAATGTAGATGAAGAATTGTATGCGTATGAAGGAAAACCGTATGGAGCGATTAATCTTGGTTCGTATGGGAACTATTACGTGCCAAGAGGTTATGCAGTTATTCTAGGCGAAAGTATCGGTACTGGAAAATCAGATGGATGCCCTACAACTGGAGATGAACAAGAGATACTTGGGACAAAATCTGTTATTGATTGGGTAAACGGTCGCGCGAAAGCATTTACAGAACAGGGTGAGGAAGTTCAGGCAAATTGGTCTACAGGCAATGTAGGTATGACTGGAGTTTCTTATAATGGTACATTACCAAATGCTGTTGCGACTACTGGAGTTGAAGGTTTAAAAACAATTATTCCAATCGCAGCAATTAGTAGTTGGTATGATTATTATCGTGCAAATGGTGCAGTCATTGCTCCAGGCGGATATCAAGGGGAAGATACAGATAATATGGCAGAAGCAGTACTGACAAGGGAAAACCCTGAAGTTTGCGGACAAGTTATAAAAGAGTTAACGGCTGGACAAGACCGAAAAACAGGTAATTATAATGATTTTTGGGATAAACGTAACTATGTAAAAGATGCTAAAAATGTAAAAGCGAGTGTATTTGTTGTTCATGGTTTAAACGATTGGAATGTTAAAACAAAACAGTTCGCGCAATGGTGGGAAGCACTTGGAGAAAATAATGTTCCGCGTAAAATGTGGCTACATCAAGGTGGTCATGGTGGGACATCAAGTAATAGCTGGCAGCAAACACAAAATAAATGGTTAGATTATTGGTTATACGGGATTGAAAATGGAATTATGGATGAACCAATGGTTGATGTGCAAAGAGAAAATAAAACGTGGCAAAAGATAAAAAATTGGCCAGATCCATCAGCTGTACCTTCAAAAATCCGTATGTATTTAAGTAATAAATTAGTCAATTTGCCATTAAGTATGGGATCGGCTAATAAAGTTTTCTCATTCTTAGATGATGCACAAATGAAATCAAACCAATTAGTAGCAAACCCAGAATTAGAAGTAGCAAATCGATTAGTATATACAATGCCTGTACTGCAAAAAGATACGCGTATAAGTGGTACACCAAAGATTTCAATTACAGGAAATATTGATCGATCTGTATCAAATTTAACAGCATTACTTGTTGACTATGGAGGAGCGAAGCCGGAAATCGTAACGAGAGGCTGGATGGATCCACAAAACGTAAAGAGTATAGAAAATTCAACAGCGATTCAAGCGGGCAAAGATTATACATTTACATGGGACATGCAGCCAGATGATTATGTATTTAAAGTGGGGCATCAAATCGGAGTTGTTTTAATTGCAAGTGATTATGATTATACAATTAGACCGAAAGCTGGCACGAAACTTACAGTGAAATTAAGTGAAGTGACATTGCCGATTGTGAAATAAATATTTTTTCTAAAGAGCTTACTAAAGTAAGCTCTTTAATTTGTAGTCTGAATTTTTAATTTTTATATTTCAAATTGGAAGGTTATGTAATACAATATCATTATATTCTATGGAAAGTGAGTGATATATTATGATAGTCAGCTCTTTCGAAATCTCATTAAAATTAGAGGTACAGGAAGATTAGTTGAATTGAAATCTTCCGTACGTAAAAACGGAGGAGAAAATAAATGTTTAGCTTTTATAGTACACTTTGTACGGAACTGTATGATTACACAAAACCAGTCGGTTATTCTTTAAATGGTGATATTGAGTATTACAAAGAACTTTTAAAAGGTTGTAGAGGAAGAATCCTCGAAGCTGCAGTAGGTTCAGGGCGTGTCATCATTCCGCTTCTAGAGGCTGGTTTTAAAGTGGATGGGATAGATTATTCACCTGAAATGCTAGATTCTTGCCGTAAGCGCTGTAAAGAGAGAGGCTTACATCCTAATTTGTATGAAGGAAGCTTGCAACAATTTTCACTTCCGCATAAATATGACGCAATTATCATTCCTACTGGATCTTTTTGTTTAATTGAAAATCGTATGGATTCTATAAATGCATTGAAATGTTTTTATGAACATCTTAATCCAGATGGACAATTAATCGTAGATATTATGCTTCCGCATGACTGGAAGACTGGAGAAATTCATACATCGACTTTCTCTTTGCCGAGTGGAGACGGAATCACATTAGAAAATAAATCAATTGAAATAGATTGGCTGAACCAAGTTACTGTATCATATTTGAAATATGAAAAGTGGAGTAAAGGACAGCTCGTACAAACAGAGTTACAACGTTTTGCGCTGCGCTGGTATGGAATAGTAGAGTTTAAACTCCTTTTAGAAAGTTTAGGTTTCTCTAACATTACTTGCTCTGCTGAATATGTTTATGAAAAAGAACCGTCAAACGCAAATCAAATGATTACTTTTGAAGCTGTGCGAAAAGAATAGAACTAAAACTATGAATAAAAAATAAGGCAATCGTTTTAAAATCGGCTGTCTTATTTTTTATTTTATGTAATGGTTTATAGAGAAAGATTGGAGGGAAATAAATAAAACTTATATTAATATTTGGCCCACAAGCAGTTGGAAAAATGACAGTGGGGCAAGAATTAGCAACATTAACCGGTTTAAAACTTTTTCATAACCACATGACAATTGATTTAGTAAGTCCAATTTTTGATTACAGTACGAAAGAAGCAAAAAGGCTAGTAAGTTTATTTCGTTTTCGTTGTCCAAGCATTTTCCTATTAATTACATATACTATTTATGTTAAAGTCAGCTACTATTTTATATAGGGCTGTTATTTTCCTATAAATGCTATTTTAGTGAAGTGGGAGGAATCAATTTGGAAAACGTAGAACAAGATAGAATTGAAAATCAAGTGTATTCAAATCGTGTAGTAAGATCAGAATTTGATTCGAATTGGGAAACTTGTATATCAAAGAGTGGTTATGTAATTTATGTTGCAACAAGTAATAATGCTGAAGTAATAGTGCTTCTTGCAGATGGTTCAAGTAAATTATTAATTTTCGAAAAAGGCGGTAAAGTAGTAGTAGGTGGCGGTGGAACAAGTCATTACAGTAAGTCGCATATTGCAAGAAATATTTAAGATAGAACATGTTGTTAATTAAGAAGAAGCTGGAAAACGGTTGTCATTCATGTTTAGGGCATGATAGACGAACCGTTTTTTTATTTGTTTATAAATTTAGAAGAACTTCATTGATTACAAATACATCGGGATGACCAGCGAAATTAGAAGAAAACTTGGCGGCTAATGGTACAAAATATTATGTAGGTTTGCAAGAATCTTATAAGCGATATAAAAAGTATTTCCTATTTGGGGAAACACTACTTCTATGTTATAGTATAATAGTGTTTTTAGAGGGCGCTATTTTAATATATCTATAATTTTGTTATGTATTATTTTCATATTAAATAAGTGTCTAAAGTATTTTTTTATATAAGGAGTAATAATTAGAGAAATGAAAAATATAGACTTTATACTAGAAAGTGACGAGGCATTAAAACCGTCTGAACGATTAGTACTATTATTATTAGAGAAGCATAGAATGTTATATACGAACGATCTATTGGCATTATCAAATTTATCATATAAAACATTAACAGATTCATTAACGGCGCTAGTTTTAAAATCGTATGTGTTAAAGGAAACAGGTAAGGGAAGAAGACAGAATTGCTATAGATTAGTATGATAAGGCAGCTGTTTTAGAGACTTTTACATATGTTTTTTTCAATCGTAAGGTGAAAGTGTATTTTTGTTTTCAAACGAAAAACTCACTATAAGAGGGGCTAAGATAGTAGTGTTTCATTTTTGTAAATGTAATTATTTCATCATCGAAAATACAAAAATAAAATAAACAGTATAAAAAAGAAATAAAAAAACAATCCATTCTAAAAAGGGATTGTTTTTTTATTGGAATAATATTATTTGATGCGTCGAAAGCATGAATAGCAGTAATAGACATTACCTGTTTTATTTCATGCAACTGAACAAATATGATGAAAACTATGTGTATAGTTTTTTGCTTGCTTTTTCAGTAACTCTAATGAAATCATGGTCTTCATTGTTTAAAGGCAGTATTTTTAACATTATTGCTATTCAGCATTAAGCACAAAAAAGTGGTATATAATATTGTTATGTAAACTTAAGATTTTAAAAGGAAAATGTAATAATGAATAGAACATGTAGAAGGAGATGCTTAAATATTTTGAAGGATGGGAGATTATTATGGAGTATTTACAATCAATAGCACAAGCTGTGATAAGTGGTAATAAGGAAAAAGTAGTAAAGTTTATAAAGGCGAGTCCAAGTATTGTTAACGAATGTAGTGAAGATGGCTGGACACCACTTCATTTAGCAGCTTATTTTGGACAGAAAGAAATAGCGAGTTTTCTTTTAGAAAGCGATGCAGATATACATAGTAGAGCGAAAAACGAAAATGAAAATACACCTTTGCAAGCGGCAATTGCGAACAAGCAAAGTGAACTTGTCGCTTTCTTAATTGAAAAAGGATCAGATGTAAATATTATGCAAAGTGGTGGCTGGACAGGACTCCACGAAGCAGCATTATTGGGAAATGAGGAAATAATTATGTTGCTCCTTAAAAATGGAGCTAATAAGATGATTAAGAAAAGTGATGGGAAAACAGCGTATGATATTGCATTAGAAAAGGATATGATCACCTTTTACATCATTTGAAACAGGAAGTGAACTTATGATGAATAAATGGAGTGTTGGTATATTTTTATTTAATGAAGTAGAAGTGTTAGACTTTGCAGGGCCATTTGAAGTTTTTTCTGTAACTGAGGTGAATGGAGAAAAACCCTTTACTGTTTATACAGTTAACGAGAATGGGGAAATGATTACAGCAAGGAATGGATTGAAGGTACAGTCAGATTATAGTATTGAAAATTTACCACCAGTGGATATTTTAATAATTTCGGGCGGGCTAGGTGCTAGAAAATATGAAATAAAAAATGAAATAGTAATAAAATGGATTCGCCAACAAATGAAAGAAGTAAAGCTGATGACTTCAGTTTGTACAGGAGCGCTATTACTGGCGAAAGCAGGTTTACTAGAAGGTTTAAAAGCAACAACACATTGGGCTAGTATTGAAAAGTTTAAAAATGAGTTTCAAAATGTTGAAGTTATAGAAAATGTAAAGTTTGTAGATGAAGGACATATTATAACATCTGCTGGAATTTCAGCTGGAATTAATATGTCATTTCATATTGTGAAAAACTTGTTAGGTGTGCATGTTGCGGAGGACACAGCGAAGCGAATGGAGTATGATATTAGTTTCCCAAATTAAAAAGCCCGGATTGGGCTTTTTATATTGAATGGATATAGTTAAGCTCTTCATCACTCAACATAGGGCGAACAGATGCATTTGCATTTTCTTGTGCTTGTATTCCTGTTTTGGCACCAGGAATTACAACACTTACTGCCGGATGAGAGAGTACATAGCGAAGTGCAAGTTGCCCTAAGGTCTGATTTTTATTTGAGAGCAACCGAAGTTTCTCTACAGTTTGTAAGTCTTCTTGAAACCAAGTTTCATTTGGCCAATCTTTGCGTAAATCTCCATCCGGAAAAATTGTTTTATTTGAGAATTTTCCAGTTAAAATGCCCATTTTTAATGGACCACGAATAACAACTCCTAAATTTTTCTCTTGTAAAAATGGTAATATATCTTTTTCTGGTTTTCGATTTAATATATTGTAATCAAGCTGTACGATATCAATTTCGTTGTTGTTATTGAAATGATGAATGTATTGTAAATCATGAGTCGAAACACCGACTGCTCTTACTTTGCCATCACGTTTTAATATGTCAAATGCACGTAGAAATGCTTCTGTTTCCCTACGATTATGCCACCAAATATGACAAAAATAAAGATCAATATAATCTGTTTGAAGACGTTGTAAACTTGTTTCGAATACGGCGATGATTTTTTCGGGAGTATCATATACAGGAACTCCATTAGGGTCGTAGTGATGTCCGATTAAACCACCTTTCGTTGATAGGATAATATCATTACGATGTCCTTTAATCGCGGTAGCCACCAACTTTTCACTATGTCCTAAACCATACACATCCGCAGTATCAATAAAATTCACACCACACTCAATTGCTTTTTTTATAGCGGTTATAGATTGTTTATCGTTAACAGGTCCCCATTCATCCCCACCGATTGCCCATGCGCCAAAACCTATTTCAGAAACAGTTATTCCAGTTTTACCTAATGTACGGTAATGCATATTCCCCCTCCTTGTAAGCATGTTATAACATGGATATGTGGGGAAGGAATTTTGTGTGTGAAAAAACTCTTCTACAATAGTAGAAAAAGAATTACAGAAACTACTATTTTATAGCAGCATGTATAAAAAAAAACGGTGTAAATATGGAAATGTCGTCGAATGCTATCTTTAATTGGTTAATTTATGGGATATTTTTGTGAAGGAGTTTATTTTATAAGAATAGAATTAATTTAGTAAGAAAACGTGCCGATGGTAGTGAAAAATATGGGTTAGGGGGATTTGAATGAGGAAACTCAAACGAGTAAATGTTCCTAATATACCAGAGCAATTATCACAACCTAGTGACAAGCGTAGGGTAAATAAAAAGAAGTTAAGGCGACTTATTTTAATGGTCCTTTTTATTGCGACAACTACTCTGTACGTTCAATATATTTTAACGAAACAACAAGAAGTAATTGATAAAAAGAAAGATACGATTACGGATCAAAAGAAGCAATTAGTATCTTTAAAGAAAGATAAAGATTCTTTAAAGACTAACATAGAAAATTTAACAGACGATGAGGAAGAAATTTTGAAGTTAGCGAGAAAAGAGTATCAATTTTCTAAGTCAAATGAAACTATATTTGTGATGCCAAAGTAATAAAAAACAGTTAACCATTGAACTGCACCTCCAATTGTTAGGCAGCGTCTAACAATTGGAGGTGCAGTTTTTTATGTATGAATGTCATGGTACAAGGAACAATCACATATTGTAAAAATGAAGAGTTTAAGCTGTTTTCATAAATATGGAATATGCACTAAAATAAATGTTGTTAAAATTCTGTCAATTATATTATAATACAAGGTAAGCGGATACATTTTTTAATCCACGTTGAGTTCCTCGCTCATACGACTATTAAGAAACCCGTTATCCTCGTATAAGAAAGGAAGATAGCTGTGTACGCTTCAAATACAATTTATATCGTAGGGGATGCGAAAGCACCTCAAAATAATCCCATTACTGAAAAGTTTAAAAGCTATTTCGTAGCATTTATACTTGTTAAGGATACAGGGGAAATTGTAGATGCAGACTGCTCAGCGACAATTGCATTAACATCTCAATTTGTTAAATATTTATTTCTACATAAAAATATAAATGACCCGGCGTTAGTAATGGAAGTAAAGAACCGATATTTCGGTTCTTCTCAAAAAGCGTTACTTGTAGCGCTAAAAGATGCACAGAAAAAATATAATCAGATTGCTGCTTTGTCTACTCAATCATAGACAAAATCCAGCCGTAAGAATCATTCTTATGGCTGGATTTTTTTTATTTCACATTATCGTCCTACATCAAAAGCAAACGAAAATAAAGTAGAGAGATAGGAGAGTAAATGCCCAATGGGTTTACCTAATAATCCGTGGGTATAAATCTCCGGTGGATTAAAATTTCACTTCATTGGAGAACGAAAGGATGAACAAAATGAAAATTACAGATGTAAAAGTAAATCGTAGACGTGTAAAACTGCATACACCGTTTAAAACCGCGCTTCGTACTGTAACCGAAATTGAAAGTATAGATGTTTATATTCATACAGACGAAGGAGTGATTGGTAAGGGGGCTGCAGCCGCAACGCCAGTTATTACGGGGGATTTCACCAGCGGAATGGAAGAAGCGATTTTAGGGCCGATGCGTTCATGTTTAATTGGTCAAAATATCATTCAATTTCAGCAGTTACTACAGCGCATTCAAATGAGTTGTATTGGAAATTCAAGTGCAAAAGCAGCGGTAGATATCGCTTTATATGATGTATATTGCCAATATCAAAATGTGCCGTTATATGCATTGTTAGGCGGGAAGAAAGAAATTCATACCGATATTACAGTGAGTGTAGATGAGCCTGTATTAATGGCAAAAGAAGCGAAGAAACATATAGAAAAAGGATTTCAAACATTAAAGATTAAAGTGGGTAAAGAGGCGCATTTAGATTTGGAACGTATTGAGGCAATTCGAAATGTGGTACCAAGAAATACGACATTACGTTTAGATGCGAATCAAGGTTGGAGTCCAAAAGAAGCGGTCTCTATCATTCAAGAGATGGAAAATCGTAATTTAAATATAGAATTTATTGAACAACCAGTACACGCGAAAGATTGGGATGGGTTAAAGTACGTCAAAGATCGTGTGCAAACGCCAATTATGGCCGATGAAAGTATATTTTCAGCAAGTGACGCATTAAAGCTCGTTCAAGGAAGATATGCAGACTTCATTAATATTAAATTAATGAAATGTGGTGGCATACGTGAAGCATGGCGTATTGCTGATATCGCAGAAACAGCTGGTGTGAAGTGTATGGTGGGCAGCATGATGGAGTCTTCACTTTCCGTTAGTGCTGTTGCGCATTTAGCGGCAGCGCATCCTAATATTCATTATTTTGATCTTGATGCACCGCTTTGGTTAATGGAAGAGCCAGAAGGAATGACTTATTCTGGATCAAAGGTAAACCTTCAATCGACAGTGAATAGTAAATCTTAGGAGAAGAGACAAGTAAACTATCTTTTAAGGGGGATATATATGAAAAAAGTAGGAACTGCATTTTTAACAACTTTATTTATATTTTCATCGTTTACATCGGCAAATGCTGAAGAAAAGAAGGATAATAAAGCATTTATAGATGTATCTGCTGCAACGTTATGGACAGCACCTGATTCATTAAGACCAATCGATACACCGAGTGCAACAAATCCAGTGGATCTATGGAAATGGACGAAATCAATGACACTTGACGAGAAACTATGGTTAACAAATGCAAATAAATTAGAAACACAAGCTTTACTCGGTCAAGAAGTAACTGTTATTGATAAGAAAGGCGAATGGGTGAAGGTATTAGTGCATGGACAGCCAACACCACGAAATGAAGAAGGTTATCCGGGCTGGATGCCTGAAAAACAATTAACATATAATCAAGAATTTGCAGATAAAACAAATGAACCTTTTGTCTTAATAACCAAACCAACAGCGATTTTATATATAAATCCTTTTGAAAAACATAAAGCACTTGAAGTCAGTTATAATACAAGACTGCCGCTATTAAGTGAAGACACAATTTCATACCGTGTATTGTTGCCAAATGGTCAGAAAGCATGGCTACGAAAAAATGATGGAACAGTTTACCGATCTCAAACTGATATTCCAACTCCGGCGGCCGATGATTTAATTAACACAGGGAAAATGTTTTTAGGCTTACCGTATATATGGGCTGGTACAAGTGGTTTTGGATTTGATTGCTCTGGCTTCACACATACGATCTATAAATCGCACGGCATTACAATTCCGCGAGATTCTGGACCGCAATCAAGAGCAGGGGTTGCAGTTGATAAAGAAAATCTACAAAAAGGAGATTTAATTTTCTTTGCACATGATCAAGGGAAAGGTAGTGTCCATCACGTTGCAATGTATATTGGTGATGGCAATATGATTCACTCACCAAGAGCTGAAAGGTCGGTAGAGATTATACCGCTAAATACACCAGGATATATAGAAGAATACGCTGGTGCTCGTCGTTACTTACCTTAAAAATAGAAGGGGGTTTTTAAATGAAAAAAGTTGTTCGTTACTCATTAGTTAGTACTCTATTAGTTTCTTCATTTTTAGTTGGTTGCGCAAAAGAAAAAACTGCAACAAAGCCGAAAGATGAGAAGAAAGTATTACAGTTACTAGAAACAGGTGAAATTCCGTCGTTAAATTCAGGGAAAGTAACAGATGCAGTCTCGTTTAACGTTTTGAATAACGTAATGGAAGGACTATTTCGTCTATCGAAAAATGATGAAGTAATTGAAGCCGGCGCACAAAAATATGAAGTGAGTAAAGATGGAAAAACATATACATTCCAATTACGTGATGCGAAATGGTCTAACGGAGAGCCAGTAACCGCTCATGATTACGTATACGCTTGGAAGCAATTGGTAAATCCAGATACTGCTTCTCAATATGCATACATTGCGTACGATGTAAAAAATGCTGAGAAAATAAATAAAAAACAACTAGGTCTAGATGAATTAGGAGTAAAAGCGAAGGATGATAAAACATTCGTCGTAGAGCTAGAACATCCTGTACCGTATTTTACGAAATTATTAATTTTACCATCCTTCTATCCAATTAACGAAAAATATGCGAAAGAGCAAGGTGATAAATATGGATTAGAAGCAAATAAAGCGGTATATAATGGACCGTTTACATTATCAGAGTGGAAGCATGAAGCTAGCTTTACAATGAAGAAAAACGATAAGTATTGGGATAAAAAAGAAGTGAAGTTAGATGAAGTAAACTATCAAATTGTAAAAGAAATTTCAACTGCGGTAAATTTATATGAAACAGATAAAGTTGATAGAGCTGTTATTTCTACAGAATTCGTAGATAAATATAAAAATAATAAAGAGTTAAAACAATATACAGATCCAGTTATGTACTTCTTCCGATTTAATGAAAATGTACCGATTCTTAAAAATAAAAATGCACGTCTTGCGCTAAGTACAGTTTTTGATAAGAAGGGACTCGCAGATTCATTTTTAAATGATGGATCGGTTGCAGCAAACTATTACGTACCAAAAGGATTTTTAAAGGGCCCAGATAAGAAAGATTTTAGAAGTACGGCTGGTGAGTTTAATAAGACAAATGTAAAACAGGCGAAGGAATATTGGGAGAAAGCAAAACAAGAGACAGGTACAAATGAAGTGACGTTAGAACTATTAAATTATGACTTGGAAAACTTTAAAAAAGTTGGAGAGTACATTAAAGAGCAGCTTGAGAAAAACTTACCAGGATTAAAAGTGAATGTGAAATTACAACCACATACGCAAAAATTAGCACTTGAGAAGAAGAAAGAATATGAAATGTCGTTATCACGCTGGTTACCAGATTATCCAGATCCAATGACTTACTTAGAAGTATTCCTTTCTGGAAGTAGCGTCAATAATACAGAATATGCAAACCCAGAATATGATGCGTTAATTAAGAAGATTAAAACAGAATTAGGTAATGATGAAAAGGCTCGCTGGAAAGCAATGCAAGATGCTGAAAAAATGCTACTGGATGATGCGGTAATTGCTCCAGTATTCCAGCGCGGATTATCTTACTTACAAAAACCCTATGTGAAAGATTTATATGTACATCAATTTGGTCCAGCTACAAGTTTAAAATGGGCAGATGTACAAAAATAAAGTGATGGAGAAACAGACTTCATGTATGTGATAGTCTGTTTTTCTCATTTAAAGTTAGAAAAATAGTTCATGGTATAATTTATTAGTCTGTAAACAGTATTTGGAGGGGAAATGATGTCTATGTTTGAAGAAGAGAAAGTAATTTATACAAAAAGATTATTTATGAGGAAACCAATTGTAGAAGATATTAATCAGTTTTATAACATATTAAAAAAAGATACTGTTGGCAAATGGTTGGCTAAATCAAGAGGAATGTCGAAGGAAGAAACAAATGATTATATTGGGCAACTTATCTTACATTGGGAACAGTATGACTTCGGGGTATGGTTGTTATTTAATAGTAAAACAGGAAAGCTTTTAGGACATTGTGGTTTAAGAACGGTAGAGGAAACAGGTGAAATAGAAATTATGTATCTCCTTGACCCAGAACATTGGAGGAATGGGTATGCATTAGAAGCAGCAGAGGCTTCCATTAAATATGCAATAGAGACTTTGAATGTAACAAGAATAATTGCTAGAGTTAAAGTAGCAAATGAGAGCTCGAAAAAACTTTTACGAAAGCTCGGGTTTATATATACTCATGAAGTTAATCATAGCGGGCGTTTATTATCATATTTTGAACTTCATACATCATCCGAAGAATTCTAGACATTTCATATGTTTTTTTATTGTTAAAAAATAAAATTATTAATGAAATTCCAGTGTGAAATTTATGTAGAATCTTGTATAATTAACGTGTTTCTATGGAAACATTTTCTTGTGCTATTTATATAGGACTTAATAGACCAAGTAAGGAAATACATACATGTATATAATAGATAAATAGAATGGAACATGTATAGAGAAAAAGGAGAGAAAAGATGACGTGTCAAAAACAAGGGTTACAATTTAATAACGATAGAAAGAGGGACAGAAGATGAAAATGAAGCATGCTTTTGGTCCTATAATTTTAGCGTGTGTGCTTTTTTTCATTATCATTCTAATCCCATCGAAAAGTTTAGTATCGCTTATTAGTGATAAGAAGGTAGAAGATGCGGCAACTTCTTTACAAAAAGAGAAATTACAAAGTGTTTTCTTACAGCAAAAAATGTTAGAGAATTCACAGTATTTACCGATGTACGGTTCATCAGAATTTTTACGAATGGATGCATATCATCCGTCTAATTATTTCAAAGTAAACCCAACTGGTTTTACACCGTTTTTAATTGGAACTGGTGGTACACAAAGTTTAGCTCATATTTTAAATATGACATCTACTATGGATGAATTAGAAGGTAAAAAAGTAGTCTTTGTTCTTTCACCACAATGGTTTACAAAGACTGGTGTATCACAAGGGGATTTCACTAATAATTTCTCCAAACAACAAGCATATCATTTTATTTTTAATGATGAGATAAATCCAGAAATGAAGAAGCAAATCGCGAAACGGCTATTAGATTATAAAGTTGTTCAAGAAGATGATATATTAAAAAATTCATTAGAAGGTATTGTATATAATGATTCGAAACATAACATAAAAGCAGGGTTAGTTAAACCACTTGCTTATATGCATCGAAATATTTTAGATCATAGAGATTTATTTAACTCTTTATTTAAAATCGAACCGATGAAAGAGAAAACAAATATCGGACTTCGTTCAATTTCTTGGGAAGACGCACGTAAACACGCAGAACAAGAAGGGAAAGCTGAATCTACTACAAATACATTCGGAATTGAAAATCCGTATTATCATAAGAATAATCTGAAGAAAAAACTAAAAGGTTTAAAAAACTTTAGAGCAAATGAAACATATGATGAATCACCAGAATACGGTGATTTACAAATTATTTTAGAGTTATTTAAAGAGAAAAATGTCAAACCACTCTTTATTTCTGTACCTGTAAATGGGCCTTGGTATGATTATACTGGCTTCCCGAAAGAACGCCGTGAAGTGTATTATAAAAAAGTTCGAGAACAGGTTGAGAAAGCAGGATATCCAGTAATTGATTTCTCTGGTCATGAATATGATAAGTATTTCTTAAAAGATACGATTCATTTGGGCTGGAAAGGTTGGATTTATTTTGATGAAGCAGTGCAGAAATTTTATTCTGAGAAATAAAGTATAGAAATCGGAATGGCTATGAGCCGTTCCGATTTTTTTAGTATAGAGGATTTTGGTGAGGACAATTTGGGAATGCATGTATATCTTGAATCTGTCTATAATCATAATGTTTCATTGCAAACTGAGCTTGATAAAGGTATTCATACACATATAATTGACCATCATGCGCTGAACATAATACACCAGAAGTTCCTTGTCCATTTATGAAGGAAATGCCGATAGGGCGTCCGATTAAGTACGGTATTTTTTGCTGCCAATGCATAGGGGAACCACTCCTTTTTGAGATAATATACGAAAGAAATGATTAAATGGTTGCTTATCCATGTAAATGTAGATGGAAAGGTGTTATATAATTCCTGAAGATTAATTCATATATAAATAAAAAACCGCTATAATTCCGAATGAATTTATAGCGGTTTTTATTATATTCTTAAGCGAGATTTTTACGCTTTTTTGTCCATTTTTTTATAACGAAGTATAAAAGTATAAGTACGACGCCACCAATTGCGAATGATTTCACATACGGACCAGCAATATCATTTATATTCTCCCAATTTTCACCTAGTTTTTCACCTAAATAAATGAAAATAATAGACCAAGGGATAATCGCAAGTGCTGTTAATGTAGTGAAACGTAGTAATGGCATTTTTGTAATACCAGCAGGAATTGAAATCGCATGACGCACTACTGGAATGAAGCGTGCTGTAAAAATGACGCCAGTTCCGTAACGATTAAACCAATCTTCTGCAGCATCTATTTGTTTTTTATGTATGAAAATATATTTTCCGTAACGTTCTAATATAGGGCGTCCGCCGTATCGTCCAAGCCAATAAATAAAGATTTGAGCAATAACACCGCCAATTGTACCGAATACAACAGCGCCTATAAATGAGATACTTCCATTGAATACTAAGTATCCTGCATAAGCAAGGACAATTTCACTTGGGATAATTTCAATCATAAGTCCAAGCATAATGCCCCAATAATCTAATCCTTCAAAAAACGTTAATACTGAATGAATAAAACTACTTAACATTGTTGCACCTTCTAGTTTATGAATTTTTGAGTATAAGAACCTTTTATTTAATGACGTAAAAGGTTCACTATATGTAGATTATACCTTATTTACATAGGGGATTGCTATTTCAATTCTTTTATGTCTCTCATAATTATTATAGTAAAAGATATAAGCCGCGTTTTCATGAAGGGTTAATGAAAAGATTATTAAAAATTTCTTATAAAAAAATAGAAGCATTTCTGCTCCTATTTTTTAAGGCTTCACATCTAAGTTCTGTAAAAATAAAGTTGCTGTTACGTAACGCTTTGCTAACATTTGTACATATGCGGTATGTACAGAAAGGGTCGCAATAATAATAGCGTTACGAATTGCTTCGCGTTGTTCGTTATTAATTTGATCGAACTTGCTTGCGATTTTATCAGCTTTTTCTTTTACGATGTTTTCAATTGTATGAACGGTATCTGTTGCATTTAATTGTAAGCAATTCCCTTGATTGAGTTCTTCAAATAGAGAAGAGTATGCTACATATAAATGAACAGGATTGATTAAATCATCACTTCGATCGGCTGGGTCATTTACAATAAGGCGTAATAGCTTACGAATGGATTCAAAATCAAGTGCTGTTTTTAAATCTTCGACAATAAATAGTAAGGCTGCTTGTTCAATTGAATATTTTTTCCCTTTTTGAGGAGAGCCAATCATTTCTTTTATATCTCGTTTCACCCAGTTTTGCATAGCAGTTACAGAGAAACTTGTGTTTTCAATCTGATTGCCAAGCGCAACTATTTCATTTAAAGAAAAACCGACATCAGTATCGTCAATTTTAATCAGCTTTTCAAAAATAGGTGAAAGTGCGGTAGTAATAAAAGCTGTAACGCTTTGTCCGCTTTCAATATCTTTTTTATGTGACTTTGCCCAAGCTTCTTGTAAAATACCGAGAGGCTTTTTCGTATTCCATCCTCTTAGTGATAGAAGAAGGGTAGCCATTTCGTTTCGTGTGAGATGAAATGTTTCCATCTTTTCACCTCCAAAATAATAAAAAGTTCTTATGAACTTATAATATGTTTTGTTTCATTTAAAGTCAATTCTGTTTTGCTTAATTTTTCCTTTGTGACCAAACTGTTGAAAGTAAATAATACTTGCATATTTCGACAAAAGTTCATATAATAAGTTCATAAGAACCTTTAAAATGTTCTTAAAAACAAATCTATCATTCTGAATTTACTAGAAAGATAGATTTCACATATATCTATATAAAAGGAGAATGGATATAATATGTTGAAAAAACTTGTAGCAGTAATGACAGCATTCATGGTTATCTTTGGGGCTAGCAGCTTTATGTTCGTAGATCATGCAGCAGCGAAAAGTTACAAATCTGGTAAAAAATCATTTACACCAAGTTCAGGTCAAAAGTCAAAAGTTGATTTAAACAAAAAAGACTCAAATGTAAATTCTCAAAAAACGACTCCAGATTCAAAAACGAAAGCAACAAACACGGCACCAAAAAGTAATAAAGGAAGCTTTATGAAAGGTTTATTACTAGGTGGTCTTGGTGGTTTACTAATGGGTAGCTTATTTGCAAATATGGGAGCTCTTGGTTCTGTATTAGCGTTTATGGTAAATATGTTAGTAATGGCTGGTATCGTAATGTTAGCAGTTCGTGCATTTAAATACTTCAAAGACCAACGTAAGAAGAAAGCAGATGAAGTAGCATGGAAACAATAAAAATTTCTGAACAAGAGCTTATAAATGCGCTTTGTATATATATCGCTGAAAAAAGACAAGTGGGTCCAGAAGAAGTATTAGTTGAACTCATGTATGATGACGACTACGGTTTCTCTGCGGAAGTAGAGGTAAATGGTCGCCAGCAAATTTTAATTCAAGCAAACTTAATCGAAGCTTTACGCTTATTGCTTGACAGAGAATATAATGTCAATCCATTCGCAGCGAGATTACAACTTGAATTAGATGATGAAGAAGGCATTTACGCATTAGCGAAATTTAATAACTCAGATGACTAGAAAAAAGAGCTGTTGAGAATAATCTCAACAGCTCTTTTTAGTATGTGCATATGTAGAAGAATAATCACGCCAAATTTCATTCATTTTTCGTCTACCGATATCTACCATAGGATTAAACTGAATTGCAGCTTTTTGACGAACAGAGTGAACGTTTTGAATGGCGTGAGATAATTGTTGGTCGACTATATCAGGTTTTTTACTTGCATATTTAGCAATAGATAGACCTGCAACTGTTCCTTGCGTCATCGCAATTTTTCCGCTTTCAATGCCTGTAATATTGCCGGCTACAAATAAACCGGGAAGAGGGGTTTCCATTGCTTCAGAATGGAGAGGAACGTGTCCACCTAATTCTGAAATGTAATGGAAGGGACAACCAGCTACAGCTGCAAGTTCGGCAAGTGGGTATAATCCCCCGGCAATACATACAAAATCTGCTTCGTATATTTTCTCTGTTCCATTAATAACATTTCCTTTAGAGTCAATATTAGCAATACGTACACCTTCAACTTGATCTGTTCCGATAATTTCAAGAGCTGCTTTCCGAAGGTGAAGTGGCGTTCCGTTTATTTTCATTCCGTTGTTTGGATAGAATGTTAATCCAGCTTTTCGAATCCAATCAAATTTCATAAAGTGGCTACCTATTCGCAAGAAAGCAGAAGGAGCGAGGTGAGCTGCATTTAAAAGAGAGTTTAAAACTTCTTCAGGTTCACCAGCTTTTTGACTTAACTCGCTTTTCTCAGGGAGTACAATATGATCCACTGTAATTCCCGCTAATTGCAATTCACTTAAAATGGCGAAAGACAAAATGTTAGCACCAATAATAATTCCTTTTTTTCCAACTTGCACGCGATGAACATTTGTCATAACTTGAGCTGCTCCAATTGACATCACTCCTGGAAGTGTCCAGCCAGGAAGGGGAATAGAATATTCCGCAGCTCCAGTAGCAAGTAGTACGAAAGGTGCTTCTAACGTACCGATATTAGTATGTACAAACCAATTGTTTTCATCTCTATCTAAATTATAGACCGAAACACCGCACCTGATATGTACTGAAAGTGATTCTGCTTCTTCATGAAGTCGCTTCGATTCTTCTATTCCGTTCCACCATTCTCCAGTAGGCTCTTGATGCAACTGTCCTAACAATCTCCCGCCCGGCTTCATAAATTCATCAATAACGAGCACTTTTAGTCCGAAACGAGCACAAGAGATAGAAGCAGATAATCCCGCTGGCCCTGCACCTATAATAATTACATCACTCATCGCTTTTTCACCATCTCTCTCACGATATTCGGATGCTGTTTCCCGCTTTCAACAACCATGTTTTCTTCTACAACAGTTAAGCATGCGCGTACATTTGTTTGATTATTTACTGTCACGCGGCATTCGGAACAGTGCCCGATATTACAATAAATACCTCGCGGTGTTCCGCTATCTTCATGAACTCTTAATGTCCTTATTTCATTTGCTAACAGGGCAGCAGCTATCGTTTCATGTTCATATGCTTCGTATTGATGACCGTTAAATTGAAAGGTAATACGCTCACTACTTTGTAAAGTACCTAAAATAGGGTGATGTGTAATTCTACTCATTTACTTTCACCTACTGATCCAAAAGTAACTGCACGTATTGGTGGTTGATATTTTAACGGTAGTTCATTAAGAGTTACGTCAGGATTCACATTTTCAATCATTCGATCTATCATTATTCTGCATGTGCGACCACCGCAAAATCCCATGCCAGCACGTGTTCTTAATTTTAATTCTCTTGCCGAGCAGTTATATTCAGCAATTGTCGATTGAAGTTGCCCATATGTAACCTCTTCACAACGACAAACGATTAAGTTGTTTTTATTTGTCATGTGTATTCCTCCTCTAGTTCGATTTTCACAAATTATACATGCAAAAATCATGCCAATATAGAGGAGGGAGAGAGGGCTACCTGTAAACGCCTGATCGGTGCATACTGATTCTTTATTGAAGTCCAAGTTTCTTTAAACGGTTATATAAAGTAGCCCTTGTTACACCAAGTTGTTTTGCGCATTCTAATTTATTCCCATTTAAAATTCGTAAAGCCCTTTCAATAACTTTTTTCTCATGCTCATCCATCTCTTCTTGTAAAGAAAGGATTGTATTATTGTTGCTGAGTAATAGGGAATGAGCTGTATGGTTGTCTAAAGTTTCAGTCGTATGAAATGGTAAATATTCTTGTTTTATAATTCCGTCTGTTGCGAATACCACAAGCCGTTCAACAACGTTTCGAAGTTCGCGAATATTACCTGGCCAATTGTAATGAAGCAGTTCATGCATAATGCTTGAAGGTAGGTCACGAATTGGTCTGTTGTAGTTGATTGAAAAATCGTTTAAGAAAGAATAGGTTAATTCAATAATATCCTCGCGTCTTTCGCGCAGCGGTGGAATCTGCAAACTAACTACATTTAAGCGGTAATATAAATCTTCTCGGAAAGTTCCTTTTCTCATTTCTTCTTGTAAATCACGATTTGTAGCAGCGATAATACGGAAATCAATATTAATTTCTTTTTCACCACCAACTCGGTAATACTTTCGCTCTTGCAGTACACGTAACAGTTTTACTTGCATATCAAGTGGCATTTCACCTATTTCATCAAGAAATAAAGTACCGCCTTGCGCGAGTTCAATTTTACCTTTTTTTCCTTTACTATTTGCTCCAGAAAACGCCCCACGCTCGTAACCGAATAATTCACTTTCAAATAACGCTTCTGGAATTGCCCCGCAGTTAATCGAAATGAAAGGCGCCTTCGCTGCCTCACTTGCTTCATGAATTGCTTTCGCAAATACTTCTTTTCCAACTCCGCTTTCCCCAAGTATTAAAACAGTTGATTTTACCGAACAAACTTTTCTAGCTAATTGTATCGTTCTTTGTATAATAGGACTTTTCCCATTCATCGCAAGGAATGGATCGGATTCATCTTTATACTTTGCCACTTCTTGTTCTAAACGGTGCATTTCATGTGACATATTAAATAGTTTTTCATTTAAAGCGACTTGATTTGTAACATCTGTTTCTGAAACGACTGCTCCTATAATTTCATCATTACAATAAACTGGATTTGAATTAATTAATACGAATAAATCGGGACGAGGCTGATGGAACTGAGCGACTATGCTTTTTCCATCATGTAAAGATTGTAAAATTTCCAAGTCTTTATAATCAAAAAAATGAGTAATCGGTTGCCCAATAATTTCATTATGGTTGACTGAAAATATTTTTTCAGCACCATCTGTCCAAGTTCGAACGCATTCTTTACTATCAATGACTGTAACAGAAGAGTCAGTTGTTTGTATTACGGTGTCATAAAATGACTGTAGTTCATTGTAGGACTTATAAAGAAATGGAATCATTTGCTGAGAAGTTATACAGCATATCGGCTCATCGTTTTCGTTAAGGATGATAACAGCTAATTCATAAGAAAAAGCGTCAATTAGTGCAGTGAATGAGTCATCTACATAAATAATGGCGCAATTATATTCATCTGTAGTAGAAGGGAGATAATAAAACCTTTCGTTTACTTGCTTAATGTGATTAAGGCTACATGTATGATCGATTAAAACACGTTCCAAAAACTCTTGTATAGTCGGAAATGAAAATGCCATAATGCCCTCCTGTTATGTATAAAAATTTTGACAGTGATAAAAAAATAATACACCTATTTACTGTAAATTTAAATTATTTTTACAAATAAAAATATTGTTTATGGAAATTGTATATATGAAAAATTGGCACGTCAATTGCATAAAAGAAAGTGAGAGGTTTAGGGAAAGGAGGAGTATATTGTGAGGCACTGCGACGTTTTAATTATAGGTGGTGGAATAATAGGGTGTTCTATCGCTTATTACACTTCAAAATACGGAAGAGACGTAACAATCATTGAAAAAGGGGAATTTGTCAGCGGGACGTCTTCACGGTGTGATGGGAATATTTTGGCCATTGATAAAGACCCAGGATTTGATAGTCAAATGTCTTTAGTAAGTCAAAAATTAGTAACTGATTTAAGTGAAGAATTAGAGCATTCATTTGAATATAGGGCACCAGGAAGTATTCTCGTATGTGAGTCAGACGAAGAGATGGAAGCTGCGCAGCAATGGGTAAATCGGCAAAAAGAAGCTGGATTACCGTTTCGAATGCTTGATAGGCAAGATATAAGGGAAGAGTCGCCTTTTTTTGCTGAGGATTTATTAGGCGGTTTAGAATGTGCGACGGATTCAACTGTGAATCCATATCTCCTTGCTTTCTCGCTTCTGTCAGAGGCACAAAAGTTTGGCGCAAAAGCTTTTAAGCAGACGGAAGTAAAGAGTATGGAAATAGAGACGGATGGTTCATTTGTTGTAGAAACTACGAATGGAACTTTTACAGCACAACAAGTTGTAAATGCAGCCGGTGTGTGGGCTCCTAAGATTGGTCAGATGTTAAATATAAATATACCAATTGAACCGAGAAAAGGGCATATTATTGTAGCTTCAAGGCAACAACACGTAGGATGCCGTAAAGTAATGGAATTCGGTTATTTAATTTCTAAATTTGGCGGAAAACGAAAAGTAGATGCTTTAACTGAAAAATACGGGGTTGCGCTCGTATTTGAGCCTACTGAAAGTCAAAATTTCTTAATTGGTAGTAGTCGTGAATTTGTAGGATTTCATACGAGGATAAATAATGAAGTCATTAAATGTATCGCAAATAGAGCAATTCGCTTTTATCCGAAAATGGCAGATATGATGGTAATTCGTTCTTACGCTGGTTTACGTCCGTGGACAGAAGATCATTTACCGATTATTTCACGAGTGGAACATATTCCGAATTATTTCATTGCCGCTGGACATGAAGGTGATGGGATTAGTCTTGCAGCAGTTACTGGAAAAGTAATTGAAGAGTTATTAAATGAAAAAGAGACAATTATTCCTATTGAACCACTTCGTTTGAGTCGTTTTACAGAAAGGGTGTTAAACAGATGAGGTCACAAAGAGTCTTTACGACGATTGATACACACACAGGTGGGAATCCAACGAGGACATTAATTAGTGGACTTCCAAAGTTGATTGGAGAGACGATGGCAGAGAAGATGTTACATATGAAAAAGGAGTATGATTGGATTCGAAAATTGTTAATGAATGAACCGCGTGGTCATGATGTAATGTCAGGAGCATTATTAACAGACCCGTGTCATCCTGAGGCTGATATAGGTGTTATATACATAGAGACAGGTGGATATTTACCGATGTGTGGTCACGATACAATCGGTGTATGTACAGCGTTAGTTGAATCAGGTTTAATTCCGGTAGTTGAACCGATTACTTCTTTAAAACTAGATACACCGGCTGGCTTAGTGGAAGTAGATATTGCTGTTCAAGATGGAAAAGCAAAAGAAGTATCTTTCTGTAACATACCAGCTTTTTTATTGAAAAATATTACTGTACAAGTGAAAGACATTGGGACTATAGAGGCTGATATTGCGTATGGAGGGAATTTTTATGCCATTATTGATGCGAAGTCAGTAGGCCTAGAATTAATACCAGAAAATGCATCTACAATCATCGATAAGGCGATTCATATAAGAAACACAATTAATGAGAAGTTTGAAATCATTCATCCAGAGTATTCGTTTATTAGAGGATTAACACATGTTGAATTTTATACAGATGCTACTCATGAATGTGCGCATGTGAAAAATACAGTTGTTGTACCACCAGGCGGAATAGATCGATCCCCATGCGGTACAGGAACATCTGCGAAGCTAGCTGTATTATACGCTCAGAAAGAAATCAAAATTGGTGAAGAGTTCATTCATGAGAGTATCGTTGGTTCTTTATTTAAAGGATATGTCGTGAATACGACACATGTTGAAAATATTGAAGCTGTCATAACGAAAATTACGGGATCAGCTTGGCTTATGGGTATGCATAAATTTTTTTACAATGAAATGGATCCACTCAAAGAAGGATTTTTGCTAATTCCGCCGATGGAACATGAAACGGAGGATATAAAATGAACATTCAAAAAATGTATACAGCAGTAGACGTACATGTAAATGGTGAGGCATTTCGTGTAATGAAAGACGTACCGTGCAAATACTACTACAGTTTGGAGCAATTAAATGAACAATTTTCAGGTGAATTAGCAGAAGAGATGAAGCTTTTATTAAATGAACCACGTGGTTTTATCGGTTTGAATGGGTGTATTGTCGTTCCATCTATCCATAATGAAGTGGATGCAGCTGTATTATTTTTTAATCATGAAGGTTCGATTCCGCTTCATTATGGGGGCATTGTTGCGGTAATAACGATGTTACTCGAAAGTGGGTATTTAAAAAAGAGAGAGTCCAATCAATACAAAATTGAAACGTTATCTGGAATATTTTTAGTTCATGCGTATGTAGAGAATGATGAAGTTATATCTGTTTCGTTTGAAAGCAAACTTTGCTATTTGATTGAGGAAAATTTACAGGTTGGTAATGTAAGTTATTCTCTCATACAAGCAGATAAAGTATATGCAGTTGTAGAAAAAGGTGCGTATTCGCCAGAAATTCGTGTTGAAAACATTTCTGAATTGAAAAGATGGGGAGAAGCTACACTGCAGGCTATACAAAAACAGTCGCTAATAAAAAGGCTTATTTTAGTAGATCCTTCGCAAAAAGAAAAGAACCATATAAAGTCGATTACATTTCATGAAGATAACTTTATCGTACGTTCGCCAGGTTTTGTTTCTACTATCGTTTCCTATGTTCATGCATTATTTAAAAATGATTATATGGCGGATAAACCTTTTAAAAATGAAAGTATATTTAATAGTTTTATAACTGTGGAAAAAGTGAAGAAGGAGGAACTAGGATACATTTTCCGTTTTGAAAGTAGAGGATTTATTACAGGGATGCAGACGTTTCTATTAGACCCTACGGATCCGTTTCCGGCAGGATTCTTATTAAAATAAAATGTGATAGGGAGAGATAAATATGCAAAAAATTAAAGGGGCATTTCCAGTATTAATAACACCGATGGATGAATTTCAGGAAATTAATTGGGATGGGGTAAAACAAAATGTAAATTACTTTATCGAACAAAAGGTTGCAGGTATTATCATTAATGGAAGTACAGGAGAGTTTGTAAGTTTATCAAAAGAAGAGCGATTTAAAATGGTAGAAACTGTGTTGAAAGAAATTGATGGCCGTATTCCAGTCATTGTTGGAACTGCAGCAGAGACCACAAAAGAAACAATTGAATATACGAAACATGCAGAAGCGCACGGAGCGGATTGTGCATTAATTATAAACTCTTACTATTGTAAACCGAAGGAAGAGGAGATTTATTTTCATTTTAAAGAAATCTCAAACTCTGTAAATATACCAATTATGTTATACAATAATCCATTTACTTCTGGTGTTGATATGAGTACAGAGCTAATGCTCCGTATTGGAAAAGAGTGTGAAAATGTTACACATATTAAAGAATCTAGCGGAGATATTCGAAAAGCAAGAGATTTAGTAAGACAAAGTGAAGGGGCTTTCCAAGTCTTCTGTGGTTCTGAAGATTTAGTTATGGAATCATATTTAGTTGGTGCCTCGGGATGGGTTTCAGTAGCAGGAAATATCGTTCCCGGTCTCGTTACAAAAATGTATGAGCATTTTCAAAATGGTGAATTAGAAAAGGCGTGGGAAATAAACGATGCTATTTTACCACTTTGCGAGTTTCTTGAAGGATCAGGGAAATATGTTCAAATCGTTAAACGTTCTATGGAATTACATGGGCAAGCCGGAGGACCTTCTCGCTATCCAAGACTAGGGTTAACTGCTGACGAAGATCAAAAGCTTCAAATGATTTTATCAAATATTGCAGCTCATGCAGCTGTTTAAATAAGGAGGAGAACATAATGTTAAAGACAAATATTGAGCTGAAACCAAAAGTGGAAGCGTTCTTAAATGAAGAAATTAAAATGTTTATTAATGGCGAATTTGTTTCTGCTATTGGCGGAAAGACGTTTGAAACGTATAATCCGGCTACAGAAGATGTTCTAGCTGTCGTATGTGAAGCGCAAGAAGAGGATATTGATGCTGCAGTAAAAGCGGCAAGATCTGCATTTGAATCTGGTCCGTGGGCAGAAATGACTACTGCTGAAAGAGCGCATCTTATTTATAAATTAGCAGATTTAATTGAAGAACATAGAGAAGAATTAGCGCAACTAGAAGCTTTAGATAATGGAAAGCCATATCAAGTAGCACTTGATGATGATATTTCAGCGACTGTAGAAAATTATCGTTATTACGCAGGATGGGCTACAAAAATCATTGGGCAAACCATACCAATTTCAAAAGATTACTTAAATTACACGAGACATGAACCTGTAGGTGTTGTAGGTCAGATTATTCCGTGGAATTTTCCGCTCGTTATGTCTTCTTGGAAAATGGGAGCTGCACTGGCGACAGGTTGTACGATCGTATTAAAGCCAGCAGAGCAAACGCCTTTATCTTTACTGTATACAGCGAAACTCTTTAAAGAGGCTGGATTTCCAAACGGTGTTGTAAACTTTGTACCAGGATTTGGTCCTGAAGCAGGGACGGCAATTGTAAATCACCATGACATTGATAAAGTTGCTTTTACAGGATCTACTGTTACTGGAAAGTATATTATGCGTCAGTCTGCAGAAATGATTAAGCATGTAACGTTAGAGCTTGGCGGAAAATCACCAAATATCATTTTAGAAGATGCGGACTTGGAAGAAGCAATTAATGGTGCATTCCAAGGTATTATGTATAATCACGGTCAAAATTGTAGCGCAGGATCACGTGTGTTTGTTCATCGTAAACATTATGAAACTGTAGTAGATGCACTTGTGAAAATGGCGAACACCGTAAAACTTGGAGCAGGTATGGAGAAAGGAACGGAAATGGGTCCACTCGTATCTAAGAAACAACAAGAGCGTGTGTTACATTACATTGAGCAAGGGAAGAAAGAAGGTGCTACAGTTGCGGCTGGTGGCGAACGTGCGCTTGAAAAAGGTTATTTCGTTAAACCAACTGTATTCACAGATGTTACAGACGATATGACAATCGTTAAGGAAGAAATATTTGGACCAGTTGTTGTTGTACTTCCATTTGATTCGACAGAAGAAGTAATTGAACGAGCGAACAACTCATCCTATGGCCTTGCTGCGGGTGTATGGACGCAAAATATCAAAACGGGTCATCAAGTGGCAAATAAATTAAAAGCAGGAACAGTGTGGATTAATGATTATAACTTAGAAAATGCAGCTGCACCATTTGGTGGATACAAACAATCTGGTATTGGCCGCGAATTAGGTTCATATGCGCTTGACAATTATACAGAAGTGAAAAGTGTTTGGGTAAATATAAAGTAATAGGGCGTTTTACTGACAAAAATTGAGGGATGAAATAATGAAAGATGCGGACAACTAGAAAGTTTGATAATAGTTGTCCGTTTTCTTATATACAAAATTGCTTTAAAAAAAAATGATAAGGGGGATTTGGATGGAGAATTTAGTAGAATGGTTAGTAGGGCAAGTGTGGAGTATCGGTTTAGTTGTTTTTGCATTAGGGGCAGGCGTATATTTCACGATTGCAACACGCTTTTTGCAAATTCGTTATTTTAAAGAGATGATTAAACTATTATTTGAAGGAAAGAGTTCAGAGACGGGGATATCATCTTTTCAGGCATTTTGTTTAGCCTTATCAGGAAGAGTTGGAATTGGTAATATTGCAGGGGTAGCGACAGCAATTGCTTTCGGCGGGCCTGGAGCTGTATTTTGGATGTGGGTAATGGCTTTGTTAGGGGCAGCGAGTGCGTTTGTTGAATCAACATTATCTCAAGTATACAAAAGTAAAGTAGGGAATGAATATCGCGGCGGTACTCCATATTTCATTGAGAAAGGTTTAAAAATGAAATGGTTTGCAGTCATTGTAGCGGTAGTTGTAACACTTTCATATGGCATGTTATTACCAGGTATTCAATCTAGTAGTATCGCAGTTGGATTCGAAAACTCTAATGGTATTAACAAATATATAACTGGTATATTTTTAGTCGTGTTACTAGCAGCAATTATTTTTGGTGGTGTAAAGAGAATTGCTGGCGTTTCTCAAATGCTTGTTCCATTTATGGCAATTGGTTATGTAATTGTTACATGTATCATATTAATTGCGAATGTAACGGAGATTCCAAGTATGTTTGCTTTAATTTTCTCTAGCGCATTTGGTGTAAATGAAATGTTTGGTGGAATTGTTGGTGCAGCTATTGCATGGGGTGTAAAACGCGCTGTATTTTCAAACGTTGCTGGTGTCGGAGAAGCAACGTATAGTTCGGCTGCTGCTGAAGTATCGCATCCTGCAAAACAAGGATTAGTTCAAGCGTTTTCCGTATATATTGATACAATTGTCGTATGTACAGCGACAGCTCTTATGATATTAATTACAGGTATGTATAATGTTATACCTGAAGGGAAAAGCGCTATTGTAAAAAACATAGGAAATGTGGAAGCAGGTCCAATTTATACGCAACAAGCAGTTGAAACTGTGATGACAGGGCTTGGTCCAATATTTATTTCAATTGCAATTTTCTTTTTTGCATTTACAACGTTACTCGCTTATTACTATATTGCTGAAACGACACTTACTTATTTAGATCGTCAATTGAAGTATGGCTGGTTAAAACCAGTTTTAAAATTTGGATTTTTAATTATGGTTTACATCGGTAGTGTTGAATCAGCGTCGCTTTTATGGAATCTCGGAGATTTAGGAATCGGTAGTATGGCATGGTTAAACTTAATCGCGATTCTATTATTAAGTAAAATCGCATTAAAAGTGTTAAAAGACTATGAAACGCAGAAAAAAGAAGGGAAAGACCCAGTATTTAATCCTAAAAATGTGGGGATTGAAGGATTAACATTTTGGGAAGAAAGAAGTAAAGAGGTTGAAAGAAAAAGTTATTGTAGATGATAATTTAAAATTATAATGTAAATTAACTGAAAATTCTTAATTTAAAAGAAGGTATATTGCCTCCATTTCATCGCATACTACAATAGGTATGGATAATATGACTGGAGGGAATAAGATGGAACATGAGCAACATAGTTCGATAAATGATATTCTACATCATTATAAAGAAGGTATAGGTAGTTTTACAAATCAAATTCCTGAAATCGCTGAGACATATAATGCGTTCACGCAAGCTTGTTTTCAAGAGGGTGCTTTAACAAAAAGAGAAAAACAACTTATTGCATTAGGAATTAGTTTAGCAACGCAAGATGAGTATTGTACAATTTATCATACAAAAGGTTGTCTTGATCAAGGATGTTCGGATAAAGAGATTTTGGAAGCATGTGGTGTTTCAGCAGCATTTGCTGGCGGAGCTGCGATGAGTCAAGCGGTAACTTTAGTGCAAGAGTGTTTAACAGAACTGAAAAATCAAAAGCATTGAATAAAAAACGTTTTAAACTTTATGTTTAAAACGTTTTTTATGTGAAATTAAATTTGAGTATAAAAATTATCTAGGATGGGTTCAATTTTTATCGTTTTCAATTTGTATTCAATTTAATATTCTATATCTTCATAAATAGATTTTCCTACATCAGGAAGAACTGTGTATATACTCTTACCGATTAAAGCTTCTAATTCTTTCTTAATCGCATAAAACCCTTTCCAATGTAAAGATGTATGAGATGTTGTACCATGACGCAAACCAACGGAAATTAATCTTCTTTCCAGCGTAGTAAAGCCATCTGCGTCAGCAAGAGCGTCACAAAGAGTAATTACTTTATTGTATAAGTCGTAGTTACAATGTTCATTTAATATTTCAACTAACCGGCTTCTCATATGGTCAGGAACGAGACTCCACTCCGCTGCGATATCTATATGTTCATTTTTGCATGGGAATGAGTGTGTCACACAAATAACAGCGTTTCCTGTATATCCTAAATCATTCATATACATATAACCATCATAGGAATGAATGACCGATTTGGTAAAACCTTTGTATCTTCCGATATCATGCAAAAGGGCAGCATTATATGCTATGTCAGCATCTAGCTTGTACCCTTTTTTTATAAGTTCTATAATTATGTTTTCAGTTGCATGAGCAACATGTAGTGAATGTTCAAACCAAGGGCCCGGGTTTTGTTCATATGCCCATTCGAGTAATTCTTTTGCGTACGTTCTATCTAATATATATTTCATATCGTTATCCTTTCACAAAAAATCATATCTTTCTATAAATTCATCTTATTATTTCATTATTCCTTCTTTAAAAATTGTTACAATGAAACAAAAGGGGGAAAAGTAATGCGAAATTTAGTAATTGAAGAAATAAAGCAACTAGAAAATGATATGGAAGAACTTTCGAAACTTTTAAAAATGGTTGTAAATGATGGGGCATCAATTGGTTTTTTGCCTCCACTGGAACAAAAAGACGCAACAAAGTATTGGCGAACAGTATTAGCGCCAGAAGTGATATTGTATGTGGCTAAAATAAACAACGAAGTAGCAGGGAGTATTCAATTACAATTAGTTACTAAGCCTAACGGAATTCATAGAGCCGAGATTTGCAAATTAATGACTCATCCAAACTTTAGACGTAACGGTATTGGACGATCGCTTATGCAAAAAGCAGAGGAACGAGCAAAGCAAGAAAACAGGTCTCTTTTAGTATTAGATACTAGAGAAGGAGATCCTTCCAATAAATTGTATAAATCACTAGACTACCAAGAAGTTGGAACAATACCAGGGTATGCAATTTCTCCGAATGGAAAGTTAGATGCTACGGTTATTTATTATAAAAACATTTAAGGTATAATCAAACGGGGAGAGTGCTTAATTATTAGTAAGTGAATAATAAACGACTATTTTTAACACAGTCTATATTTTTCTGGCGGTGTTAAAATAGTTAATTATAATCTAATTAACGCACTAAATGAATTTGAGAAAGTTTTTAGAGGGTTCTTTTAGTAATGATTCTCGTCTTATAATAAATGTAGAGAAGATGACTAGCCAACTATAGTTATTTTCGCTTTATTATCGGAAGGGGATGAAAGTATGAAAAAGAATAGTTTACAAAAGATGAAGAAAGTTATTTTAAGTGGTGGAGTATTACTTACGGGATTATTAACATTTGGATTTTCAGAAAAGGCTTCAGCTCATGGATATGTAGAATCACCAGCGAGCCGATCTTATTTATGTAAGCAAGGGGTAAATGTAAATTGTGGACCGATTCAATATGAACCACAAAGCGTAGAAGGGATAGGTGGATTTCCGCAACTAGGACCTTCTGATGGACAAATTGCAGGGGCTGGTCATTTTCCCGCTTTAGATGTTCAAACTGTAGATAGGTGGAAGAAAGTTACGTTAAATGGCGGGACGAATACATTCAAGTGGAAACTAACGGCTCCTCATAGTACAAAAGAGTGGAAATATTATATTACGAAAAAAGGTTGGAATCCAAATAAACCTTTAACGCGATCAGATTTAGATTTAGTGCCATTCTATGTGAAAAATGACGGTGGATCTAGACCAGGGACAACAGTAACGCACGAAGCAAATGTACCAACTGACCGTAGTGGATACCATCTTATTTTAGCTGTTTGGGAAATTGCAGACACTGGAAATGCGTTTTATCAAGTTATAGATGTAAACCTTTTGAATAATGGCTTATCCTCAAATTTCGCTTTTAACAATGTAGTGCAAGCTCCTACACTATTTTAATTGAAACATACATTTCGATCATCTAATTCATTTTAGATGATTTTTTTTATGAAAATGATGAAAAATATAGAAGAAAGTGCAATTATTTATAAAAAAATATGCTTTAAATATTGTCATATTTGCTTCTTTAAGATATCCTTTTCATGAAGAGGTGGAAAACATGGAAAAAGTACTAGTTTTCGGGCATAAAAACCCAGATACAGATGCAATTTGTTCTGCAATTGCTTATGCAGAATTGAAAAAAGAATTAGGAATGAATGCTGAGCCTGTACGTTTAGGCGAAATCAGCGGTGAAACTCAATTTGCGTTAGACTATTTTAAAGTAGAAGGACCGCGTTTTGTTGAGACAGTAGCAAGCGAAGTGGACAACGTTATTTTAGTTGACCATAACGAGCGTCAACAAAGTGCTAACGATATCGAATCAGTTCGTGTGTTAGAAGTTATTGACCATCACCGTATTGCTAACTTTGAAACAAGCGATCCTATATACTATCGTTGTGAGCCAGTTGGCTGTACAGCTACAATCTTAAACAAAATGTACAAAGAAAATGGCGTAACAATTCGTAAAGAAGTTGCAGGTTTAATGTTATCTGCAATCATTTCAGATTCTTTACTATTCAAATCTCCAACTTGCACAGAACAAGACGTAGCAGCTGCTCGTGAATTAGCGCAAATCGCTGGTGTAGATGCAGATAACTACGGCTTAGAAATGTTAAAAGCTGGTGCTGACTTAAGCGGAAAAACAATGGAGCAATTAATCTCTCTTGACGCTAAAGAATTCCAAATGGGTAATGCGAAAGTTGAAATCGCACAAGTAAACGCTGTTGATACAAACGACGTTCTTGTACACCAAGCGGAACTTGAAAAAGTAATCTCTGCAGTAGTAGAAGAAAAAGGTTTAGACCTATTCTTATTCGTTGTAACTGATATCTTAACTAATGATTCTGTCGGTCTTGCGATCGGTAAAGCAGCAAACGTTGTTGAGAAAGCATACAACGTATCACTAGAAAACAACACAGCTACTTTAAAAGGTGTTGTATCTCGTAAAAAACAAATCGTACCAGTATTAACAGAAGCATTCCAAGCTTAATCGTATTGCGTACAGATGAACAGTAAGGACAAGTAGTCAGATTGGCTACTTGTCCTTTTTTATCTCTAAAAAACAGAAAATTAAAAACGGGAGGATTGTGTATGTTTAATGATTTGGAGAGTAAATTACAGTCACTTTTAGAACGAAATATTACGTCGGTTTCAGAATTAGAGAGCTGGCTCTCGGAGGAGCTACGTTTAAACGCTGAAATACAGAAGTTGCGTTTGACTTTTTAGAAGAAAGGATATAAAGTACTGCAAGGGTCATTCTAAATTTGATTAACGAATTAAAATAAGGATAGCGTTAGCTATCCTTATAATCGTTTATTCGTAAGATTTTTTCTTGTTTATATAAAATGTAATTATAGCAGTAATGAAGAAAATAGGTATCGCATACACTTGCCCAACAAATAACTTCCAGCCGACATAATTATAGCCTTCAGATGCTGGGATGATAACGGAAATAACGCAAACAATAAAATAGACTAATAGTGCAGGGATAATATTTTTCATTTTTATGGACCTCCTTCCTAATTTAATTAATAAATAATAATATTAAAATTTAATTATAATAATTTGAAGAAAAAAATGCAAAAATTTTTATGGTATTATAATATTTGCAATGAGAGTGATCCATAGTACATATATGGTAAAATGTGTAATTTAAACTTTTCAAAATTATTATATAGTATTTCGAGAGAAAAATGTACAAAATAACGAATTTTATTTACCAAAGTAAAGGGAGTAGAAATATATATGAAAAGGATATGTATAATTCCATGTGGAAAAAAGAAAATTTGGGATAAACATTCAGACTACGGACCGATGGAAGCAAAAGATGTGTATATTAGTCCGTTCGGAAAAGCATGTCAGGCGTACGCAACTATGTTTTTCGAAAACTGGGTTATATTATCGGCGAAACATGGATTTTTAAGACCAAATGATATTGTATTAGAAAACTATGATCTTGCATTTGATTCAAAAAGCGATGGAGTAATAAATATAGAGCAATTACAAAAACAGATGGTAGATAAAAGTTTATTACAGTTTGACGAAATCGTCTTACTAGCAGGGAAGAAGCATAAAAAAGTAGTGACAAAGTTATATCCAGAAGAAATGATTACATATCCGCTAGAGGGGTGTAAAGGGATTGGATATATGTTGCAGAGGTTGAAAGAAGCTGTGAAGGAAGGGGAGGAAATATAGGTGTAGTTTCAGTGATTTTAAACTCTATTTATTTAGGGAGCTGAAAAGTAAAATAGAGTTTTTAGGCATCGCCGAAAGGGTGATGCTTTTTTTGTTCGTGTCGTCATTCATGTAAAAGTAATTTAGAGAATAAATCATTCGATTTATGAAGCGATAGCTTTTTTATATCGAGAACAAATTGCTTCACTTCTAGAAAATGTAGGACATATGGGTACAGTTAAGATTGTAAGTGGGAATAGCAATAAGACAAGTTTTGAATAGGATATTAAGAAAGGAGATGTTGATAAATAATGGCCAGATATAGTTTGCACGGAGGACACAATAGTATTGTTCAAGGTGCTAATTTTGGGAATCGGAAAGAACACGTTTTAGATAGGCAAGTTAAAGATGCTGTGGCGACTAAGTTAAGATCCCTAGGACACACGGTTTATGACGATACGGACGAGGTAGGGGCAACTCAATCACAAAATTTAAATAATATCATTCGGAATAGCAATTCCCATGCTGTGGATTTAGTTATTTCTTTTCATCTTAATGCAAGTGATGGAAATGGACAGGGTGTTGAGGTTTTGTATTATGATCAGAAAGATTTGGCGGCTAAAATCTCAGCTCAACTAGCAAAAGATATTGGATGGCGTGATCGAGGTGCGAAACAGCGTACGGATTTAGCGGTATTAAATGGGACGAAAGCACCTGCTATTCTTATAGAATTAGGATTTATTGACAATGAATCTGATATGGCAAAATGGAATGTTGATAAAATCGCTAATTCTGTTGTATTTGCTCTTACAGGACAAACTGGAGGAGGTGCAGCGGATTTGCTCAAAGTAAAAACTGGTGGTGTAGCATTTAGTAATTTACAAGCTTTGGCTCAAGCTATGGTAGATGCGGGTATTGATGGACAAATTGTCGTTCAGAAAGATGGCATTGGTTATGCTATAACGAATGGCTATCCGTCTGGAAATATCGATAAATTTACAGCTTGGTTAGATGCACGAAAATGGTACTATGAGTACGTGAGATAAAATGAAAATTAGTTTGATTAAAAACTAACAATTGTCTTATATTTAGTTAACAAGTATATTAAGTAACTAATAATTATGTAACTATAAAAATATGGACAATGTATATGTAAATTAGTAAACAAAACCACCTGTCAGAAAGGTGGTTTTGTTTATCTAGCTATTTGTGGGCAGTAAAATTCTTATCTCAAAATTCGGATGAAGCTAAGAAATTAAGTGGGAATTTCACTGCTCGTAGCCTCCTACTAATTATAGTTTCACTTTATATAGTTTAGAGCTTTGTAAATCTTTACTTGTTAAACCTGTAATAATATTTTGTTTTCTCAATACATAAGCCGAATTTTAAATTATTACCCAATAATATACTACCTCTCATACTATTTATTAGTTGATAATAGCAAAAAAACAAGCTTTGAATATAATAATGAAAAAGGAGATGTTAAATAATGGGTTATATTGTGGATATTTCGAAATGGAATGGCGACATTAACTGGGATATCGCAGCACCACAATTGGATTTCGTAATTGCACGTGTGCAAGATGGTTCAAACTATGTAGATCCTTTATATAAAAATTATGTACAAGCAATGAAAGCACGGAATATTCCGTTTGGTAATTATGCGTTCTGTCGTTTCGTTTCAGTAGAGGATGCACGGATAGAAGCAAGAGACTTTTGGAACCGTGGTGATAAAAATGCAACAGTTTGGGTAGCTGACGTAGAAGTAAGAACAATGAACGATATGAGAGCGGGTGCACAAGCTTTTATTGATGAATTACGCAGATTAGGAGCTAAGAAGGCTGGTTTATATATTGCTCATCATATGTATGCTCCATTTGGAATGGCAAATTTCAATTCTGATTTTGTATGGATTCCTCGTTACGGTGGTAACAAGCCGGCGTATTCATGTGATATTTGGCAATACACAGAAACAGGGAATGTGGCTGGTATCGGCAAGTGTGATTTAAATAAGCTGATTGGAAATAAGCCGTTAGCTTGGTTTACAAATCCAATTGTTGAGCCGATAAAAAAACAAGAAGGGGTTGGAATTATAGTGAATAAATATAACAAAGTAGTTACTTATGAATTTGGTGTAAATTTAGTTCCTGACATGATTCAAATGATGGATAAGCTTGGATATACTTCTAAAATAATATCTCGTGGAGATAACCAAGGGCTTGTGTATTTCGAAACAGATTATCGTCAAGGGAGCGAACTGGACAAAGCAACTGCTTGGTTAGATACGAAAGGAATTAAATATTTTTATACAAAAGAGTAGTTTGCTAAATAAAAAGCCGTCATGTGACGGTTTTTTATTTTTATGTAATCTTTTAACTCTACTTATAATATGGAGAAAATAGACTAATAAACAAGCCTTTGTATACTTTTAAACATAGAATATGATGAATTCTATTAAGGAGGAAGCAAATTCATGGGGAATACTTGTCATTGTGGGCATTCCCGAAATTGTAATACATTTTGGGATAATTTAATGTTTGGGAGATGTAGATGTAAACGCAATGATTTTCACGAATGTTGTTGCAAAGAGAAACCGAAATGTGAGTGTGAAAAATGTCATTGTAAAACAAAACCGAAATGCCATTGTATTCATGAAGAGGAAGGGTATTAATAATAAAAAAGAGTACGATACGTACTCTTTTTTTGGGTGATTATATTCCATCTTGAACAGATTTCTTTACAATTACCCATGTGTCTTTCTTTTTAACCGTTATAGCTACATTAGTTCCATTAGATTCCTTATAAAAGATATATCCATTGTTTGAGTTTACATATGTTACTGGTTCGCCTATGCAATCTCGCGAGCAGGATTTGTTGACCAGTTCAATTAGGGATAGTTCACTTGGATCGGTTTTGCTTGCTTCTATAACAGCATCAAGGCTTGTTTTTCGATAACCTTGCAAGTTTATATGAAAAAGCTGCTCTATTTCTCCTGTAATGCTAGTGTTCATTACTTCTACTGAATTCTTTTTTTCTTGAAGAAAGCCGTTTTCATAAAGTAATTTTGTATAGCCAATCCATGCTATTAACACTAGCATGAAAAACATACCCGTCATTTTAAGTATTCGAAGTCGTTTGCTTATAATTGTTTCTGAGTATTTCATTCACTCTAATCCTCCAATGTTTTTAATTTAAAATATGCTTGGATACATACTTTTAGAAGAGGATGAAAGTTAATGAGTTTTCAATAAAAAAGAAAACATCCAGAGTTAGATGCTTTCTTTTTTTGTATTTTTGGCTATCTGTTCGTTACTTGTTTCATAAGTGGTCTTATTTCTTTAACTGGTGGTTTCTTATCATAGGCATCAACGTAAGAAAAGTAGTAGTTTAAGTTTCTTAGAAGACCTTTTCCTATTTTTGCACTTAAGAAAGGAAATACTTGTCCGGTATAATCATCGAGAGATTTACAGTAATATTTTTCATCTAAATATATACTGTATTTACATGTTAGTTCTACTAAAGGATTCCCTTCATCATCAAATACTTCTTTAGAATCAATAATATCTATTAGTGCAAATTTTTCATTTAAGTAAACTTTCTTTTTTTTCTCGTGTTTATTTGTAAGTATAAAAACGAGACCAATTGCGTTAATCAAACTATTTCCTCCTATAAAAAACGGATATTAATAAAATATATCGATATAAGCTAAATGTAAAGAGGAGAGGTGAAATATCATGGAGAGAAAACTAAATAAGCCGATTTATGTTTGGAAACCGACTTATTTTTATCAAGTATTACTTAGTAGTAATACCTACTCTGATTAAAGTTTCACTTTATTGAAATACTTGCGGGAATTGTTTTACGATTGCGTTTGTTATCATGTCGGCCATTTCCAATGCTTCTTTTTCAATTTTATCGTAAAGTTTTACTCCTGCTTCATAATCTTTATTTAGGAAGGCAAGTGCTTCTGCTTTCGTTAGTGCTAAATGTTCATAAAACATTTTTCTAAATTCTTCTTTATCTATATATGGGTTGATACTGTTAAGAAATTCAATAATTTCATCACCATTAGCGTACCATTTTTTCTCTATAGCGGCCGCTGTATTTTGATTACCAGCTTTTGCGGCTTTAACAAGATCCGCTGCAATTACTAAGTGATCTTTAATTAATGCACTATATTTTTTCACTGCATCCTCACCGTAAAATGGTTCAAGTGATAGTCCCATATGTGTTGCGTTTTGTAGAAGTCGTCCAACAGTAACGTTAACATCTGGTAAATTAAAGACTATACTTATAATAGCCAATCTCGTCCAAGCGACGTGTTGTTCCCATAAAGAACGCATATACCCTTTTAAAAAATTCTCATTTTTACTAATTCGGTAGTTCCGTACGGATAAATCATAGTTTACATAAGGGTTATGGTAGGGGGAGTAATACGATTGCCAATAAGAATACATAAATAGTAACACTCCTTTGAACATGTATAACTCAAAGTATGATGAAGATTTATTTTTAGTTACGTGTCCTAGATTATTTTTAGGGAATTTGAAATGGAGAAATTCAATGAATGTTGTTGTGGTATATATGAATAAATTGAATATAAAGTAAAAGAGGGTCTGCAAGGGAAGTTGCAGACCCTCAAAAGGGTATTGCCGAGATGTCGGACTCGACTACGTAATGTTATCATAAAATTCTTTTGAAAAAACCTGGTAAATGTGTCCAAATGAAATTAGGACCTTCATACAGTCAAAGGGACCTGCTTCCCGCGGCAGGCCCCAATAACTAGATAATGTCGATAAGCAAAAAACTCATCTGGAGTACTTTTATAGTAACAAGTAAAATGTCTTTTGTGTATTGAGAAAGAAGAATTGCATAATTATATGTGAACAATTTAACTCCCAACAATTCATGATAAAACTAATTAGCTCGGAACTAAATATGATTATCATGAATTGTTGGGAGTTAAATATGGTTATAAAATGGAGAAAAGACTTGGAAGTGAGATCGAGGTACACAGAAGTATGTAATCATGAAAAAGACCTGCTAATATAAGCAGGTCAACTTAAGGGGTTTATCCAACAGATTATTATATATGGTAACAACTGAATTGGAGTAAGTCTATACATTTAATATTGAGAAAAATTTTGTGAATGATATATTTTTTGCGCATATATTAACGTCTAAAAAGTTGAGAAAGAAAATTAAAAAGCTTTTTATAAGAGAATAATGGCTGATACTTATAGTATGATTCATATTTCCACGCATCATTATTAGAGAATTGGAGTTTTTGTGTTTTCGTTTTCGCCGTAATGGAACTCATATTACGATGCTTCATATAGTAACCTCCTGAATTTATATGTATACGATTAGTAGTATTCAAGAAAGGGAAATAAAATGAACGTTTAAATTGAAACTCTCTCTTCTTGTGTACTGGATTTATATTATAAATGTTGTAAAACATATAAAATAATGATGCTAGTTAGTATTAAATAGGTGGAGAAACATAGAATAATGAAAAAACAATAAGCATCTAATCATCCCTTTCAAGTCGCATAAGTGATTGATATAATAGAAGTAGATGAAAGATAAAGAAAAGCAGGTGACTCTTTTTTGTTTACTAAAGCACAAGAACTTTTAGCGTCCTACTTTGGTTATTCTTCGTTTCGAAGAGGACAAGATGAAACAATTAAAAACGTATTAGATGGGAAAGATACGGTTTGTATTATGCCAACGGGTGGCGGTAAGTCGATTTGTTATCAAATTCCGGCATTAGTATTTGAAGGAACGACGTTGGTTATATCACCTTTAATATCACTTATGAAGGATCAAGTAGATACATTGGTACAGAATGGCATTTCAGCTACATATATTAATAGTTCTATTTCTATTGCTGAAGCAAATCAGCGAATTCAATTAGCGAAACAAGGACATTACAAATTACTTTATGTCGCGCCTGAGCGTCTTGATTCGATGGAGTTTGTTGACCAACTTATCGATATGAAAATCCCTATGATTGCGATTGATGAAGCACACTGTATTTCACAGTGGGGACATGATTTCCGTCCAAGTTATTTACATATACATCGCATATTAGATTATCTTCCAGAAAAGCCGCTTGTATTAGCATTAACAGCAACAGCAACACCGCAAGTACGTGATGATATTTGTAATACACTTGAAATTAATCAAGAAAATACAATTATGACAACGTTTGAGCGTGAGAACTTATCGTTTTCTGTTATTAAAGGGCAAGATCGAAATGCATATTTGGCGGATTATATTCGTCAAAATCAAAAGGAATCTGGGATTATATATGCAGCTACTAGAAAAGTAGTCGATCAGTTATATGAAGATTTAATGAAGGCAGGAGTTTCTGTATCAAAATATCACGCTGGTATGAGTGATATTGATCGAAATGAGCAACAAGAACTCTTTTTACGAGATGAAGTAAGTGTAATGGTAGCAACATCTGCATTCGGGATGGGTATTGATAAATCGAATATTCGTTACGTAATTCATTATCAGCTTCCAAAAAATATGGAAAGTTACTATCAAGAAGCAGGACGTGCTGGTCGTGACGGATTAGATAGTACATGTATATTGTTATATTCTTCTCAAGATGTACAAGTACAGCGTTTTTTAATTGATCAATCAACTGGAGAATCACGTTTTTCAAATGAACTTGAAAAATTGCAAAATATGACCGATTACTGTCATACAGAACAATGTTTACAATCATTCATTTTGCAATACTTTGGAGAAGAACCGAAAGAAGATTGTGGACGCTGTGGTAATTGTACAGACAATCGCGAGAGCATCGATGTGACAAGGGAATCACAAATGGTTTTATCATGCATGATTAGAACGAACCAACGCTTTGGAAAGCAAATGATAGCGCAAGTATTAACTGGGTCGAAGAATAAGAAAGTTATTGAATTTAATTTTCATACTTTACCAACGTATGGGCTTTTATCGAACCGTAGTGTAAAAGAGGTCAGTGAGTTTATCGAGTTTTTAATTTCAGACGAGTTAATTGCAGTTGAACATGGCACTTATCCGACGTTAAAAGTAACTGAAAAAGGGAAAGAAGTATTACTTGGTAAAGAGAATGTTTTACGAAAAGAACGAGTAGAGACAAGACAAATTGTTCAAGACCATCCTTTATTTGAAGTGCTTCGTGAAGTACGTAAAGAAATTGCACAAGGAGAAGGTGTACCTCCGTTCGTTATTTTCTCTGACCAAACATTAAAAGATATGTGTGTGAAAATGCCGCAAAGTGATTCCGAATTGTTGACGGTAAAAGGTATCGGAGAACACAAACTTGTGAAATATGGTTCGCACTTCTTACAAGCAGTTCAGCATTTTATTGAGGAAAATCCAAATTATGCTGAAACAATTAAGACAGAAGTAGTTTCAGAGCGTAAAAAGTCAGGAAAAGCGTCCGCAAATTCTCATTTAGAAACGTATGAAATGTATAAACAAGGTATTGATTTGAATGAGATTGCAAAAGAACGTAACTTATCAAGACAAACAATCGAAAACCATTTAATTCGCTGCTATGAGGATGGAATGGAAGTAGATTGGCACAGCTTTGTTCCAGCAGAGTATGAATCTCTTATTGAAACTGCCGTTCAAAATGCAGATGGTGGTCTGAAATCTATTAAAGAACAGCTTCCGAATGAAGTGAGTTACTTTATGATTCGTGCTTATTTACAAATAAGAAAGTAGAGGCATATAAAGGGGATAAGAATTTATGTATCATGTTTTCGTTTATGGCACGTTAAGAAGAGGACAAACGAATGCTCATTATATGCTAGGTGCAACATGCATCGCAGACAGAGCTTGGACATATGGCAAATTATTTGATACGAACGAAGGATATCCGGCCATGACTTATTCGATTGAAGAACAGGTGTATGGAGAAGTTTATGTAGTAAATGATGAGATATTGTGTAAGTTAGATGAACTAGAAGAATATACAGGTAATGCGGAGACTGATTTATATGATCGAATCACGCAAACAGTATATGTTGCTGATAGGGAAATTGAGGCATATGTGTATATCGCTCAAGATAAAAAGATGTTAAAGAAAGTGATAGACTCTGGTGACTGGCTTATGTATCAAAAAATATAATAAGGTAGTTTTAAAAATTGGAAAGCAGATAATGACGAATTCATTATCTGCTTTTTATTGTGTGAATAATTGTCGTTCTCTTTTTATTCTTATAGTTCTTAGTACGATTCCAATTCCAAGAAATAAAACAGTAGCAGCGACCCCGCTAATAGGATTTAACCAAAAATCACTACTGTTTGTAAGGGTAATAATTCCTGTTATGGTAACTAAAATAGTAGGAACAGCATCCTCGATCGCATGCATGATAACACATGGCCAGACGGATTTTGTAAGTCTATATATTTCAACATACATAATTGACCAACAAACCATAAGGATACAGCCAGATAGAAGCATATTTAATCTTGAGATAGATTCAAAATATTCATTTGAAGAGCCTCCTTTACTTTTACTTATCCTACTATTTATGGGCAGTAAAACGCCCATTGATTAAAGTCTTTAATTTTTACAATGTTTTTTAATAGATAAATTAAATAGGAGACAAATAGAAAGAAGTATCTTTTACATGCATCATTATACTATATGTGTATGTGTGTGATTTAGATGTTGCATATTCTTTTTAAATTAGAAAGATGAAAAGTAAGTTTTTTCGGAAAATTTAAATGGAAACTATTGACTTTATGATTGGATTTTTAATACAATGATACTTCGACTGAAAAATTAGAACGGACAGGAGGGAATCGTCGAAATGAGCAACATATTTGAAGATGAGTTACAAAAAATGAAGGATACTTTACATACGATGGATGAGCAATTGGATAGGCTTGAAAAAATCCCGGTTTATTATGGAGAAGATTTTAAAGAGCAAATTCTTGAAAGTATGAGGGAGTCTAATAGACAAAACTTACGTATTGGTGTGCAAGAGCCGTACTTTGGAAGGTTAGATTTTCAGGAAGATGGAAAAGAAGAAGTTATGCCGATTTATATCGGAAAAGTAGGGGTTTCGGATATGGACACGATGAAGCCAATCATTATTGATTGGCGAGCGCCTGTCGCAAGTATGTTTTATTCATTTACCGGTGGAGAAGAATTAGCATTTTATCAATCACCAGATGGGTTAGTAGAAGGTGATGTGTATTTAAAACGAAACATTTCCATTCGAAAAAGAGAACTTGAACGTGTTGTTGATACATATGTAAAAGGAAATGAAGATGTATCACATGCCGATGATTTTCTTCTATATCGATTAGGTGAGAATAAAGATAATAAGCTAAAGGATATTGTTTCAACGATTCAATCGGAACAAAATGATATTATTCGAGCGGAAAGAAATTTACCATTACTTATTCAAGGGGTTGCAGGGAGTGGAAAGACAACAATTGCTTTACATCGCCTTGCTTTTTTAATTTATGAATATCGTGAACAACTAGAAGCAGAAAGAATGATCGTATTTGCACCGAATAGTCTGTTTTTAGACTATATTTCGAGTGTACTTCCTGAATTAGGTGTAGGGAATATTAGTCAAACAACGTTTCCAGATTGGGCATTACGTACGTTAGATGATTCAGTGAAACTAAAGCAGACAGAAAAAAAATTGAAAGAAGCATTTTCAATTAATCGTGATGAAAAGAAGGTAATGCTAGGTAAATTAAAGGGTACGTTGGAATTTAAGACGTATATTGAAGAGAGAATGATCCAATTTGAAAATGAGTTAGTTCCGACAAAAGATTTTGAGGCGTGGGATAGAGCGATTATTCCATTAGAAAATGTTAAAAAATGGATGAGAGTTGAATATAAACATTATCCTTTACAGAAAAGAAGAGAACGATTAGTAGGACGAATGAAGCGCTGGATTGAAATTGAACTTAAAAAATTCGGGGAAACAAACGAGAAAAAATTACTAAAAAAAGAAGCGACTAAGAGACTGAACGCATATATGAAGTTTTGGCCGAAAATGAGTGCTCTTTCACTGTATAGTTCAATAGTAAAAAGTAAAAAAATACTTGAGGTATTACCTGAAGAACTTGTTAAAGAAACAGAAAAGAGTTGTCGTAAAAAAGAAGTGTGTGTAGAAGATTTACCAGCTTTAATATACATACATCATCGTATAACAGGGATCGAAATCGGGCAGAAGTTTCATCACGTTGTTATTGATGAAGCGCAAGATTTTTCGCCTTTCCAAGTTTATGTATTAAAAGAAATTACATTAGGTAATTCTTTCACTATATTAGGTGATTTATCGCAAGCGATTTATGATTACCAAGGAATTGAAGATTGGAATGCTTTTAAGGAAGTATTCCAAGAAACCGGTTATTATGAATTGACAAGAAGTTATCGTTCTACAAAAGAAATTATTGAATTTGCAAATGAAATAATTAAAAATGCAGAAATCCCAGTAGGACTCGCAACACCAGTCTTCCGCAGTGGAGAAGATGTGAAAGTAATTCATGCAGAAAATCAATTTACTGAAATTGTGAAGACGGTAAAACATTTGCAAAATGCAGATGTGAAAACAATTGCGGTAATCGGAAGAACAGAAGATGAATGCCGTGATATATATGTGAAATTAACAAATGCAGGATTAACGGTAAACGTAATTGAAGCAAACCAAAGTAAATATGAAGGTGGTATATCAGTAGTACCTGTCTATTTAGCGAAAGGTTTAGAATTTGATGCGGTGCTTTTAATTGATGTGGATGAAGAACATTACAAAAACACAAAACATGATGCAAAGTTACTATATGTCGGATGTACGAGATCACTTCATGACTTATGGGTTTTCCATAGTGGGGAAGCGTCACCTTTAATTAAAGGATTAAAATAAAGTAAAACTATAATCAGTGAGGAATTTTACTGCAAGCTAATGTGGGATAAATATAAAAAGAGGATTTCTATTACTGTCTACTTAACAGGGAGATGACCATGAAGATCCTCTTTTTATATTGAAATTAATGTTCAATTTTAAACGAATAAAGCCATTAATATTAAATCTTGATAGCCACCATCCAATTTTACACCCTTTGCTTTTTTACCCTCTTCAAAGAAGCCTAGATTCTTATATAACTGGATTGCACCTAGATTATCTTCCATTACCTCAAGACAAACTTTTTCAATCTTACTGTTATTTTTAGCCCAATTGATTAACGTTTCTAGAAGAGCTCTTCCAATACCATAATTTCGATATTCGGGTAGTATGGTCATCGCAAAAGCCCCTTGATGACTAATTTTTTCTTTGTTTCCATTCTTAAAATCTATTGTACCGACTAACTTACCATCAACTTCAGCAATAAACTGTACATAATTTGGATTTTCATGATAAGCTTTTAACGTTTTTTGAATAGCATCGATACGCACCTTTTTTACATCCTCAACCGTACTTAGCATGTATGGAGCGTTTATTAAAGCTTTTGAAGCAGAATCTAGTATTCTTTCTGCATCCCGTTCTTTAGCTTCTCTAATTATTATTGTTTTTCCATCCTTAGATTTATAAGTAAAAACATTAGTTGATAAGATACTACACACACCCTTTCGGAATATAATTAGTTGAATTTTTTAACTATCGTGCAATTATTAAGTAAGAAAAAGTCGTATCACCTTTTTCTGCAATCGCTCTACTTCAACTTAATGACGATTATTTCAAATATTTTTAATTTTTACAAGGATTTATTCCGTTATATAGCCCGATTGTTGAATAACATGACTGGCGTTTTTTAAACAACTTTATTATCTCTGTACACGATGAATTAACGACTTGAGCTGTTGTTTAAATGATATACGATGCTTTTTTCTAATTCCTTAGTTTGTTCTTTTTCCCATATACGAACAGCATCTACTGGAATTTGTGTATGTTTTAACCAATCTAGAATAAGGTGTAGTTGTTCTTGTATTTGCCCAATGTTTTGCTCCTTTATGTTCTTATTCTGAATTCTATCAATTAATTGCAGCATATAGGGAAGTTTTTCTATACATTCGCCTAAATCCCCGCAATAACCTGACGGTAATTCATGTGTACCAAAATCTAAAGTATTGATGTAATTAGAAACTAGGTATATCATGGCTTCTTGTTCGGTATCACCACCTAATTCAATCGCTTTTCGAAGGGATTTTTCTAAATCGTCTTCTTTATTGCTAGAGTCCATATAAATTCCTATCCATCTAAAAGGTCTTGAATCAAATGGGGTGTTTTCTGTCCATCTATATAGAATGTCAATTAGAAAACTATTTAGTGAGAAAGTTAACACCTCATCTTTTTCGTTTGATGCATCTAAAATAGTAAACAGTGAAATGGCAAACTCCTCTTGATCTTTTGATTCCCATTTCTTTGCATTTGTAATAAATGTCTCTAAATGTTTATAAGCTAATTTTCGAAGTCCCGCTTCGCGATGCTGACAGTAACAAATAAAATCATGCCAATGCTCAGTTGTATTCATATGTATAATAATAGTTTGTAATGCAGTGAGAGGTTTATCCATTATAAGTCCCCAATCTATTAAGCACGTGTTGAAAATTTAGTGTTATTATATCATTACATAAATTAAAGTGGGAAGAATTTAAGGTGGATTTTATTGGTCACGGGATCCAATCGATTGGTAATGTAGCGGTTCTAACAGGACTCATTATTGACTTTGAAGATGAAACGTAAAAAAGTTATTATATTTATCTAAATATTAAGAGAATACAAGGGATTTATTTATTTAATTTTTAGAAAAAATAGACTATAACATTAATAAATGGTATAATTTCCTTGTTATTGGAATTAAAAAGAAAATATTTGAAGAAAAAGGATAGGGTTGGTTTTAATGGGAGATTCTGATCACAAAGAAACAAAGGCAATATTAAAGTTATGGTTTATTTATATACCACTTGCATTTGGAGAGTTTGTCTTTTCGAATATCATAGATTATTTAAAAAAATAAAGATTTTGCATTAAAAAAACAATTAACCCAATTTAATTGTTTTTTATTTTCCTTTAATAAACCAAACAAAAATAGAGATTTTGAACAAGATGAAGTTTATGAAGGAAATAACGTTGATTAGGTGCTGAAAACGGTGTGAAATCAACAGTGCCTAAAGAATAAAACAGGAATCATTCAACCATGATAATTTTCCGTTTTATTAGCTTCCTATAGTGAGATGTTATGTTCACATCATATGTATACGATAGTTGTCACTTAATATAGCATTACTGCAACTTCAAAATTAGTAGTTAAGGTTGCTATCTTTTAGAGTGTTATATATATATATATATATAACTTAGCTAAAAAAGTACAAATCATATAATTTGCGCTTTTCATTATCCGTTTTTCGGTAAAAAATATAGTTTTTGTCACATTAATACTGTACGATACATAGTATAAAACACATACTGTATGACATATAGTAATGGAAATGAGGTGAGTAAATGGATACTTTATTAAACTCGTTAATTACTGAGTTAAGAAGAGGGACATTAACGTTAGCCGTTTTAAGTCAATTAAGAACGCCGCAGTACGGATATTCACTTGTCCAGTTATTGGAGCAATCAGGGATTACAATTGATCAAAGTACTTTATATCCACTACTTCGCCGATTAGAAAAGCAGGAATTAGTGACGAGTAGTTGGGATAAAACGGAGAGTAGACCTCGTAAGTATTATGTTTTAAGTGATTATGGATTAGAAATATTTTTGCAGTTGAAAAAAGAATGGATAAAGGATTCGAAAGAACTTTATAACTTATTAAAGGAGGAAGAGAATGAATTTAATTGATCTCTATATCCAAGAGGTTGCGAAGAGATTACCTGAAAAAACTCGTGAAGATATTACACTTGAACTAAGGTCAACTATAGAGGATATGTTACCTGAAGATTATAGTGAGGAAGATGTAAAGAGCGTTCTCAAAAAATTGGGGAGTCCGGTTTCATTGGCTAATGGTTATTTGGATAGACCGATGCATTTAATTGGACCACGTTATTTTGATGTATATACAACGTTGTTAAAAATGATTATACCAATCGCAGCTGTCATTGCACTCATATCAATGGTTGCAGAAAATTTTATAGGCTATAGTGGTGATCAAGCGGTATTAAATGTTATTTTGCAATTGATAGGTAAAGGCATTGGGGAAATTTTTGAAGTGGGCCTCCATGTATTTTTCTGGTTGACACTTGTGTTTGTTATTTTAGAAAGAACAGATAAAGACAAAGGTATCGAGCCGTTGACGACAAGTTTAAAAAAATGGACACCAGATGATTTGAAAAACATCTCGTATATCCCAAAGAAAAAAGCAATCTCGAAGTTTGAAGTTTTTGCAGGTTTAATGTGGACAGCAGTTTGGGCTACACTTTACTTTTATGCGAATCATCTTGTTGGCGTATATAACGGTACGGCAAATGGACTGAAGTTTGTTTCGCCAACTTTTAATCAAGATGTTTTATTGCAGTACTGGCCAATCGTTATAATTATGATCGTTTTTGAAATATGTATATCCCTTTATAAATTGGTGCAGGGACAATGGACTCAAAGATTGGCGATTGGGAATACTATTCTTCAAATAGCTGGGACGATAGTATTCATTGTAATTGTAGTAAATCCACATGTATTTAACGCAGGGTTTATTACGTATTTGGCAAATGCATTTACTATTTCCCCAGAGGGATTTAAAACGTGGCTCATTGGGGGAGGAATTTTCTTCTACACATTATCTGCTGCAATAAATATATTTGATGGTTTCCGAAAAGCTAGTATTCGTATGTAGATAAAAATCGGAAATTTCGATAAAATAAAACTATTAAAAAGATAGTGAAATAAGATGAACATGATGAAAGGAAGAAAACAATGATAAGGGAAGCAACGAAAAGAGATTTAGCATACATTTTAGATATTTATAACGATGCGATACTTTATACAACAGCTGTATATGCGTATAAACCTGTAACCCTTGAAAATAGAATAGATTGGTATGAACAAAAAAAGGCTGAAGGGTATCCAATTTTCGTATGTGAATTAGATAATAAAGTAGTAGGATTTGCGACATTCGGCCCATTTAGAGCGTGGCCTGCTTATAAATATTCAGTTGAACATTCTGTGTATGTAGATAAGGCATATAGAAAAAATGGCATTGGGTCTTCATTAATGAAAGAATTAATCAAAATTGCAAAGGAAAGAGAGTATATGACCTTAATTGCTGGAATTGATGCAGAGAATGAGAAAAGTATTGCCTTGCATCAAAAATATGGATTTATTCATGCAGGAACAATAAAACAAGCTGGTTATAAGTTTAATAAATGGCTAGATTTAGCTTTTTATCAGCTGGAACTTAACGGTCCTGAAAATCCTATAGAAGAATAAATATTTTTCGGTAGCAAGAAAAAATTCATGCTACCTTTTTCTTATTTAAATAGCTGATATGAGCTGCCGAAAAGTTTTTTTATATTCGATATTGAATTTATTGGTATAATAGGAATGTTTAACGAATTTCCGCTTCTTTATGTGATGGGGGGAAAAGATTTACCGAATCGACGTGAAAATAAAGAGGTAGATGAAGCTTTTGCAGCAGTTTTAAAGTACATATACAAAGAATATAGTGAAAGCATGCTAGGAGTGAGCGATTGAAAAGAAACTTAAAGACTTCAACAATCATTATTTTAATTTTAACGATTATTGTTCTTGAAGTTGGAATCGCACTATATGATCACAATTTGTCATTAGATACAATTTACTTTGCAGCGATCCTTATTTGTATTGTATTGCTTTTTGGCACACGTGTTTCTGAAGAGAAAGAAAGTACATCGAAACGAGGACGAAGAAAAATAGCTGTTATATTTTGGCCATCTATTTTATTGTCTATCGCTTGTTTTGCAGTTATAAGTTACATAAGGGTAGGCTATGTCTCTGTACCAGGGATAATTGGCTTTTCATGCTTTGTTACATATGGTGGATTCGTTTTGATTAGTATTTTAAAGGGGAAAAACAAAATGTAGCTTACTAAGTTGAAAGGAAGCAATGTATATGAAACATATAGAGAACGGTACACGTATTGAAGGAGAATACATTAAAAATAAAGTTATTCAATATAATATGTCCATCTTAACAGATGAAGTAAAACAGCCGATGGAAGAAGTAAGCCTCGTAGTAAAAAATGAAGAAGGAAAAATATTTGGTGGTGTAACAGGTACGATGTATTTTTATCATCTTCATATCGACTTTTTATGGGTTGATAAATCAGTTCGTCATGACGGTTATGGTAGCCAACTTTTACATAAAATTGAAGAAATTGCGAAGGAAAAAGAGTGCAGATTAATATTGCTAGATTCATTTAGTTTTCAAGCGCCAGAATTTTATAAAAAGCACGGTTACAGGGAGTATGGTGTCGTTGAAGATCATCCGAAAGGTCATAGTCAGCACTTTTTTGAAAAGAGATTATAATAGTATTATGTATACTGGTTGATGGGAGAAAGCATATGTACACGTATAAATTGCAACAAGAACAACCAATCTGTGCAGAAAAAATAAAGAAGCTTTATGATTCTGTCGGTTGGTGGCCAGAAAGAAAAGAAGTCGATATTGAAAAAATGTTAAAGAATAGTATAGGCATTGGAGTATGGGAAGAAAATGAATTAGTTGGATTTGCTAGAGTCGTTTCTGATGGTGCTTTTCGAGCATACATTGAAGATGTTGTCGTACATGAGAGTGTAAGAAATAAAGGTATTGGAGAGAAAATGCTTACAATATTACTTCGAGAAATATCTCATATTGATATTGTTAGTCTATTTTGCGGTGAGAAGCTAATAAAGTTTTACGGTGAGCAGCAATTTCAAGCAACGAAGCAAATTGTGATGCATCGTAATCAAACAGGGAAAGAATAAGAGGTGCCAATTAAAATGAATGCAACAAGAGCGTACTGTTTATCGAAAAGAAAAGCGACAGAAGATTCTCCAGATGGCTGGAGTGCAACATGTATGAGGCTTAATAATAAAATATTTGCGATAGTAAATCATGAAGAAGGCGAAAAAGCTGCGATTACATTGAAGTGTGATCCAGAAGTCGCATTAAGAATAAGAGAAGATTATCCAGAAACAATTATTCCAGGGTATCATATGAATAAAAAACATTGGAATACCGTTTATATTCATAAGGGTATAGAGCAGGAGCAAATTAATAAAATGATTGATTGGTCGTATGATCTAGTACTACAATCATTTTCAAAGAAAAAGCAGCAGGAGTTAATGGATTAATATGTATTAGGAGTGTGTGTAATGAAAGATTCGATTAAAGATACGTATGATAAATTAGCGAGTACATATAAAGAAAATCTAGATTTTGCAAATCCATATAACAGTTATTATGAAAGACCGGCGATGATGGAGCTTATTCCAAGGGAACTAGAAGGAAAAAAGATATTAGATGCTGGATGTGCAGCTGGATGGTATACTTCTCAATTCATAGGAAGAGGAGCAAATGTTACAGCAATTGATGTAAGTCCTGAAATGGTAAAAGCAGCAAAAGAAAATATAGGAGAAGAAGCAACGTTCCTTTGTCATGATCTGCAAGAAACATTGCCATTTGAAGATAATACGTATGATGTGATTGTAAGTTCGTTAACTCTTCATTACTTAGAAAATTGGAATCAAGTATTTCAAGAATTTCGTCGTGTATTGAAGCCAGGTGGGGAACTTATTTATTCTATTCATCATCCTTTTATGGATTTCACAAAGTTTCCATGTAAAAATTATTTTGAAAAACAGTTATTAATAGATACTTGGGTTAAACCGAATATTACTATTGAAGTCAAGTTTTTTAGAAGATCATTACAAGACATACTAAATGAAACTACAAATTATTTTGTATTAGAAGAGATAGTAGAACCGAAGGCAATTGAAAAAATGAAAGAAGTAGACGAAAAATCATATTATTATCTAAATACGAATCCACATTTTCTTATCATTAAAGCAACTAATAAATAGCTAGTAAAATAACTTTGTTTTACTAGCTATTTACAGTTTTACATTACATATTAGGGGACTTTAAAATGAATACGAAACGAAATAGAGTAGTATATGCACTATTTACTATAGTTATTATTATTTTAGGTCTTAGCTCAAGAAAGTTTGCTTTTGCACTACCACATCTATTAAATGATTATTTAGGTGATGCTTTATGGGCATTAATGATTTTTACTGGCTTTGGATTTTTGTTTCCTAAAACAGAGACGAAGAAGTTGGCTTTTATTAGTTTAATGTTTTGCTATGGGATTGAAGTGAGCCAATTGTATCATGCAAATTGGATAGACAGCATTCGTGCAACGACTTTAGGTGGACTTGTGTTGGGATATGGTTTTTTGTGGAGTGATTTAGTGGCATATACAATTGGTGTTGGAGTGGGAATACTGTGTGAGGTTATTTTTCGGAAGAAATAAGAATTGCAAAAGGGGTATTTGTAAATGGAACAAGCACTGGAAATTGCAAAGCTTTGGTTTCAAAATGAACATGTCACAGCTACTGTAATGCAACCAAAAGTAGCGAAGGTTTTATGCAAGAATAAAGAGTACATTGATATGCATAGAACAATTTGTATTTATCGTGCTTTTAAAAGAATTGTAAAATACCGGAATAAAACAAGACCAGATATGGGCGCGGGATGTGAAGAAAGATTTGATTTGCAATTCTTTAAATGGATATGGGAATATCCTAATACTAAACGACCTACAATTTTAAAAGGGTTAGAGCAATTGTCCGAAGAGAAAAAGGTTATTGTTTTAAAATCTCCAAATGAGGTTCGGAAATTTTTAGAGCACATATAATAATAGAATGTGACACAACAATTCTTTTTTGATCTTACCGATTAGTTTAATTAAACTAATCGTTTTTTATTATGAAAAATTTAACGCTTTTTGAAAATTGTATTTTGTAATGAGTATATGACTATAAGTTCATATAAAATGAACGTTTGGAGGAATAGAAAATGACTAATGATTTAATTCAAACAATCGATTCATTAATGGTAAATATTCCAGTTGGAGAGGTAGTATTAAGAGATGATCGAATAAAAAAAGAATGGATAGTGCAAATTCAACCATTTCTTCTTGCAAAGTATGCTGTAACAATGGAACTATATGATGCTATTACAAATAGTACATTAAATAATTTTGATAAAAATCATAAACCAGTTGTCAATATTTCATGGAACGATGCCATTGCGTTTTGTAATGTACTTTCAAAAAAAGCGGGATTAAAAGAATATTATTCTATTAGTGATGGTGGTCAAATTGTGAAATGTAATTTAGATTCGAATGGCTACCGATTACCATCTGAGGCAGAGTGGCAATATGCATGTAAAGCAAGTACAACCGGATATACATACGGGAAACTTCATGATATAGCATGGTATAATGAAAATTCAAATGGAGAAATTCATGACGTTGGCCAAAAAGAACCGAATGCATGGGGACTTTATGATATGCTAGGGAACGTTTGGGAATGGTGTTATGATTTGTATGATGAAACAGTGTACGGATCATACCGTATTTTTCGTGGTGGTAGTTGGGCTGAAACAGCGAGAGGGTGCGGCGCTACTTGTCGTCGTCGAAGCCATCCTACATTTCATATAGATGATCTCGGTTTTAGACTCGCTAGGTCAATTTAGTAGGAACATGATACGAACAGCTAGGAAAAGAGTATGGAAAGAATCCGTACTCTTGCCAACATAGAAATGATTTAACGTAAGGAGTGTTTATTATGGCGCGTGTTTTATTTATTAATGCTGGATCAGAAGGACATATAAATCCAACTTTACAAGTTGTAGATGAATTGATTTCTCGTGGTGAAGAGGTCGTTTATTTTTCAATAGAAGCTTTCAGGGAGCGGATTGAGAAGACAGGTGCTACTGTACGAACGATTGATGATCAAAAATTTATAAAAGCGTTTTTATCTGGAGGCAGAAATTATTTACAGGAAAGAATAAATGGCCTTCTACATACAGCGGATATTGTCATACCTAGCGTTCTAGAACAAATTGAAGGTGAACATTTTGATTACATAATTCATGATTCTATGTTTGGCTGTGGCCATTTAATTGCTCAAATCCTTAAACTGCCAGCCATAAATTCATGCACATCTTTTGCGCAGGATGAAAAATCCTTTGAGCAAATGTTAGGTCATCTGTCAAAAAATATCCCAGTAGAAATTCATGATAAAATACAGAATGATTTTCAAAACTTAACGGAGGGAATTGTTGAAAAATATGGTGTTGAAATAAAATCATCGTATGAAGTTTTCTGTAATCCTGCACCCCTTACTATTGTGTATACAATTAAGGAGTTCCAGCCTTTTGGTGATACGTTTGATGAAACATATAAATTTGTAGGACCATCTATCTCTGCACAAATGAAAAACAGAGACGTTGATTTTACTTCAATTGAAGAAAAAAGTCCGATTTATATTTCATTAGGTACTGTTTTTAATGAAGCGATTGACTTTTATAAACTGTGTATGAAGGCCTTTGAGAATAGTGAGCATACAATTGTTATGTCTATTGGTAGTAAAACAAAAATAAGTGATCTAGGCGAAATTCCTAAAAACTTCATTGTGAAAAACTATGTACCCCAAACCGAACTGCTTACTTATACGAAACTATTTATTACACACGGCGGGATGAACAGTGTGCATGAAGGACTGTATAACGGGATTCCGCTCGTCGTAATACCGCAAAGTGCAGATCAGCCAGTAGTCGCAAAGCAAGTGGAGAGTCTTGGAGCAGGAATAAAATTACAAATGCAAGGATTAACTGCGGATCAACTAAGTGAAAGTGTAGAAATGGTATTAAATAATCCGTCGTTTAAAAAAGTCGCTTTGAATATGAAGGAGTCTTTCCGGAAATCAGGTGGATATAAGGAAGCAGTTGATGAAATTTTTATATTTGTAGGTCAGTGAAAAAAATGAAATTCTACATTAGAAAAGCATCTAAATAGGATGCTTTTTATTTAACTTTATAATTCTTATTTTTAATATTTAGTATGGTTAAAACTAAGGCACTGAGAGATATAAGTATAAGAATAAAAGTTAACTAGTTAAATGTATTGTCAATTATGAAGTAAAGATGATAGATAAATATATTCAAATTTTATTTTAAAATGTTAGGACTTAGTTTTACATGTTAGTAATAATTTCACTGTTTCTGCACAACTTCTGCACATACTCAGGTAATTTCTATGTCATGATATATTCATAAAGTGAAATATTTCACAAGAAAAATATAATTTCACTGCGGTGTATGCATAATTAACACATACATCGGTACAAGTTTGTCTCTTGTTATTCTTTTACATCAAAGCCCACATTCCACTACAAAGTATAACAAGAAGGAGACATGAACATGAATAATCGATTTTTAAAACAACTACAAAATATGAAAATGAACAAAAAAAGTTTAGGAGCTGTAGCATTAACAGCTGGAATTATTAGTACGACACTTATTCCTCAAAATGCTTATGCGCACGGTTTTGTTGAAAAGCCTGGTAGCCGATCTGCTTTATGTAGTCCAACTTATGGTGCGCTAAATGTAAACTGTGGAAGTGTTATGTATGAACCACAAAGTTTAGAAGCTCCAAAAGGGTTCCCACAAGGTGGTCCAGTAGATGGACAAATTGCTTCAGCAGGCGGAAAATTTGGTGGTATTTTAGATCAACAAACAGCAAATCGTTGGTTTAAAAATACAATCACTGGTGGGGAAAATACATTTACTTGGAAGTATACTGCGCCTCACTTAACGAGTAAGTGGCATTACTATATTACTAAAAAAGGATGGAATCCAAATAAAGCGCTAACAAGAGCAGATTTTGAACCAATTGGAACAGTACAACATGATGGTTCTGCAGCTTCAAATAATTTAACTCATAAAATCAATGTACCTACTGATCGTAGTGGATATCATGTGATTTTAGCAGTATGGGATGTAGCTGATACAGCAAATGCATTCTATAATGTAATTGATGTTAATCTTATTAATGATGTGAAACCAGACATAGAAGCGCCAAGTATTCCAAATGGACTTCAGACGCAAAAAGTAACAGCGAATAGTGTAGAACTAACATGGAACGCTTCTACGGATAATGTAGGGGTAAAAGGATATCAAATCTTCCGTAACGGAGAGATGATTGATACAGTACTAGGCACTCATTTTATTGATAAGAAATTACAACCAAGTACAGAATACTCTTATACTGTAAAAGCAATTGACGCAGCTGGAAATGTATCGAAAGAAAGTGCAGCGCTTACAGTAAAAACGACAGTTGAGACTCCTGATACAGAAGCACCAACACAACCAAAAGGATTACATAGTATGGGAACGACAGCGTCAAGTGTGGATTTAATGTGGAGTCCATCTGACGATAATATTGGTGTAGACCATTATGATATTTATAGAGAAACAGAAGGGGCAATGAAAAAGATTGCAACATCCAATACAACTTCTTATTTGGATAAAAATCTGCTCGCTAATACTACTTATAAATATGTAGTGAAAGCTGTTGATGTAGCTGGAAATGAATCCGTACAGAGTGATATATTCACAATTACTACAAAAACTGAAAACGCTTCATATGAAGCGTGGGATGCAAAAAAAGCATATAAAAAGGGAGATAGAGTTCTGCACGAAGGAAAAGTATGTGAAGCAGTCCAGAGTTATCAAGGAAATGGTGATCCAAACTGGATTTATGCATTATCATTATGGAAAACAGTGTAAGCTTTACTTAGGTATGAACTAAGAGATGATGGGCTTTGATGCAAAAGGGAATCTTGAGAATTCACTTTTCTATTAATAAAAAAAGGTAGTGTATGAATACATAAGATTCATACACTACCTTTTTATTATGATAATACTTTCGTCATAAGTATATGTGGAATGCCATCTTCCATAAATATATCAGAAGAAGTTTGATAACCTAGTTTTGTATAAAATCCTTCAGCTTGTGTTTGACCGTGTAGTTTCACTTTTGTAACTTGTTTGTTACGAGCAAGTTCTTCTAACGTTTGAATGATGACTTTACCTAATCCGTATGTACGATAATCTTTTAAAATACAAATACGTTCTAATTTTCCGACACCATCAACAAATCGTATACGCCCTGTGCCTACAGGAAGCTCATGATAATAAACTAAAATATGTTTACATTGCTCTCCGAGTTCATCGAATGTATCGAATTCATCTGTAAGAGGAACACCTTGTTCTTTTACAAATACTTCTTTTCGAATATGAAAGGCAGTTTCTAAATCAGTAAGTTCTGTTATAAGTTTGGATTGCAAAATGTTCAGTCCTTTCTAGTGTAATCAGTTTACGTTTTCCTAGTATATCATAATAAAGCACTATTAAGAGAAGAAGAACATACTAAAAAGCCAACTTTAAAAAGTTAGCTTTTATTACAATTTCTTTATCCCATTTTTAGTACCAATAATTGCTGTACTCGTCATACTTATAAACAAGCCTGTTTCAACTACACCAGTAATCATTTTTAATTGAGTGTGTAAATGGGCAGGATTAGAAATATGATTAGGGAATATACAATCGATAATCATGTTATTGTTATCGGTTATATAGGTTTCATTGTTTTTCAAACGTAATGTTGTTTGACATCCTAAAGACTGAATTTTATTTTCGGTTTGTTTCCATGAAAAAGGGATGATTTCAATAGGTAATGGAAAAGTACCTAAATGTGTTACAAGTTTCGATTCATCAGCAATGATAATTAGTTTTTTAGAGGAAGAGGCAACGATTTTTTCACGAAGTAATGCACCGCCACCGCCTTTTATAAGTTGTAAATTTGAATCAATTTCATCCGCTCCATCAATTGTAAGATCAAGACTTTGTACGTCGTTTAACGAAATTAGGGGGATGTTTAGTTGCTGTGCTAATGCTTCAGTTTCCTTTGATGTTGGTACAGCTTGAAATGATAATCCTTCTTTTACACGCTCACCTAATTTTTGTATTGTCCAATATACAGTAGAACCTGTACCAAGCCCAATTTTCATGCCATCGTTTACAAAGTTAGCAGCATATTCGCCAGCGAGCTGTTTTAAATTCATCGCTTTACTCCGCCGGACGTGGCCCAGCATCAAGACCTGAATTTTCAACTGTAAGTACCGGACGAACGACTATATCTTTATGTACACGCATTTGACAAGATAATCGTAAATGATCTTCAATTCCTTTTTCCGTCATTGCATGTTTCTCATTCGCACTCGCTTCACAGAAATCACCTGCTAGTATTTCTACTCTACAAGTTGTGCAACGTGCATTCCCGCCGCAACGATGAAGAATGTTGACACCGCTATCTTCAATTGCTAATACTAACTTTGTTCCTTCTTTCACATCAAAAGTTCCCGCACCTTCAATTGTTAATTTTGGCAAATTTGTTCCTCCTCACGTAAAATTGTACATAACATATTTATGACCGCGAATTATTGAACATAAACATTATTTTTTTATATCCCCGTAACTTTTTTTAATGTTGAATCGTTTATTAAGTAAGCGCTGAAAAGGAGTGGTTATTTTGTGCACAAAAGTAACTCATGTTTTAAAGAACCATATCGATATGAATCATTCAAATATAAACTTTTTAATTGAACAATATGGAGAGTTAAAAAGATACTGTACTTTTTTAACGAAAAACAAATGGGATGGGGAAGATCTCGCCCAAGAAACAGTGTGTAAAGTGCTTCAAAAATATAGAAATAAAGATATTTGTATGACACTCGTCTATAAAATAGCAAGAAATCGTTGGTTAGATCAGATAAAGTCTAAGTCTGTTCATGAAAAAATAAGAGAACAAATCACTTTTGAAGAACCACATGAGAACATTGCAGATTTGCATGAAATGGTAGGGAAAGTATTGTCTTCATTAAATGTACAGCAATCCGCAATTTTATTATTAAAAGATGTTTTTCAATATAGTATCGCTGATATTGCTAAAGTGTGTTTTGTATCAGAAGGTGCAGTAAAGGCTTCTTTATTTCGAAGTAGAAATAGGCTGAAAACTGTAAGTGAAGAAGGGATTGAGATAGTCGAATTCACAGAGGATATTGAAGTTGTTGTAACATCTATTCGTGAGGAAAGACCAGAATTGTTAACGAAACTTCTTCCGAAAATAGATTTTACTAAGTTACCATCTAAACAGCCAGTGTTATTATTTAATGTGAAAAACCCTTCTTCCTACAGTTGTATGCTTTGCGCAGCATAACAAGTATTGGAGGAATTTAAAATGAATACAATTCCATATGTAGTAGAACAAACAAAATTAGGAGAACGTTCCTATGATATATATTCAAGGTTATTAAAAGACCGCATTATTATTATCGGCTCAGAAATTAACGATCAAGTAGCGAGTAGTGTCGTAGCGCAATTATTATTTTTAGAAGCAGAAGATGCAGAAAAAGATATATATTTATACATCAATAGCCCAGGAGGTTCAACGACAGCAGGTTTTGCAATATTAGATACGATGAATTTAATTAAACCAGATGTGCAAACGCTATGCATGGGCTTTGCGGCATCATTCGGTGCATTGTTATTATTATCAGGAGCAAAAGGAAAACGGTTTGCGCTCCCTAACAGTGAAATTATGATTCATCAGCCGCTTGGTGGTGCACAAGGGCAAGCAACAGAAATTGAAATAACTGCGAAAAGAATATTAAAGTTAAAGCATGATATTAATAAAATGATTGCAGAAAAAACAGGCCAACCGATTGAAAGAGTAGCACATGATACAGAAAGAGATTATTTTATGACTGCAGAAGAAGCGAAGGCATATGGGATTGTAGATGACGTTGTTACGAAAAAATAAGATGAAAAAGGCTAGAGGATATGTTAATTCTCTAGCCTTTTTATTAATCCTTTACCCATTCATCAACTAATGCTTGATTTTTTTTAATCCATTTTCGCGCAGCCTCTTCAGGATCTTTTGTTTTATTTAACATGACCATTAACGTACCGAGCTGTTCATCGTTCATTTTCCATTTATCAAAGTATTTTATAACATCTGGGTGATCTTTTTCGAAACCTTTACGAACGGAGTAATAAATGTCATCTTTTTCACCATATACTTTCTTAGGGTCTTTTAAATATTTTAAGTCAAATTCTGAAAAACCCCAATGCGGATTCCAAAGCGTAACAGCGATTGGTTTCTTTTTTGTATATGCTTTCTTTAGTTCACTCATCATCGCAGCTTCAGAAGATTGGACAAGTTTTAGTTTTATATCATATTCTTTCATTGCTTTATTCGTTAAATTCATAAGACTACTACCGGGTTCGATACCGACAATTTTATTATCTAGTTCATCTTTATGAGCATTTAAATCTTCGATACTGTTTATGTTTTTCATATAAGAAGGGACGACTAAACCTAGTCCAGTACCTTCGTACCATTTTGATTTTAAGACAATATCATCTTTATAACGATCGTTTAGCGGTTTATCTGTAACTGGTAGCCATACTTCTAAATTCGCATCAACATCGCCACGAGCGACACCAGTCCAAATTGCGGCTTTTTCTAAATACATGAGCTCAACTTTGTAGCCTTTTTCTTCTAATAAAACTTTCCACATGTTTGCAGTTGCAATATTTTCTTTCCAACTTGTTACACCAAGTTTAATTTTTCCTTTCGAATTTGCATTTGTTGCATTACATGAAGTGAAAATCATAGTAATAAATAATGCAAGGCATATAAACCAAATTTTCTTTCGCATCGAAAACCTCCTAAGTAACGTTTGCCTTATAAAATAAATGTATAAGTAAGCATTCTTATTATGAACGGAAACGAGAATTTTAAAGAAATCTTATGAATGTTATTTTTATGTAATATTTCTTTGTAAAATCGCAACACTATGTGAATAGATGGGTAGAAAAGGAGTAGTGACATGGATAATACAAAGGTGCGTGTTGAAAACGTAACAAAAGTATTCGGGAAACATCCGCAAAGAGCCCTTTCCTTATTAAAAGAAGGAAAAAGTAAATCGGAAATTTTAAAAGAGACAGGAATGAACGTTGGGGTGAAAAAAGCAACGTTTGAAGTTTACTCTGGAGAGATTTTCGTTATTATGGGTTTGTCTGGTAGCGGGAAATCTACGCTAGTTCGTATGTTAAATCAATTGATTAAACCAACTGCAGGTCATATATACATAGATGGTGAAGACATCGCAACGATGGGAAAAGAAGAGTTACGGAGAGTAAGAAGAACGAAAATGAGTATGGTATTTCAGAAATTCGCTCTATTTCCGCATCGTACAGTTATACAAAATGTTGCATATGGTTTAGAAATACAAGGAGTTCCGGTTGAAGAGCGGGAGAAAAAAGCGTTAGAATCGCTACAGTTAGTAGGACTCGATCATCATAAAGATAATTATCCAAGTCAACTTAGTGGTGGTATGCAGCAGCGCGTTGGAATCGCAAGGGCACTAACGAATAATCCAGATGTATTACTAATGGACGAGTCATTTAGTGCATTAGATCCACTTATTCGAAAAGAAATGCAAGATGAATTGTTAGAGTTACAAGATAAAATGGAAAAAACGATTATATTTATTACGCATGATTTAGATGAAGCGCTTCGAATTGGAGATCGTATCGCATTAATGAAAGATGGAGAAATCGTCCAAATTGGAACGCCAGAAGAAATTATGATGAGCCCCGCAAATGAATTTGTAGAAAAGTTTGTTGCGGACGTGAATTTAGGAAAAGTAATTACGGCTGAGTCTATTTTAAAACGACCAGAAACTTTATTAATTGATCGTGGACCTCGTGTGGCCCTTCAAATTATGAGGAATGCAGGTGTCTCAACTGTATATGTTGTAAACAAAAAGTATGAGTTTTTAGGTATATTAACTGCGGATGATGCGAGTAAAGCGGTACAAAAACAGTGGCCGATTGCTGATTTATTACTTAATGATATTCCGCATGTGTATTTGGATACTTTACTGGAAGAGACATATGCAAAAATGGCAGAGATGAAATATCCGTTACCAGTAATCGATGAGAAGAAAAGGCTAAGAGGAATTATTAAACGTGAAAGTGTCATTCAAGCTCTTGCAGGAAACATTGAGGAAGAGGTGAAAGACGATGAATAGTATACCACGTATTCCATTAGGGGAATGGGTCGACTCATTTGTTGCAAGTTTATATGAGCACTTTGAAGGCTTATTCCGAGGATTCTCTTATATTATTGGTGGATTCGTTGATTTACTCACTAATTTTTTAACAATAATACCTGCCATATTGATGATTATTATCTTGTGTTTCTTCATTTGGTACACAACGAGGAAATTATCTTTAGTCATTTTTACGCTTATTGGATTATTATTCATTTTGAATATTAACTACTGGGCACAAACGATGCAAACATTAGCACTCGTACTTACGTCTGTTATTATTTCAATTATTGTCGGAATTCCAATTGGTATATTAGCATCTCAAAATGAGCGTTTCTCAAAATTTTTAAAGCCAACATTAGATTTTATGCAAACAATGCCGGCATTCGTATACCTCATTCCAGCGATTACATTTTTCGGAGTTGGTGTAGTACCTGGAATTATTGCATCGGTAATCTTTGCAATGCCACCGACAATTCGTTTTACTGACTTAGGGATTAGACAAGTTCCAGAAGATTTAATTGAAGCAGCGAATGCGTTTGGTTCCACAGCATCACAAAAACTATTTAAAGTACAATTACCACTTGCAACCGGAACGATTATGGCTGGTGTGAACCAAAGCATTATGCTTTCGTTATCGATGGTTGTAACAGCATCACTTGTAGGAGCTCCAGGGCTTGGAGTTGATGTATATCGCTCTGTAACACAAGTTAATATCGGAATGGGATTTGAAGCTGGATTAGCTATCGTAGTAATCGCAATTATATTAGATCGAATTACACAAGGGTTCCATACGAAAAGAAAATAATGACCAAAAAACACACTTTTATAATACAAAGTGTGTTTTTTATTGCATCTAGATTACATATGAACGATAACAGAACCTCCAGCTGGTGCACAAACTTGGTTTTGTTGTTGTTCCATTGATTTAATGAATTGATTATTTTCCTCGATTAATGAGATTAATTTAGTTAATTGACTTTCAAGACTTACGATACGCCGCATCATATATTGTGAATCATGATGCAATGTATTCCTTGCGGGATGGGTGGAATAAACATACTGTTGATTTATATTTGGATTCCAATGAGGATACATTTGAATTGTTCCTCCTTCAATAAATTACGAAGCTTTCTTATAGTAAATGCCTATGTATAATTAATAGTTACTTGAAAATTTTTCAATATAAAAGGAGTATGTACAGAAAATGGAAAATATTATATGTGAAGTTAAAGTACATTTTTTTGAAATGTTCAAGTGAGATAGTGAATATATTAATACATTCAAGTAAGTGTATGTTGTTTAGCGAGAAATGATGGGAGGAGATGCAATTTTGGCTAAAAATAAAAAAAGAAATGATGCTTTGGCAATAGGTATTGGTATAGGAGTTGTAATCGGTGTAGTCCAAGGTTATTTTACAAATAATTTAGTAATCGGAATTGTGATTGGGATCGTAATTGGGATTGCGTTTTTGAAGAAATAATGAGGTCTAAATTCATTTCAAAAATTGCTGTATCAAAAGAGTGAATTTTCGGAATATAAATCCTGTTTTTCCTTTTTTATGATATTATATATGAAAAGGATGGTGATGAATATGGCAACAAACGATTAAGTAAAATTAAACTGTTTTATTTGTGAAAAGCATAAAGGAAATATTATAGTTCCAGGTGGAGCTATTTACGAAGATGAACTGGTTTACGTTGGACATGTCCACTGGGATAGTGAAGAAACATACTTGGGTTATGTAATGATAGATATAAAAAGGCATGTACCTGGCCTCGCTGAACTAACAGATGAAGAAGCGAAAGCGTTCGGACTTATAACAAGTAGAGTAAGTAAAGCGCTAAAAGAAAGCGAAGGTGCAGAGCATATTTACACTTTTGTTTCAGGGAATGGTGTACCACATATGCATATGCATATGCATATCATACCGCGTTATGCAAATACACCAAAAGAGTTTTGGTCACCAACCGAGATAGCGGAATGGACTGGCGCACCATATGGTGACGCAGCGAAAATCAAAAAACTATGCGAAAGAATACGAGAGTATATGGTGAGTGAATATGCATACAACAAATAATAGACAACATTCATGGGTTGGAAGTAGAGAAATGTGTTTAGACGAAATTTCGGTAAAGCAATATGGTGATATCGTGCTCGGTGCATATGGTGGGAATATTAGTGCCGGAGCAAAAAAGAACGAAGATGGTGCGTTAGTTTGGTCAAATGGTGATTGGGAATTTGCAGCTATATTAGATGGACATAATAGTGCAGAAAGTGTTGATTTAGTAGTAAATACAATCGAAAAAGAATATGAAAATATAAAAGTAATTTTGAATGAATCAATTAATACAGTGTTTCAATCTATTGAAAATCATATACTGACAATTTTTCAGTCATCTTCATTTAAGGAAAAGTGCAAAAAAATTAAAGGTGAAACAGCTTGCTTACTATGTGTAAGGAAAGAAAATTATATATGGTGGCTTTCTATCGGTGATTGTTTAGTGTATGTATTTCATGAAGAGTTACATAAGTTAGGGCAATATGCATTAAATCAACGTCATTTTTACGAATGGATTGGGAATGTAAACACATTCGATTTACCTGTTCCTTGTTATTCATCAGGTATTCGTGAATTACGTACTGGAAAAAACCGAATTGTAATAGTGACAGATGGAGTATTAGAATGCGGGGAACGCCGATATGAAACACCTGTAAATTTGTATAATGCTATGAATAGAAATGATAAAACACTTAAAGAAAATATTCACAATGTTTTAGAACACGTGCATCATCAGTTGGGACGTGATAGTGCGACAATTATTAGTTGGGACGTAGAAAATAAAAGGAATGCTACGTATCCGAGTGATCAGCCGGAGAAAATGCAAGTAAGAAAATAAAAGGATAGGGTTTTCTGTCAATTATAAAAATAACTCTATTAATTTTATCGGTACTATCTATATTCGTTTTTGAAAAAATAGAAAGAAAAAGGATAAACATCCCGAAACAAAAGGGATGGGAAATAGATTGTTGTTATACAATACATAAAACATGTTTTGATAAAACTACTACTAAAGAAGATAAAGAAAATGAATACATTATCTACATATTAAAAAATATATAATCCACTTTGTTACGAAAACATAATTAATTTAATAGGAGGGAATGCAATGGGCAACTCTACTATTTGGATTATGGTTATTATTATGATAATTGGAGGATATTTTTTAGAAAAGTTTTTAAGAAAAAAACTAAATATGCCAAAGGGCAATGCTTGGATATATAAGCATGTAAATAGTTTACATGTAAAATTAGAAATAGGTCTTTTTATCGTATATCTTATAGTAAGTTTTATTTATCTGTTCAAAGTAGAAAATGCTAATATAGGAATTGCTGTACTTACTTATTTCGGAGCAATTTCCTTATTACGCGTATGGATGGAATGGAAGTATAACAGAGAGACAAAGGAATATATTCTTTCTATAATTGGATTCTTTGCATTTGTTTTTATGGTTTCAATGTTACTTTATTTTGATCCTCTTTCTACATACTAATGTCGTTTTGGTTTTTCATGATGAATATTTAAAAAGAGTAGCTACCATTATTTATCTTGATAGTTACTCTTTATATTTACATCTTCTTAAAGCTTCTCAAAACAAGGTATTCCCACAATTTCCAAGGAAGAATCTTCTTCGCAAAAATCATAAATTTCACACCTTTACCGATTGGATATCGTAAATTTGTACGCTTAGATTCAGCAATTTCAACAATTTTATTAGCAACATCTATCGGATTACCAAATGTATCACTACCGCTATTAATATGTTTTTGTATTTTATCCATATACTCTTTGTAAGGAGATGTTGTATCAGATTGGTTTTCAGCTAGTTGTTTCCCAACCTCCCATATGTTTGTGTTATAAGAACCTGGTTCAATTAAAGTGACATCTATTCCGAAAGGTTTTACTTCTAAGCGAAGCGATTCACTCCAGCCTTCTAATGCATATTTTGAAGATACATAAGGAGATAAACCAGGGAATCCAACTTGGCCGCTAATGCTGCTTATATTAATGATTTTTCCACTTCTTTGTTTTCTCATATACGGTAAGACAAGCTGGGTAATTGATATAGCTCCAAATAGGTTCGTTTCAAATTGTTTACGGTATTCCTCTACTGGAATTTCTTCTACAAATCCGCCATTTGCATATCCTGCATTATTAACAAGAAGGTCTACTTTTTGTATTTCTTTTAAAAATAATTGGAAGTTATGTATAGAATTTTGATCGGTTACATCTAATTGTTGAACTTTTATATTTTGCTGTAAGTTAAGTTGAGTAACTTGAGATATTAAGCTCACTTGTTTTTCAAGGTTTCGCATTGTAGCGATAACTAAATAATCTTTTTTTGCGAGTTCGAGTGTAGTTAATAGTCCAAATCCACTTGAGGCTCCTGTAATTATTGCGATTTTTTTATTCATTTTCTGCCAGCTTTCTTTTTCTTTTATCATAACGAGTTATGATAAGAAAATCTATTATTCTTACATTCAGTATGAAATCAATTTGTATGTAAAAAAGGGGATTATAGGGAATGAGCGTATATAGAGTAGTGTATATTAATATGATAATGAAATGAGGGAAGAAAAATGGTCCATGTGAAAGATGTATTAGCAGATCAGTTATTAGCAAATGCGAATGATCCCAGTTGGTATATGCCATTTTCAGATGCAGTTAAGGATTTATCTGAGAGGGAAGCTTTCTGGAAACCGAATGAAGAGTGTAATAGTATAGCCGAAATCGTACAACATTTACTGTATTGGAACTCTACGTGGCAAACTAGGTATAAAGAATCACATGTTAATGCAGTACCCGCTATAGGAGATAATAATAAAAGTTTTATGCTTTCAGATAATCAAACTTTCGATGAATTACGGGAAAAGCTATTAGAAAAACTGTTACAATGGCAAAATCTTATAAATGAAGAAAAGGTTGAAAGTGATGTAGTAGGATTTCCTGTTTCTGCAAAATGGTGGGAAGTGTTAGCGAATGTAACAACTCATAATGCATATCATATTGGGCAAATTATTTACATCCGAAAATTACAGCAGAGCTTTGATAATGAATAAGATAATAGTTCTCAAATTAGGTGAACAAAAGTGGACAAAACGAGACAAATGTCTCATTTTGTCCACTTTTTTATTATGAAAGAAAAGCGAAAACCTATTAAAGCAAGGATTAGAATTTGGCACGGTACTTGCAATATAAAAGACGAACAAGAAAATAGGAGGGCTGGACATGTTAAAAACAACTGAAAGTAAAGGGAATGAAATTACGAAAGAACAAGCTCGTTGGATGTACGAAAAAATGTTAGAGATTCGTAAGTTTGAAGATAAGGTGCATGAATTGTTCGCGCAAGGCGTTTTGCCAGGTTTCGTTCATTTATACGCAGGTGAAGAAGCGGTAGCAGTTGGTGTATGTGCCCACTTAACGGATAGTGACAGTATTACAAGTACACATAGAGGTCATGGACATTGTATCGCAAAAGGTTGTGATTTAAATGGTATGATGGCTGAACTTTTCGGGAAAGCGACAGGATTATGTAAAGGAAAAGGCGGTTCCATGCATATTGCCGATTTAGATAAAGGAATGCTAGGTGCGAATGGCATTGTAGGCGGCGGTTTCCCACTTGCTTGCGGTTCAGCATTAACAGCTAAATATAAAGGAACAAAAGATGTAAGTGTTTGCTTCTTCGGTGACGGAGCAAATAATGAAGGAACATTCCATGAAGGGGTTAATTTAGCGGCGATTTGGAAGTTACCAGTTATTTTTATTGCAGAAAATAACGGTTACGGTGAAGCAACTACATTTGAATATGCTTCAAGTTGTGATTCTATCGCTGATCGCGCAAAAGCTTATAATATTCCAGGTGTTCAAGTAGATGGAAAAGATCTTCTAGCTGTATATAAAGCTGCTGCAGAAGCAGTGGAACGTGCGCGTAATGGGGATGGTCCAACAATTATTGAATGTATGACATATCGTAATTATGGTCATTTCGAAGGTGAAGCGCAAACATATAAATCATCAGAAGAAAAAGAAGAACATTTAAATGAAAAAGATGCAATTGTGAATTTCCGTAAGCATTTAATTCATGAAGGTTTATTAACGGAATCTGAACTTGTTGATATGGAAAAAGCAGTAGATGATGCAGTACAAAGATCCATTGAATTTAGTGAAAATAGTCCATACCCAGACGATGAAGAATTATTAAAAGATGTATACGTTTTTTACAAATAAGAGGAGGGTGAAAAATTATGACTAGAACAGTAAGTATGTCAACTGCAATTAATGAAGCGATGAAAATCTCAATGCGTCGTGATGAAAATGTAATTTTAATAGGTGAAGATGTTGCAGGCGGTGCACAAGTTGATCATCTGCAAGATGATGAAGCTTGGGGTGGTGTTCTTGGTGTTACGAAAGGACTTGTACAAGAGTTTGGCCGAAATCGTATATTGGATACACCAATTTCTGAAGCGGGTTATATGGGAGCTGCGATGGCAGCTGCTGCAACTGGGTTACGTCCGATAGCTGAGTTAATGTTTAATGATTTTATCGGTAGTTGTCTTGATCAAGTATTAAACCAAGGTGCGAAATTCCGTTATATGTTTGGAGGTAAAGCAAAAGTACCTGTTACAGTACGTACGATGCATGGCGCTGGTTTTAGTGCAGCAGCTCAGCATTCACAAAGTTTGTACGCATTATTTACGAGCATACCAGGTATTAAAGTTGTTGTTCCTTCCACGCCGTATGATGCAAAAGGCTTATTATTAGCAGCAATTGAAGATGATGATCCAGTAATCTTCTTTGAGGATAAAACACTTTACAATATGAAAGGTGAAGTGCCAGAAGGATACTATACAATTCCATTAGGAAAAGCAGATATTAAACGGGAAGGTTCTGATGTAACAATTGTCGCAATCGGAAAGCAAGTTCATACAGCGCTTGCAGCTGCAAAGCAATTATCGAAAAAGGGGCTTGAAGTAGAAGTAATTGATCCACGATCTTTATCACCGCTTGATGAGGATACGATTTTATCATCTGTTGAAAAAACAAATCGTCTTATCGTCATTGATGAAGCGAATCCTAGATGTAGTATGGCAACAGATATTGCGGCAATTGTAGCGGATAAAGGTTTTGATTTGTTAGATGCACCTATTAAACGAATTACAGCACCACACACACCTGTTCCGTTCTCACCGCCACTTGAAAAGTTGTATTTGCCAACGCCAGAAAAAGTAATTGAAACTGTATCAGAAATGATTGGAGACCAATCTTTATTACATGTGTAATAAAACGATGAGAAGGGAGAGAGAAACATGGCTGTAGAAGTTGTAATGCCGAAGTTAGGTATGGCGATGAAAGAAGGTATTATTACGAGCTGGAATATTAAAGCAGGCGATAATGTAGCAAAAGGAGAACTAATTGCTAGTATTAATTCAGAAAAAATTGAAACGGAAATTGAAGCGCCAGCTGATGGTACGGTGCTTGATATAGCTGTAAGTGAAGATGAAGGGGTGCCGCCTGGTACTGTAATTTGCTACATCGGTAAACCGAATGAAAAAGTAGAAATGCAGGAAAGCACACATGTGATAGAAGAAAAAACATTTAATATAGAAGTACAAAATGTACAAAATCAAGAACCAAATGGGAAAGAAGTAGCCAAGCAAAGAATTAAAATTTCACCTGTAGCGAAGAAAATTGCAAAGTCTGAAAATTTGGATATCAAGGTATTAGTTGGTACAGGTCCTGGCGGAAGGATTACAAAGGCAGATGTATTAAAAGCACTTGAGGTAAGAGGAATCGTTCCGGAAATATCTGAACAAGAAGAAAGTAACGTGATTCCTGTTACTGGTATGCGTAAAGTGATCGCAAATCGTATGCACGCAAGCTTACAAAATAGCGCACAATTAACGTTAACGATGAAAGTAGATGTAACAGATTTAGTTGCTTTACATAAAGAAATAGCGAAAGTTGTACAAAAAAGATATGATAATAAATTAACCATTACGGATTTCGTCTCGCGTGCTGCTGTATTAGCACTTGGAGAGCATAAAGAAATGAACAGCGCTTATATAGATGATGCAATTCATCAATTTGAACATGTGCATTTAGGCATGGCAGTCGCATTAGAAAAAGGGTTAATCGTTCCAGCTATCCGCTTTGCAAATAATTTATCTTTAGTAGAATTGTCTAAAGAGATTAAGAATGTGGCACAAAAGGCGCGAGCAGGTAGCTTAAGTAGTGATGATATGCACGGAACGACATTTACAATTAGTAATTTAGGTAGCTTTGGTATTGAATATTTCACACCTGTATTAAATACACCTGAGACTGGCATTTTAGGTATTGGCGCAATTGAACATGTTCCTGTATATAAAGGGAAAAAATTAAAAAAAGGTAGTATGTTACCTTTAAGTTTAACATTCGATCATCGTGTACTAGACGGTGCACCAGCAGCTGCATTTTTACGCACAATTAAACATTATTTAGAAGAACCTATAACAATTCTTTTATAAAGAGAAGGTGAGAGAATGAGTAAACTAGTTGTAATTGGAGGCGGACCAGCTGGATATGTAGCGGCAATTACCGCAGCTCAAAATGGCAAAGGTGTCACTCTTATTGATGAAGCTGAACTTGGCGGAACGTGTTTAAATGTTGGTTGTATGCCTACGAAATCACTGTTAGAAAGTGCTGAAATACATGACATTGTGAGAAAAGCGAATGATTATGGAGTTACGCTTAATACAGGAAGTATATCAATTGATTGGGATCAAATACAGGCGAGAAAATCACAAATCGTAATGCAACTCGTCCAAGGAATACAATATTTAATGAAGAAAAATAAAATTAAAGTTGTAAAAGGAAAAGCGAAATTCGAAACGGATCATCGTGTGCGAGTTGTACAAGGAAATAAAGAAGAAGTAGTTGATGGAGAGAGCTTTATTATCGCATCTGGTTCCGAACCTACAGAATTACCATTCGCTCCGTTCGATGGAAAATGGATTTTAAATAGTAGCCATGCCATGTCTCTTGAGAGTGTACCATCTTCATTGTTAATCGTTGGCGGTGGTGTAATAGGATGTGAGTTTGCAAGTATTTATAGTAGACTTGGCACAAAAGTATCGATAGTTGAAATGGCACCGCAATTACTACCTGGTGAAGATGAAGATATCGCGAATATTTTAAGAGAGAAATTAGAAAAAGATGGTGTGAAAATTTTTACGGGAGCAGTTTTAAAAGGATTAAATAACTATAAGAAGCAAGCTTCATTTGAGTACGAGGGAATTACTCACGAAGTAACTCCAGAATTTGTTCTTGTTTCTGTAGGAAGAAAACCACGAGTGCAACAATTAGGATTAGAAAAGGCAGGGGTTCAGTTTTCAAATAAAGGGATTTCTGTGAATGAACATATGCAAACGAACGTATCGCATATTTACGCAGCTGGTGATGTAATCGGTGGAATTCAGCTTGCTCACGTTGCCTTCCATGAAGGAACGACAGCAGCATTACACGCAAGCGGAGAAGACGTGAAAGTAAATTATCACGCTGTGCCCCGTTGTATATACACAGCTCCAGAAATAGCTAGTGTCGGGTTAAGTGAAAAAGGTGCAAGAGAACAATATGGTGATATTCTCATCGGAGAATTTCCTTTTACAGCGAACGGAAAAGCTCTTATTTTAGGAGAACAAGTAGGGAAAGTAAAAGTCATTGTAGAACCTAAATACCAAGAAATTGTAGGGATTTCTATTATCGGTCCTTATGCAACTGAACTTATTGGTCAAGGAACCGTAATGATTCATACAGAAGTTACCGCTGATATAATGAGAGATTATATTGCAGCACATCCAACTTTATCTGAGGCGATTCATGAAGCGTTAATGCAAGCAGTAGGACATGCTGTACATGCTTAAATAGAAATATGATAAACCACTATTCTCTAAATGAAAGAGAGAATAGTGGTTTGAATTTTTATAGAAGAAATTAAATATCTTATTACTATTTAATTTCAATCGCTGAAGTAATATCGTTCCAATCAGCAGCTAAATTAGCAGTTTTACCGTACCAATCAGCATGTTTAAATAAAACGCCTTTTCCATATCCTTGTGTTGAAGTGTGCTCCCAAAGTGTAGTTGAATAACTTGCAGAAGGTGACGCTGTACTTACAGAAGAAATTCTGTCATTCCAGCTAGATGGTAAGTTTTTAAAGCCGCTACTCCAGTAAATATATTGTCCACCTTTATCTTTATGTTCATAAAAATCAGTACTACCAGCACCGCTACCTAAAGGATTAATTTTATTTTTAATTGCTTTTTTATCCTTTTCAATATACGCATCTAATGTTTCACGGCTAGTAAAACCATAAGCTAGCCAATCTCCATTTTCATTTTGCTCTGGTAATACCATAGTAATTTGGATATCTTTCTTATCCTGCTCACTTAATTTTGCAAATGAATTAACATTTTGTTCATCCACTTTTAAATAATCAAATGACTTAATTGTGTTACTTTTTTCTTCAGCACTTACCGCACCTAGTCCTCCAGTTAGTGCAAAACCCGCTACTAATGTCCCTGCTACTAATTTCTTCAACATATAACCATCCCTTTTTGTTTGAATTTTTGTACAGGTGAATCTTGTACAGATAAAATGTATTCTATTTTTATACTTTTGTAAATATTCTGAAGTTTTAGAAATAATAGGCGGAATATTTACAGTTTTACATTTTTTCTTTAGAAAGAATGGTTATTGGAATGATATAATAAGTGGATATATTGTTTTTACTGGATGTAAAGATGTTTTAGGAGAGGTGTCATTGAAATATTTTACAAGAGATTGGTATAAAGAAATGCAAGTTTTAGAATTTGTAAGTTTTATAGATTCTATAAAAGAATGGTCGGAAATGGATATAGAAAGTTTAAAGGAGGAAATTGAGAAAAGGAAAATAGATTTATTAAAGTTCCTTCCTGAATCGATATACTCAATTATACAAAACATCACAACTAATTCAGAATACCCATCAGGTGAACTGAAAAAACGTATGCGAAAGTGGTCAACAGATTATGAGAAAAGAGTGGCACAATTAGATCAATCATACGTAGAATATTTTAATTCCATTGAGAAAAAACTTCCGTCAAATGTCGTTCAGTTACACAAGACATCATTACACGACAGTGTAATTAAAGTAGTAAAGAGAAAGTCAGAAGATACTTTGTCTATCGTATTAGATTGCAGTGGTACTTTTAGTGAATTTGATAAATTTGAAGTAACCTTTATAGGAGTAACAAAGTGTTCTATGCCGGAAAACTTTGAAAATGCTTGGTGGTTATATCATGAAATAGCTCTTACTGAAGATGGTTTTGAACTAGGTGTTTTATTCGACTGTCCATTTAGAGAAGTGACGATTTGTGCGACAGATGTATTACTTGTGAAGAAATAATTTTTTATGGAGCATTACAAACGTTTGACATAATAAAAAAATAAAGTTATTGTAGATACATGAAGTCTACAATAGGGGCTGTACTATGAAATATTCTAAAGCTACAAATTATGCTCTTCATACAATGCTTTTTCTGGCAAAGGCTACACCAAATAAGTTAGTTAGTGTTCACCAATTAGCAGAAATGCAAAATGTTTCACCAACGTACTTGTCTAAAATACTAACTAAGTTGACGAAGGAAGGGATGATACATTCATCATCTGGTCCAAAGGGCGGTTACTCGCTTAGTAAGAATTGGGAAGATATTTCATTTTTAGACATTATACATGCAATTGAAGGTAAAACATCATTGTTTGAATGTTGTTTACATGACAAACCTGGATGTTTAATTAATGAAGTAATGCTTGCAGCAGAAGAGAAAATGGAAGAAGAGTTACGAAATCAAAAAATCGTAGATCTTGCGAAAAAAATAAAAGTGGATTTTTAATCTGCTTTTATTTTTAAATTAATTAAGGATAAAAAGACTCTTTGATATCTTTAATTGTAGTTAGAAAATGATATGAAGAAGGAGAGAAGATGATGACTAAATTTTGGAATGATCGATATAAATCAGATGAATATTTTTACGGGGAAGAACCTAATACATTTATTAAAGAACAAGCATTTCGTTTAGCAAATCACGATAAAGTAATAGCTTTCGCGGAGGGAGAAGGTAGAAATGCTGTATTTCTAGCAAGACAAGGGAACGAAGTAACAGCTATTGATTATTCGGAAGATGGATTAGAGAAGACAAAAAAATTGGCAGAGAAGCATAACGTAAACGTGCATACAAAAAAAGTAGATTTATTAGCTGATAGTTTGCCAGAAAATGAATATGATGCAGCAATTATGGTATTTGGACATTTTCATGATGATTATAAAAAAATGATATTAGGTAAAATGATACAAACGATAAAGCCTGGTGGTTTAATTATGTTTGAAGTTTACTCAAAAAAACAAATAAACTATGGTACTGGTGGACCAAAAGATGTTGATATGCTGTATGATCCAATTGATATCCTTACTTGGTGTGAAGAACATAAGGTAATTCATTTCTTTAATGGCGAACAAGAGCGAATTGAAGAGAAAGGGCACACTGGCTTAGCTGATGTTATTCAAGTTGTTATTAGAAAATTATTATAAGTGTTAATGAAAGTTAAATGTATCTAAATAGAAAGCTTCCAATATGTATCTGTTAACGGGGCTGCTTTGCTATCTATGTATAAATACATATTATTTAAATCTTTTGGTGAAGTTTTCAGTTCAAACACAATGTCAGTAGTTAAAGAGAATTCGTGTGGAACATTTTTATAGTGCTCGTCATCTATCGGATGAGCTTCACCTTCATATTTCTGACCAGTTTTTTCATCTTGTATGAAATATTTTATTTCCGAAAGATCAATAGTTTGTCCATCGTCTCGAACATTATTAATCATAACACGAGTAGTAAGGCGCCGCTCTTTGTCTATTTTTTCAAACTTTGCATTCTCAACTGTCGCTCTATAGTATTCGTTTTTAACTATTTCTCCATAGTGCATTGCATTCTTTTCGAGAGCGCTCTTTTCTTGTTTTGATGTAGTATTGTTATTACATCCTGTCAATATTCCAGTAAATAATAATGCTGTACATGTCGTTTTGATTAATGATTTCATAGTAATCCCTTTCTGTGTTAAAAAGTAAAATATAGGAATAGTTTTACATCAATAGGAAGGTGAATGGAAGTATTTTTGCGTAATATACAGATATATATATATATATATGGTTGTCAAGTTAACAGGATAGAAAGAGGGAGAAGACTGTATAAAACGGAATAAATAAGAATTGAAAATATTGTAAAACGGAAGAGGCATGCATATAATTAAAATAAAGTTTAAGTTTCTGAATCTTCAATAACGGTGGTGATAACATGTTTACTGAAGAACGTCGAGAGAAAATTTTAGAACTACTTAATACAGATGGAAGAGTAATCGCAAAGGATCTTGCGGAAAGATTTGATATGTCTATTGATTCTATAAGAAGAGATTTGTCTATTATGGAAAAGGATGGTTTATTAAAAAGAACGCACGGAGGTGCAATTGAACTTACGCGAGTGAGAAATTTAGCTGCGGAACCAGCTAAACGTTATAGTGATAGCTCAATATATGAGGACACAATTGCAAGAGTTGCGGTATCTTATATACAAGAAGGTGATTCAATTTTTATTGGTGGGGCTTCCGTTCATAATGCGATGCTGAAATATTTACCAGAAGTATCATTTACGGTTATTACGAATTCTATAGAAATAGCTGGTTATCTACGAGAATATAAGAATATTGATACGTATTTAATTGGCGGAAAAGTAAAACCTTCAGGGAATATTACTGATACACTTGCCTCTGAATTGATAAGTAGATTTTCTATTGATCTTTATTTCTCTACAGGTGGAGGCATTTCATTACAAGGTATTAGTACTGCAACACCTGAAGTTGCTTATTTTAGTAAAAGAGTAAGTGAAATTGCTAGAAGAAATATTTGTTTAGTTCCGCATAATAAACTTGGAATAGATTGTTTTATAAGAGGAGAGTCTCTAAAAGAAATTGACATTATTATAACTGACGAAGAGGCTAGTAAAGAAACTGTTCAGGACTTTGAGAAACAAGGTAAACAAGTTGTAATAGCGCCATTATATTCATTTGAAAGGAGTTTGACATGATTGTAAAAGAGCAAGAGTTTTATATAAATGGATTAACTTATACAATTCGTTCTGCAGCTGAGAAAGATGCTGAGCAGTTATCGAAAATTAGAGTTCAGATTGATGGAGAAACTGAAAATATGGATAGAGATGCTGGAGAGGGATTTATAGATAATCTAGGATTTCAAAAAATAATAAAAACAGATAGTGAAGAGACTAAGAATCTCTTTTTAGTTGCAGAAGTGCACAATCGAATCGTTGGATTTTCAAGATGTGAAGGATCAAATTTTAAGAGATTATCTCATAAAGTGGAGTTTGGCGTTTGCATTTTAAAAGAGTTTTGGGGATATAGAATGGGGAAGAGCCTATTACAACAATCTATTAAATGGGCTGACGAAAATGCAGTGAATAAAATATCTTTACAAGTATTAGAGACAAACGAGAAAGCTATTCATCTTTATAAAAAATTAGGTTTTGAAGTAGAAGGCATTTTGAAAAATGACAAAAGACTATCGGATGGAAAGTATTATAATACGGTAGTGATGGGAAGATTTACTAATACTTTTCATGAAAGAGGTGAAGAAGTATGTTTTACAGAAGGAAGTACTATGTAGTGAAAAATGAATTTATAGAAGTATTTAATGATCATTTCAATAATACGAACTTACCTAATCAATTAAAGCATGGTTCTAGGCTAATAGGACGCTGGATGAAAGATAATAAGAATGGTACGTCTGAAGTATTTGCCATATGGGAATATGATAGTTATGAACAGTATAATGAAATAGAATCGAAAATTAGAAGTGACGAGAGGCATATTAAAGGAATACATGAATGGTATGAAAACTATGGCGGGAAAGAATATGTTTTACAGGAGTACATAGTAGAGATGAAAAATGAAGAGTTAGTATGTACTGTAAAGTAACAGAGGGGTGAGGGATAATAGAAATTAAAACAAAATTATATTTTAGTTTAGCATCCACTATTTTATTTGCAATAGCCGTGATTGTTTTCTTTATAAATGGTAATCCACAAAAGTGGTTTTGGTTATGTATTTTCTTTGCGTCCATTATACAAAATATAGTGCTACTAAAAAAGAATAAAGAAGGGCATTAGGATATTCAAATTATTAACATATTTGTGTCGTATTGCTAGTTGTATTGAAAACGCTTTTATTCAGTTTTATAATAAAAGTATGTTTTATAAATCTCCAAAACAATTAAAAGGGAGATGATACAATGTTAGCTTCACCGTTTTACTTACATACATGGAAAAAGTTTGTTAATGAAGGTGTTCTTGATTCAAATCGCATAAATCAAAGAATTTCAGAATCGTGGCATCGATGTAAACAGGCTAATGTTAATCCTCATATGAATAAAGGTCAGAAAGTTTTGTCTTCTAATATTTTTCGAGAACAAAAGAAAAAGAGTGAAATTTTCCTTGATATAGCATTACCCCAAATACAAAATATGAGAAAAACCATTGATGAACTACAAATGATGGCATTATTAATCGATCCAGATGGTTATGTCCTATCCTTAAGTGGAAATAAACAAACGTTAAAGCGAGCGAAACATATTAATTTTATTGAAGGTGTAAAATGGACGGAAGCAGCTGTGGGGACAAACGCAATAGGAACAGCGCTAGAAATTGAAGAAGCTATTATGATAAGCGGTACTGAACATTACTCCGTGGTATCTCATAGCTGGAGTTGTGCGGCTGCTCCCATTCATAACGATGACGGGAAATTAATTGGTATTCTAGATTTCTCCTGTCCAATTGAATTTTCGCATCCATATATGCTCGGTATGGTAACTTCAATTGCACATGCGATTGAACGTGAATGTAGCATAAGAGTTCATCAAAATGAATTACACTTAATCCATCGTTTTTTAGATGTCATTGATAGTGATGAACAAGTAGTTATTTGTAATCATCGTGATGTTATCGTTTCTGCGAGTAAGAGCGTTCGGGAACGAGTAACTAATTGGTCAAGAATGAAACTTGAAGATTTAGTGCACCATGGATTGGAAACTAAATTAGAGATACCGGTATATAGTAATGAAAGAATGATCGGGAAATGTATGTATTTAAAGGAAAACAAACAAATGAATACATATTCTGCTTTCACATTTATAAAAGGAATTACTTTTCCAGGAGTTACCGGAACAAGTAAAGCATTTCAACACACACTAGAAGAAATTAAGCTTGTTTCACCGACTGATGCTAGTGTGTATGTATGTGGTGAGACAGGAGTAGGAAAGGAATATGTCGCGAGAGCGATTCATGAAAATAGTCCAAGAAAAGACGGACCCTTTATAGCTGTTAACTGCGGTTCTTTGCCTAAAGAATTAATGGAAAGTGAATTGTTTGGTTATGCTGAAGGTGCGTTTACAGGTGCGCGACGTCAAGGATATAAAGGGAAATTTGAACAAGCGAATGGAGGAACACTGTTTTTAGATGAAATTGGCGAAGTACCACCAGAGATGCAAGTAGCCTTATTGCGTGTTTTACAAGAACGCACAATAACTCCAATAGGAAGTTCAAAAGAGGTACCAGTAAATATTCGTATTATTACTGCCACACATAAAGATTTACTACGGTTAGTAGAAGAAGGGAAATTCCGTCAAGATTTATATTATCGTTTGCACGTTTATCCGTTATATGTTCCATCGTTAATAGAAAGAAAAGAGGATATCCCATATTTTATACAACACTTTTGTGAACGGAAGAATTGGAATGTTGTATTTCCAAAGAGTATATACAATCAATTTTTACAACATACATGGCCCGGAAATATTCGGGAACTAGTAAATGTATTAGAACGTATTTACATTTTGTCGCAAGGACGGGAAATATGCGAAAAGCAAGTCGCTTTTTTGATACAAACAATGACGGGAAATCAACAACAACTTGAGTTACAAGTTGAAAATAAAACAGAACATACATTGAATTTTCGCGAAAAAATACAGCGTGATAGCATGATTGAAGCGTTAGAAAAGACGAACGGAAATGTTTCGTTAGCCGCAAAACTGTTAAATGTTCCTCGAAGTACATTTTATAAACGAATGCAGAAATATAAGCTATAAAGTAGATTTTTGTAATCTACTTTTTCTTTGTGGGCTCATGTTCTGTCGGAATGTGCGCTTACCGGGGAAATAATAGAATTGTTAGAAAATAATTCCCAGAAGGGGGACTTATGTGAAGTATATTGAAATTGGCTTCGGAAATAGGTGGTTCGTTCGAACAGAAACCGAAAATAAAGATGGAACTGAATTTGAAGAACGAGGAATTATAAAACCTATTTATTTTGAGTCACTATATGTACGAATGTGGTTTCGGAAAACGTGTTTAATTTTTGATACGAAAGAAGGATTTAAAAAGATTAAGAAGAAGAGGATTGAATATAAATTTATAGTTGGAATTGTAAGTAGACTGAATAAAGAAAAAGTGTGCTAACATACATAGTTATATTGGCCAGGAAATTCTATTGACTTATATCAAACTCATAAAAAGTAATTTTACTAAATATAAATTGTTAATAAAACCACTAAGGAAACTTAGTGGCTTCTTTTTTTATAGGAAGGATTTTCATATGAATAGGATCTTAACGATTGTACTTGCAATTATTGTAATGAGGTATTCCATTTATAGTTGGAATGATGTTTCGGAACAGAGTATGCTAATTTTACAAACGCTTATAGGGATTATGTTAGTTAGTTTAGGAGTGCAAAATTTTAAAAATAAAGAAAATAAAAGTATGGGCATCGCTTGACTACTCGTTGCGTTATATTTAATTGTTGTATTGTTAGTAAAACATTTTGCATGAATAAGTATTTAAATTATTTATTCATGATTTTCTTATTACGAAAAACATTCTCGCAATAAAAGTTAAAATTCCACTTGTATTTCACTATATAAAATATGGCATAATGATTTAGTTAAATAGAAATGGATAGGGTATTTGAGAGGGGCAGTATAATGAGTTTTGCAATTGAAATAGTAATAAAAGCACCAATGGATATTGTATGTGACTATATAATAGAAGATGAAAAAATAAAAGAATGGAATACGTTTATAATAGAAAATCGCTATCCTTCAAATATGGATAAAGAGAATCCACGTGTAGGAGATAAATATATTACTGTTCAAAAAGTCGGTAAGAAAATATTCGAGGCTGAAGTAGAAATCCTTGAATACGATGCACCGCATATTATTTCACTTGGTAGTGAAATGAAGCAAGGATATTCAGCAATGACTTATATGTTAGAAGAAGATGAGGAAGGTACAGCACTAACATTAATTTCAGAATATGAACCTAGTAATTTTTATTATAAAATGATGTATAAGTTAACAGGCTGGATATCACGAGGTTTAACTATGGAACAAATGGAGCGTCTAGCAGAATGTGTAGAAGCTGCTTATCATAAAGAAGATTAATATTAAAAATATATTAAGGTAAAAGCGTTACTCAATCTCATGAGTAACGCTTTTACTGTTTGAAGATTTTTCATTGAAAATCTCAATAGCTCTTTCATATATTTCTTTATCAACACAAAATCTTTCTGTTATCCAATAATTAAGTTCAGAAGATGTAATGATTTGTTCTCTTTTCTTACCTTGGAAATATTGTTTTAAAACATTATCATTTATAGAAGTCGGAATGCCATCGATATAACCGAAAATCTGAATTTTAGCACTACCATACCCAGATAATATATTTTTATAGATGTAAAATAACACACCTTACTTATTGAAGGTGTGCTATTTATATAACCCGGTCGTATACATCTCCGTTAACGTATACACAATTTCCTCTAAGTTAATCTTTTTATCATTTTGCGTAATAGTCCAAAGAAACGATTCATTCATCGCGAACCAACCGCGTGCTACAATCTCTTTATTTAAATTAGGTTGTGCTAATCCACTTTCTTGAGAGTGAGTAATATCCTGTTTAATACTTGTTATAAAACGTTCCCGAATCTCATCCCATTTTTGCCGTATTTCTCTTGATAATCCTATCGCTTCCTCTACAACTTGCAAAATAGCGCGTTCTTCATCTGCTAATTGCAGGAATGCTCTAACTTGATTTTGGATCATTATACGTGCTTCCTCTTTTGTTTGTGGAGAAAAAGAGCGCTCAGCGATATTATAAAAACGATTCATAACATCTTCCATTAAACTAATTAGGAGATCATCTTTGTTTTTGAAGTATACATATGCTGTTCCGTAACCAGTTTCTGCATGTTTAATAATTTGTGTAATTGTCGTTTTTTGAAATCCATTATTTATAAAAATAGTGTAACCAGAGTGTAATAGTTTCTTCTTCGTTTCTAAGGAGCGGTGTTTTCTTGATGAAAGAGTAGAGTTTTTCAAAGAATCACCTCTTTATACTGAAATATCTGAAAATATAACTGTATTGTAAAAGAAGTTCATATATAAAGTCAACTGACATAATATCATTGACGTTGTATCAATTAAGGTGATATATTTCAATTAGTTAGAATAAAAAGAAAATTAAGAGAAGGTGACACCATGTATAAAGAACCATTTCAACCAACTTATGAGTATGCGCTTGGATGTGATAAACATGATGAACTGAAAGATTTTCAAACTGAATTCTATAAAAAAGAAGGTACTATATATTTAGATGGAAACTCATTAGGGCTACTTTCAAAAAGAGCAGAGAAATCATTACTTACGTTGCTAGATTCGTGGAAAGAGTATGGCATTGACGGCTGGACAGAAGGTGAGCACCCGTGGTTTTTCCTTTCAGAGAAATTAGGTAAACTTACAGCCCCTCTTATTGGTGCTTTACCGGAAGAAACTATTGTAACCGGTTCTACAACTACAAATATACACCAAGTTATTGCGACGTTTTACGAACCAAAAGGAATACGTACAAAAATACTTGCGGATGAATTAACTTTCCCATCAGATATTTATGCACTTCAAAGTCAAATTCGTTTAAAAGGATTAGATCCAGAGGAGCATTTAGTAAGAGTGAAAAGCCGAGATGGTAGAACACTTTCTGAAGAAGATATTATCCATGCGATGGAAGATGATATCGCTTTAATTTTATTACCTTCTGTTTTATATAGAAGTGGTCAAATTCTTGATATGAAACGTTTAACAACGGAAGCTCATAAACGCGGCATTCACATTGGATTTGATTTATGCCATTCAATAGGATCTATTCCGCATCATTTCAAAGATTGGGATGTCGATTTTGCTGTTTGGTGCAATTATAAATATTTAAATGCAGGACCGGGTAGTGTTGCAGGCCTTTATGTAAATAGTAAACATTTTAATAGACTGCCAGGATTGTCTGGATGGTTTAGTTCTAGAAAAGATAAACAGTTTGATATGGAGCATACATTAACAGCTGCTGATCATGCAGGTGCTTATCAAATTGGTACACCGCACGTATTAAGTACAGCACCATTAATTGGTTCACTTGAAATTTTCAAAGATGCTGGTATTGAACGTTTACGTGAGAAATCTTTACATATTACGAGATACATGCTGAATTTAATTGGACATGAATTAAAAGATTTCGAATTTACAATTGGAAATCCATTAGAGGATGAAAAACGAGGCGGGCACATTTATTTAGAGCATGCAGAAGCAGCACGTATATGTAAAGCACTAAAAGCAAATGGAGTAATTCCAGATTTTAGAGCGCCAAATGGGGTGAGACTTGCGCCGGTCGCTTTATATAACACATACGAAGAAGTGTGGAAATCTGTACAAATATTAAAGAAAATTATGAAAAATGAAGAGTATAAGCAGTTTGAAAATAAGCGAGAGGTTGTGGCATAAATATGAAAACATCAGAGTGGATTGATATTTCACAACCGCTAAATAATAATATTGCAACGTGGCCAGGAGACACACCGTTCTCGTATGAAGTTTCATGGTCAAAAGAAGAAAGTGGCTCAGTAAATGTCGGAAAGTTAACGATGAGTATTCATACAGGCACTCATATTGATGCACCATTTCATTTTGATAATGATGGAAAGAAAGTATTGGATTTAGATGTTCAAGTTTATGTTGGCCCAGCACGGATTATTGACGTTTCTAATCTTGAAAGCATCGGGAAAAAGGAATTAGAAAGCTTTCATTTAGAAGGTGTAGAACGATTATTATTACGTACATCTTCACATGGAAAAGCTGAAGAATTTCCAGAGGTGATCCCTCATTTACGTGCAGACATAGCGTCGTTTCTTTCAGGGAAAGGTATTCGTTTAATCGGAGTAGATGTACCATCAGTTGATCCGCTAGATGATAAAGAATTAGCAGCGCATCATCAATTATTTAAACATGGAATTCATATTTTAGAAAATGTCGTACTAGATCATGTAGCAGACGGTGATTATGAACTTATTGCATTACCACTTGCATTAACTGATGCAGATGGAAGTCCAGTTCGAGCCGTTATTAGACCAATATAAGTAGAATCATATAAAAGGGGCGTTTGGCTAATATGAAAGAAAATGAAAAAGTAATTATGGAAAAAGGGATTCATACGGATTTTAAAGAGAATATGACGTATGGGGAGTATTTACAATTAGATAGTTTACTATCTTCTCAAAAAAGATTATCGGACCATCATGATGAAATGTTATTTATCGTTATTCACCAAGCAAGTGAGCTTTGGATGAAGCTCATTTTACATGAGCTAAATGCGGCGATTGAATCTATTAAACAAGATAAATTACAACCAGCTTTTAAAATGTTAGCACGTGTATCAAAAATTCAGTCTCAAATTATTCAATCTTGGGATATTCTTGCGACATTAACACCATCAGAATATATTGAGTTTCGTGATTCACTCGGTCAAGCTTCAGGTTTTCAATCGTATCAATATCGTATGATTGAGTATGCACTTGGCTATAAAACGCCACACGCATTAAAAATTTATGAAAAGGATCCAGAATTACATGCACGACTTCATAAAGCGCTACATGCACCAAGTCTATATGATGTCGCGATTCAAGCATTAGTAAAAGAAGGATTCCCTATTCATAAAGATGTGTTAAACCGTGATATTACGCAGCCTTATGAAGAAGATGCAACAGTAGAAGCAGCATGGTTGGAAGTGTATGCGGATGTGAAAAAATATTGGAATTTATATCAGCTTGCTGAAAAATTGATTGATATTGAAGACTGGCTACAACAATGGCGTTTCCGTCATATGAAAACAGTAGAAAGAATTATTGGACATAAAATGGGTACAGGTGGATCCTCCGGTGTTTCTTATTTAAAGCGAGTACTTGATCAACAATTCTTCCCGGAGCTTTGGAATGTTCGTACAAAATTATAAAAATAAACCTGTCAGTTCATTATGGCTGACAGGTTTATTTTTACTTGAGCACAATTATGTTTAAAATGAAGGAACAAGATATAATAAATGGAGTAACTATTTAAATGGAGGTAAAGTTTTTGGATTTCAAGCAACTAGAAAATAAATTCGAAAAGAAAAAAGTGAATACATTTCTTGTTTATCAAAAAGGGGAATTAACAACTGAGTATTATAAAACACCCGAATGTGCAAATAACTTATATAAAATAAATTCGATTACAAAAAGTATCGTATCTTTATTAATTGGTATTGCAATTGATAAGGGCTATATAAATGATATACATACATCAATTACAGAGTGGATTGAAAATGTACCTGGGGAAAAACATGATTTAACGCTATATCACTTATTAACAATGACTACTGGTGAGGACTGGAAAGAGTTTGGGAATGGAGTAGTATTCCCAAATGACTTTGTAGAATCAGAGAACTGGGTACAGTACATATTAGAGAAGCCAATAATTGAAGAACCTGCTACAAAAATGAATTATAATTCAGGTTCTTCTCATTTACTGAGCTATATTATTCAAAAAGCTACTGGAATGTCGACAGAGCGGTTTGCAAAGAAATATTTATTTGATCCATTAAAAATTAACGAATACGAGTGGCAACAAGATCCGCAGGGTATATATGTAGGTGGCTTCGGTATGAAAATGAAATCTACCGATTTATTAAAATTAGGAAAATTATGTTTGCAAAATGGATATTGGAATGAAAAAGAAATTGTATCAGCGAAATGGTTAGAAGAGTCAAGTAGGGCGCAATTTGAAACATATGAACATGTGGGCGCATATGGATATCACTGGTGGGTATTACATAACGAAAGATTTCACATACCGTATTGTATATATTTCGCTATGGGATACGGCGGACAATACATCGTTATCATTCCTCAATTAGAAGTAGTATCTATTATAAGTAGTCATATGCCAAAACGTGGGCTCGTTCCGTTAAAATTATTTATTGAGCATGTACAGGGAAATTCTAATTATATATAAGAAAAGGAGGGAATGTATGAAAGATGAAAAAATTTTATCTTTATTTAGACTATGTTTAAGCCTTCTAGCATTTAGTACAATCATTACGCAATTTATAATACGGGCACAAGTGAAACCGTTCAACCCAGTTAACTTTTTTAGTTTCTTCACTATCGAAAGTAACATTTTAGTTGCATGTATTCTCCTTTTAAGTAGTATCGGAACAGCTACATTTGGTCGCTCAGAACAGTTTAGTATACTTCGTGGTGCAGCAACGGTATACATACTTACGACTGGACTCATTTATTTTTTATTATTAAGAGGGTTAGAAGAATCACTTCAAACGGCAATACCATGGGTAAATACTGTGTTACATTATATCATGCCAATTGCTATGCTTTTAGATTGGATATTAAATCCACCAAATAAGAAAATCACTTGGAAACAAGCTTCAAGTTGGCTCTTATTCCCGTTTTTTTACGTTGTATATAGCTTAATTCGTGGTCCAATCGTGAATTGGTATCCTTATCCGTTTTTAGATCCGAGAATTGGTGGATATGGTAGAGTACTTTTATACAGTATAGGGATAGCAGTTGTAATTGGCACTATTTGTATATTGGTAAGATTTTTAGGGAATCGATATTTTAGAAAAAAATTTTAGAAATGAAAGAAACCCGGCTGTTATGAATTTAAATAGCCGGGTTTCTTTCATTTTATCTACTCGTCTTCTGAAACGACAACTTTATAAATTTCTCCGTCTTCGTTTCAAATTCTACATCAACAAAAACACCGTATTCTTTTCCGTTCTCACGTAACCACAATTTAAATTTTTCAACAGTTATTTGAACTGTTTTTGGTTTTCTACCTATATGAAGATAGTCAATAATTTCTGCTTTTGGGTATTGTTCTTTCGTCTTTTCTACGGCAAGTTTACCCCATTTGGCATACGGTGGCTGCGCATGAACAATTGATGAGCCTGTATATATATTTGAACATGTTGTTAGGAACAGAATGACGAGTGCGACGTGTTTTAAAGATTTCTTCATGATGAACTCCTTTTATTCTTTTTTTATATTGTTTACATATTTTTTCAACGATATTAGTTTGGATTTTTTTGTCTTCTTTACATAAAAGCGAGGCTTTTACAAAACATAACCAAGAAATCATTTCCGTAATTAAGGAGGGAAAATTATGCGCCAAAAAGCTATTTTTAAAATAGCAGTTTTACTTGCGTTCATAGGACTGTCTTTAATGGTCAGTAGTATACAACTAAAGAATGTAGAAGCTTTTTCTAATCAAGTTATTCAAAGAGGAGCATCTGGCGAAGATGTCATTGAACTGCAATCTCGTTTGAAATATAACGGGTTTTATACGGGAAAAGTGGATGGTGTTTTCGGATGGGGTACATATTGGGCACTTCGGAATTTTCAAGAGAAATTCGGATTACCCGTTGATGGTTTAGCTGGAGCTAAAACGAAGCAAATGCTCGTGAAGGCAACGAAGTATGACAAGTCAACTGCTAATAAAGGGACGACAACAAATAAAGGAAATAGCGGCGGAACTGCACAAGAGAATAAACCACCTCAAAATAAAGGGACAAATGTTCCGAACGGTTATTCTCAAAATGATATTCAGCTTATGGCAAACGCAGTATACGGAGAATCACGCGGTGAACCATATTTAGGACAAGTTGCAGTAGCTGCCGTTATTTTGAATCGTGTTACAAGTGCGTCATTCCCAAATACTGTTTCAGGTGTAATCTTTGAACCTAGAGCATTTACAGCGGTAGCCGATGGACAAATATATTTAACGCCAAATGAAACAGCAAAAAAAGCAGTTTTAGATGCGATTAACGGATGGGATCCAACAGGAAATGCTTTATATTATTTCAATCCAGATACTGCGACTAGTAAATGGATTTGGACTCGTCCACAAATTAAAAAAATCGGTAAACATATTTTCTGTAAATAGAGCGGAGGTGGGACAATGTTACGAGGTATTATCATTGTATTATTAACAGTCGGTGTAGTAGGAACAGGCTATTGGGGCTATAAAGAGCACCAAGAGAAAAATGCAGTTTTAATTCGAGCGGAAAATAGCTATCAACGTGCATTCCATGATTTAGCATACGAAGTCGATTTATTACACGATAAAATTGGCACAACACTTGCGATGAATTCACGATCATCTTTATCACCTGCATTAGCGGATGTATGGCGTTTAACATCTGAAGCTCGCTCGGATGTAGGGCAACTTCCTTTAACATTAATGCCATTTAATAAAACGGAAGAATTTTTAGCGAATATCGGTGATTTTAGTTACCGTGCAGCCATTCGTGATTTAGAAAAAGAACCGTTAAATGAGCAAGAATATAAAACGTTGCAAACTTTATATTCAAATGCAGGAAATATACAAGATGAACTAAGAAAAGTACAACATCTTGTTTTGAAAAATAATTTACGCTGGATGGATGTAGAAATGGCACTTGCATCAAATCGCGATCCAGCAGATAACACAATTATTGATGGATTGAAAACTGTAGAGAAAAACGTAACATCATATTCTTCTACAAACTTCGGACCGACCTTTACAAGTGCGCAAAAAAATAAAAAAGGTGGATTTGAAGCGGAAGGAAAGGCAATTTCTAAAGATGAAGCGGCGAAAATTGCCAAATCGTTTTTGAATTTAAAAGGAAATGAAAAAGTAGATGTTGAGAAAAGCGGAAAAGGTGCGAAAGAATCCTTCTATAGTGTGAAAATTAAAGATGAAGCAACGAACAATGAGTTCTATATGGATATTACCGGAAAAGGCGGATATCCAATTTGGGTTATGAATAACCGCGAAATTAAAGAACAGAAAGTTAGTTTAAACGATGCAGGTAGTAAAGGTTTGAAATTTTTAAAGGACCATAAGTTTAATAATATGGAGCTTTATGATAGCTCTCAATATGATAATGTTGGTGTATTTACGTATGTAGTAAATGAAAATGGAGTACGAATTTATCCAGAAGCAATCCAAATGAAAATTGCTTTAGATGATGGTTCTATCGTTGGGTTCTCCGCAAAAGAATACTTAGCGTCACATCAAAAGCGAACAGTTCCATCGGCAAAGCTAACTGCAGCAGAAGCAAGAAAGAAAATCAATCCGGATGTAAAAGTTATGGAAGAACGTAAAGCTTTAGTAGTCAATGATTTGCATAATGAAGTACTTTGCTATGAATTTGTAGGCACTTTAGGAAAAGATACGTACCAAATATTCATTAATGCTAATAGCGGGGCCGAGGAAAAGGTAAAGAAAATGCAAGCTGTTGAAAAAATTTATGATTAAACCTTAATAGTGAAGTGGTGAAAATAATGAAAACTCTAATATATATATTGATGCTTTGTTTCGTTATAACTGGATGCAGTATTGGAAAAAAAGACAATCCAAACGAAAAGCCGGAACAAAAAAATGTTTCAATGAAAAATGTTAATTATACGAATAAATCAAATAAGCCAAATGAAAAAGCAGCAGATCATTTAGCATCTTTAGCAGCAAGTGTGCCAGGTGTGAATGATGCAACAGCGGTCGTTGTTGGAAAATATGCTATTGTAGGTATTGATGTAAAAGCAAAACTTGATCGAACTCGAGTTGAATCAATTAAATACTCTGTTGCAGAAAGTTTAAAAAATGACCCTGACGGTGCTAATGCAGTCGTTGTAGCAGATGTTGATACGTATGAACGCCTCAAACAAATCGGAAAGCAAATTAAAAAAGGAAAAACAGGTGAAGGTATACTAGATGAATTAGCCGCTATTGTGGGCCGAGTAATGCCACAAGTTCCAAATGATATGATAGAAAATAGAGAAACGAATCCAATTAAAGATAATGATAAACAATTACCAAAAGATGAAGAACAAGAGTTAAGAAAAGAACAGGATGATCAATCAAATAATCATTTGAATAAATGAAATTAGCCTCGTACTTAATTGTACGAGGTTTTTAAATATAATATTAAATATTCAGTTTATTTTTAAGGGAATATATGGTTTAATTATCATGGGAGGGACAACTGTTATGATGAAAAAAAGCGCATGTATATTGTTTAGTTTATGCTTAGGTTTCAGTATGACAGCGTGTGAACAGAGAAAAGAAGTGAAAAACCAAACAGCAACTTCTTCTACTGTGATGGAAAGGCAACAGAAAGAGTCTATCAATATAAATCATTTCTCGAGTATAAATGAAGGAATGACTTATACAGAAGTGAAAGATTTAATTGGTTTTGAAGGAGATTTACTTATAGAAGAAGGGGTAGAGCATTCTACACAAATTAAACAAATTTTTGCTTGGAAAGGGAACGATCCAAATTCATTTGTTGAAATTACCTTTTTAGATGGAAGAGTGCATTCAAAAGCACAGCAAGGTATAAGTTAATAAGCTAAAAAATGGGAGAGTTTAGCATGAACATACACACAGGGGAAATTCAATTAGCTCCGTATAAGGAGAAATATAAAGAAGTTATACAAACATTTACTTTACCAAGTGAACAAGTTCAGTTTACATCAGATCCAAGCGCATTACTGGAGAAAGCAAAAAGTGATCATACAAAAAATGTGATTGTTATTTTAGATCACAATGGGGTACCGGTGGGTCTTTTCGCATTGGAAACGGGAGATAGAGTAAAGGAGTTCACAGATAATGAGGATGCTTTACTTTTAACGTCATTTTCTATTAATCACAATAGACAAAGAAAAGGATTCGCTAAAAAGTCATTGTTATTATTAGAAGAGTTTGTAAAACGTTATTTTCCAATAAAAAATGAAGTTATACTTGCTGTGAATGAAAGAAATATTCCTGCACAAAATTTATATGCAAAAGTTGGTTTCCAAGATAAAGGTTTTAGAAGAATGGGACCAATTGGCCAACAAATAATAATGCATTTACCTATAATAAAATAATGAGATAGAAAACTTACTCTTGAATATTCAAGTAGTAGGTTTTTTTATTTTAACAATATATAATATATGTATATAAAATGAAACAGGAATGAAGGATATAAAAAATGAATCAAGATAGAAAATGGAATATCGTTGGAGGAAGAGTGATTAAAACTGGGATTGCAGTTTTTCTTACAGTGTTAGTTTGTGATTTTTTTAACATCCCAACTATTTTTGCTGTAATAACAGCAATTGTTACAATTGAACCAACTGCAACAGACTCAATAAAAAAAGGACTTATTCGCTTTCCGGCCTCAACAATTGGATCGGCATATGCCATGACTTTCACATTTTTCCTAGGCCACCAAGCAATTTCTTATGCATTAGCTGCAATGTTTACGATCGTTACATGTCAAAAACTAAGTTTACATGCGGGAACTTTAGTCGCAACTTTAACTGCCGTAGCAATGATTCCAATTACGGCAAATCATTATTTTACTGCATTTTTAATTCGTTTAGCTACTACATCTACTGGTATTATAGTATCTACTTTAGTGAATTTTTTCATTTTTCCACCCCACTACACGAAAATGATTTTTGGATGTACAGAGGATCTATTTGCTAAAACAGCAAATATTATGGAAGAATGGATTACTGCATTAGTTGCAGGAAAAGGTATGAAAAAGGAGACTGCTCAGGATTTATCTAAATTGACTTTATTATTGCATAAGGCGATACAATTTGTTCAATATGAGCAGAAAGATTGGAAATATCATCAACATACAAAGAAGGAAATGAGAAGCTTTTTAACGATGCAGAAGCAACTTCATATATTACAGCAAATCATTTACCATATAGATAATTTAGCTCGGGTATCAATTGAGACTTGTGACTGGTCACAAAGTGAAAGAGAAATATTACAACGAACAATTCATTCTATAATTGCTATATTGAGAAACCGTTGTAATGAAATTGATGAGGAACATTTCAAACTTATTGCTGAATTAGACAAGCAATTTTGGAGTTATAAAAATGATTTAAAAGATTATAAACCAAATCATTATCATCACCATTTTTCAAGTGAATCTATTATTTTATTTGAGGTATTATCTATTCATGATATGTTAGAAGAATTAAAACAAATATCCGAGAAATATGAGTGGGAAAACCGATTCAATCGATAAGTTCATTTTACTGTGGGGGGGATAATATGACACTTTATATTGCATTACTAAGAGGAATCAATGTCGGTGGCCATAAAGTAATCAAAATGGCTGATTTAAAACGAGTGTTTGAATCAATAGGGTTAAAACAAGTGAAAACATATATACAAAGTGGTAATATTGTGTTCGAATCTGAGGAAGGTATAAACTTTCTAAAGGACCGAATACAATCTGAAATAAAAAAAGAATTTGATTTCGATGTTCCAGTCATGCTAAGAACACATGATGAATTTATAAATATTATTAAACAATGTCCATATGAAGTTCATTCATTGTTAGAAGGAGAAAGTGTTCATATTGCTTTTTTAGCTAATGTACTTTCTGAAGAAGAGAGTAGTCAATTGCTTACATTTAAAAGTGAACTTGAAGATTGCTATATAGATGAGAAGGTCGTTTATTTATTTTTCAAAAATAGCATTCGAAATTCTAAATTAATGAACCAGTTTCAGAAGTCACATACACCAGCTACAGTTAGGAATTGGCGGACTGTGAATAAATTAAAAGCAATTGTAGAGAGTATGTAAATATAAAAAGATGAGGTTTTCTACATGTAGAAAACCTCATCTTTTTACTTATATTGTTTTGCAACTATGAGTTCGACAATAGGATAAATAAAGAATGAAGAGCAAATTGCGATGAACAGGGGGAGGTTTTTTACTCCATCTAAATTAGCCCCCATAGAAAATCCTTCGGAGAAGATTAATAAAAGGAACATTACAACTACAAGCACAAAATACGCAATTTTAAAGCTTTTATATGTAATTTGTTGTCCCATCTCATCTTGACTTTCTTCTGACACACCGTGGGGATCTCCCCAAGTAATGTGATTAATTAAATTACTAAGTATTAACGAAATAGCAAAAATCGTACCACCTAAAATAGAACCTTCAGTTATGTATTTATATGTGCCATGTACTAGTATTGCAATTAATGCTAAAACAATGATTATAAAAATAGTTTTTTTAGTATTCAATAAATAATTGCCCCCTCGATTGTAAAAAACTTTTTACAAATATAAGTATAAAATTGGAAAAGTATCATGTCAAATACTTTTTACACGAAATATGTAAGTATGCAATATTTTGGTTTTATGATAAATAAAAAATTACAATACATTTGAATGTAAAAGAATGGGCTCGCATATATTTGGAAGGGATGTCAGATTAATTTAGGGGGTAGTTATGTCTATACTTTTAAAAGCTGGTGCAGATGCAGGAAACAACGGTTTGAAGTTAATGGTGAAAGGGCAAGACCCTATTTTTATTCCGAGTATTTATTCTTTATATATAGGTGAGCCTACAGGACTCTTAGATGAGGTAGATGTTTCATTATCTGAATTAGAAAACCACATTGATGTGACTATAAGTTCGCCATCGTTAATGCTAAATAATGTACGATACATCGTTGGAGAAAAAGTTATTCAAGATCAATTAAAAGGTACTGAGGTAGAGAAGAAATCGAATAAGTCAACGGATGAGTTAATGGTTATTACAATACTATCAGGTTTGGCGGTAAGCGCTATGCGTCAAAGTCCAACTTCTAGCCATATTAATATTCGTTATGATTTATCTGTCGCTCTTCCTATGCAGCTTATTACACAAGAAATAGCTGCTGAAAATGCAAAACGTTATATGGGAAATCATAAGGTTATTTTCCATTATCCGAACGGACGCGATGTGACAATTAATGTTTCAATTGAGTATTGTAAATGCCTGCCTGAGGGCGCTTCTGGTACGTGGGGCATTGTATACGATGAAGAAGGAAATGTTGTGAAACATAAAATAGAATGTGAGCAAAATCAAGTTTCTGAAATTGATTTTGTAGATAAAACTCTACTCTCTTTTGATATTGGTGCAGGGACGACAGAAGAAGTCGTTTCATTAGGGGTGAATTTCCGTCCGCAACTAAGTAAAGGTTTATCTTATGGTGTAAAAGAGACGTTACTACAAATCATTACGAGATGGAACCGGAAGTATCCAACTAAAACGATTGATAGTATTACAGAATTCAATCAAATTTATTTAAATGATAAGCATCCGAGAAATACCTTATTAGTTGAGGAATCACAGCCAGCGCTATTAGGTTTAGCAGCACGTGTTGCAACAGATATTATAAATAAAATTGATGATATGAAAGACGATCCATACGTGTTTATTTATGGCGGGGGTGCAGTAATTATTAAAAACAGTTTAAAAATGATTTTAAAGCAAAAAGGACGACTCAAAAATGTAATCTTTGTAGATAATCCGTTATTTACAAATGCACGAGGATTATTAGTCTATACTTGTTCGCCAAAATATAGAGAGCATAAGCAAAAAGAGTTAGGATTTACAAACTTAACGATAAGTTAGTTGGTGGAAGTATGCGATCTAGGCGATATAAACGTGGTGATCGAGTAAAAATCAATATTCATAAATCGGTATCACCTGAAATGCTTGCGTGGCTGAATAAACAATCAAATCCAACTAATTTCTTCTTTTTTGCTGCGCAGCAACTATTTAAACAAGTTGGAGATATTGACGTTTCAAAAGCTTTACCAAGCAGCCATGTTTTCTCATTATATGTGGAGCCTTCATCCTTATTAAAAGTCGAAGTAAACCCTTTTAAAAACATGACACTAGACACAAATACATCCACCGAAAATGCAAAAAAAAAATTATGGGAATCTGTTGATCAATTAGATTGTCCATTTTTTTAAACATAGAAAAATATAAAAAGTCCCCATCACTATACATACGAATACAGTGATGGGTTTTTGTTTGTAACTAGAAGGGGGCACAATTTGTGCCCCCTTCCATTAGTTATTTATCTAAATTTTAGATGTATGTTTAGAAACAGCGTTAATTATGCTTTCCCAGTCATCTGGATGGTTTTCATGGCCTGCCCCTTTAAGGGTTAATAGTACTGAGTTTGGAATTTCATCAATTAGTGCGAGGCCATGTTCAAATGGTAGTGCTGTATCGTCTGTTCCGTGAATAACTAATGTAGGTGCTTGTATCGATTGAAGTACACCTTCATATGCATCATCACCTTGAAGTAAAGCGTGATTAAACATACTTAATAAATTGTTTGCGCGTTCTATTTCTTGTTTTACTTGTTTATAAACTCTATTTTCATCAAATATTCGTTCTGATCCACATAATAGACGAGATCCTGAAACTAAATACTCTGCCACATCATTTTTATTTGCCCAATCTATACTTGTGCCATTAACATGATGTGTTAAAATCCTTTCATCCATTGGAGGTAAATCGCGAGTATTGTCATCAGATCCTATTACACTAGTCGCTAGTAAAGTCAGCGTCAAAATTCTTTCGGGATGTTTTACAGCAGCAATTTGAGCAATCATACCACCTAATGACATACCAAATAGGTGAGCTTTATCAATATGATAAGCGTCTAATACTCCGATTGCATCTTCAGCCATATCTGTTACTGAATAATTTGAAGTGCCAGGTTCATATGTAACAGAGCGTCCAACATCGCGATTATCAAAGCGAATAACAAATTTTCCTGTGTTCGCCAACTGTTCACAAAATTCTTCATCCCAATATATCATTGAACAAGTAGCTCCCATAATTAATAAAATAGCGGGATCATTAGAGTTACCGAAGCTTTCTGTACATATATCAATACCGTTTATTTTAAATATCTTTTCACTCATAAAGTTAGCCCCATTTCTTTTGAATTTAATTAATAATACAGTTTTGAATCATTCTAAGATGTGTGTAAGATTCTTTTTGAAATTCATCCCGCTATTTGCCGGGCAGTAAGAGCCCGATTGGTGAGGAATGATTAAAGTTTCACTTTATAATGCTTTTTGCATAATTACCCCCAAAAATAAGTATATGGTAATTCAAGGCAAAAAATTTTGAGAAATAATTGTATGTTATTAAAATAAACAGCAAGGAGGAGAGGAAATGAAAGCAATTGTTATTGATCAATATGGTAGTGTTGAAGAATTAAAAGAAAGACAAGTTTTAAAATCGGTTGTTAAGAATAACGAAAAAGCTCAACAATAAATAGTATCCCATACTATACATTTTCGGGTATTATTTATTGTTGGCTAATGTGATATTGCTTCTAACAAATACTTTTTCGTATTGTATCATGTAATTTCTCTAATCCAATTTCCATATCTTTCTCGTTTAACATTGAATAGCTAATTCTTAATTGGTTATCATTTGTTTCGTAGTTTAATAGACAAGCTGTTCCTGGTAAAAAAGAGACATCTACTTCATTTGCTTTTTGTAATAAGGTAAAGGGATCTATCGAATCAGGTAGTGTCACCCATAAATTAAAACCTCCATTTGGTATTTCAAAGTGTAGTTCTTTTAATGGCGATAATATATCAATTGTTAAATCACGTCTCATTTGTAAAGCTGTACGTAATTTTTCTAAATGGTTTTTCATACGTTCTGCACGTAAAAACGGTAGAAGTGCCTTTTGTGTTAATAAAGGACTACCGATATCCATTGAACCTTTTACTGCATATAGCCATTCAAAAATAGGACCATCGGCAATAAGTGCTGCAATACGCAGTCCTGGTGCTAACGTTTTACTAAATCCTTTTATATATATTACGTGGCCATCCTTATCAAAACTTTTGATTGGGGGCGGGATTATAGCATCCTCAAAATATATTTCTCCGAAAGAATCATCTTCAATAATAAAAAATTGATATAGCTCCGATAGTTCTATAAGTTCCATTCTTCGTTCTTTACTCATTACTGTACCTGTCGGATTCTGGAAGGTGGGATTCGTATACAATAAAACGGGATTTTTACTTTGACAAATATCATCAATTAAGTCGGAGCGAACTCCATGATTATCAAGAGAAACGGGAATGATTTGAACACCTTTATTGATGAAAATATCAAGCGCAGCACTGTAACATGGACTTTCTACCAATACAATATCTCCAGGTTTTAATAATGTTTGAGCAATTAAATCAATTCCTTGTTGTGCGCCGCTTGTAATTAATAATTGAGATGGGTCTGTCACTAATTTCTGGTGTTCATGTAAGTAATTTGCTATTTCAACTCGCAATTCATAATCGCCTTGAACTGGCCCATAAGTTGCTAACAACATCGGATTTTTATCCAGCAATTTATGCATTTCATCTGCCAAAAATGGATTTGGTAACAGACGAGGATACAGAATTGCTTGTGAAAAATTATAATATTTACGGTGCTTATTCATTGCATATTGAGAACGCATAACATTAATCGTTTTCGTTTGTTGCCATTTATACGGAATTGGTTTGAAATCTTTCTTTACCCGTTTATATATGTAAGCACCTTTTCCTTGTTCGATGCGTATATACCCTTTCGTTTCTAACTGTTTATACGCTTTACGAACTGTTAATACATTGATTTGTAAATCTGTGGCCATACAACGTAAAGAAGGAAGAGATTCACCATGTGAAAGCATACCACTTTGTATTCTGTCAACAATTTGCATATATATTTGCTTGTAATACGGTATGTTTGTTTCTTTACGCAATACAATTTTCATAGGTTCACCTATTTTTCTTTTTAACTTAATTAAAGCGAAAAATATATAGGGAATCAACTACAACTTGAAGTAACTGTTATATGTACCGATACACTGTTATACACCATAGCCTCTATACTCATTCTAAGAGTAAAAAGGAGGAAGCAAAATGGTCATTTTTAATTACATTTTAGTATGTATTATTTTCGGGACAACATTTTTAACGATAAAAATTGGAATTGAAGCAGGGGCGCCACCGTTGTTTTCAGCAGGAATTCGCTTCTTTTTAGCGGGCATAATCCTTATGATTATTTTTAAATTAAAGCGAAAAGAAATTATGCCACATATATTTTCAAAACGCATTATGTATGCTGGATTTTGTTTAACATTTATGACATTCGCAAGTTTATATTGGTCAGAACAATATATTTCTTCGGGATTAGCTGCTGTTCTTTCTGCTACGGGACCAATGATGATTTTATTAATACAAGCAAAGAGGAATAGGGAGAAATTACAAAAGGAACAACTCGTTGCTTTAGTTATTGCACTAATAGGTGTTATATTTGTTTCTTTACCAGGAATGCATCAACAAGTAAGTTTCATATGGAGTATTGCTTGTATTGTTTTAGTTATAGGGGAGTTATTTTACGGAATAGGCTCTATTCGTTCGAAAGAAATACTGTCAGATTTATCAAATGTATCACCATTTCTTATTAACGGTATTCAAATGTTTTATGGAGGGATTTTACTACTAATCGCATCTATTATTGTAGAACAACCAAATGTAACCGTATTAACTTCATGGAGTGTGCAATGGCCTATTTTATATCTCATATTTATCGGATCGATTGGTGGACACGGATTATATTACTGGCTCTTATCAAAAACAAATCCAGTATTTCCATCGACGTGGTTATATGTATCACCATTAATTGCAATAATTGTGGGATATATCATTTTAGGAGAACCTTTAAATCCTACAATGGGAATGGGGGCTTGTCTTATATTGATTGGTGTATTTTTGGCCAATCGTTCAACACTACGGACTTATTTCAAAAAAGGGCGGTTATTAGAGAAGGAGATGTAGTTTAATAAAGCAATAGCCCTGTATATTACAGGACTGATAAAATCAAAAACACAGTTGGAAAAATAACCAACTGTGTTTTTGATAATTAATTCACTTTTTTAATAAAGCCTTTATAATGACGTTTTACAAGCTGGCTTTCTAACGTCTTCATAGTTTCTAGTGCTACACCGACAATGATAAGTAAGCTTGTACCACCAATTTGAGCAGAAGGTGGTAACGTAGCAATTTTCGTGAATACGAGCGGTAATATAGAAATAGCACCTAAGAAAATTGCACCGATAAATGTTAAACGGTATAGAATTTTAGTTACATATTGTTCAGTTGCTTTACCAGGACGAATACCAGGAACATATCCATTTTGCTTTTTCAAATTCTCAGCCATTTGTTCAGGATTTACTTGAATAAATGCGTAGAAGTATGTGAAAGCAACAATAAGACCGACATAAAGTGTCATTCCAATTGGATGTGCGAAATCAAGATTTGCAACTAACCATTTTGATACGCTTGAATCAGGGAAGAGCTGCGCAATTGTACGCGGCGTCATTAAAAATGCAGAAGCAAAGATAACTGGTATAACACCAGCACTATTTACTTTAAGCGGTAAATGAGTGTTTTTTGCTCCTTGATATTGATTGTTTCCTGAAACAGCTTTTGCATATTGGATCGGTATTTTACGTACAGCTTGTTGAATGTAAATAACACCAACAACTATCGCTAAAATTACGAGTCCAATTAAAACAATTTTTATTATGTGCATAAATAGCTGATCGCCAGCATTTTGGAATTGTTGTAAATAAATTTGATTTGCAACATTTGGAATGGCGGCAACGAGACCTGCGAAGATAATCATCGAAATACCATTACCAACTCCGTTAGCGGTAATTTGTTCGCCTAACCAAAGTAAAAATGCAGTACCTGCAGTTAAAACTGTCGCAATAAATAAGTATGTAGTCCAGCTTTGATCTGTTATTAATTGTCCACCTGCTATATTATTAAAGCCATACGACATTCCGATGGCCTGTATGAATGCGAGAATGATTGTAAAGTATCGAGTGAATTGAGCTGATTTCTTACGGCCCATTTCTCCTTGCTTTGCCCATTCCGAAAATTTAGGTATAACATCCATTTGTAGTAACTGTACTATGATGGAAGCTGTAATATATGGTGTAATACCTACAGCAAAGATTGAGAAGTGTTGCAATGCTCCTCCGCCAAATACGTTTAACATACCTAGAACGTTAGCTTGATCTTGTACTTTTAATACCTCTGCGTTAGTATGAGGAACTGGAATAAACGTGCCAATTCGAAAAACGATTAACATCGCTAGTGTAAAAAGGATTTTCCTTCTTATCTCAGCTACTCTCATGAAATTTGAAATCGTACGAAACATTATGTCGCCTCCTATATTTTTATCAGTAAAAAACTGATTATTATACCCTATGAAGTAACCACAAACCTCCTTCCGCACTAAATTCATTTGACAAATGGATTTTCATACACTTTGTAGTTTTCACGGATATAAAAATATAAGGTGTTATATAAGCGACCTATACACTTCACGTAATCATTCAATACCCATAATATATCGAATAAATTAACAAATGTACATACATACGCATTAAAAATGAATAAATAGGGTCATTTTTTACATTTATTTAATGATAAATTGATAGGACATTATTATTCAAGATTGTTATACATGTTATAAAAATAAAGGTGAGCCATTATGATTTATAACTAATATTCATTCAAATGTGTCAGCTAATAGTGTCTCCCAATCTTTCAAGGACAATTTGTCATTTATATGTTTTAGTGCGTTAGGTACAAAAATATGACAAATAAGTTCTAAGCTATTACCATCTGGATCAATAAAATAAACAGATGCATTACCTTGATGTGGACGGACAAATGGTTCAATAGATTCATTACTCCCAAACGGAACAGCTTTAATTTGAAGTGAGTGTAACCAATGTAATGATTCTTTTAAATCCTCATAGGAAACTCTAAATGCAATATGACGTAAAGAAGGATGATATTTTGTTTCGTATTCAGAGCCCGCCCATAATCCTAGCCAACTTTTCCCATCCTCAATCCAAAAGAATGCTGTTGATTCATCGCTCCAGGCTAACTTCAGCCCTAGTTCTTCATAAAATTCGATAGATTGTTGTAAATTACTCACTGGTAAATGCGCTTCGTATATTCCTTTAATCAATTAAAATCCTCCACCTTTTTATTTTCTTACAATTAATATATCGATTTAAAAAGAATTTAAAATCAAATAAAAGTATGAAAGTACATACTACTTTAGTAGTAATAGTAATAGTAATAGTAATCAATTATATTTCAATTCAAATTCATCTCCCGCTGATTAAAGTTTCACTTTATATGATTAGAGAATTCTTTTTATTTAAGAAGGAATAAATGTTAAAGAAAGCTAATTAAACAGTGTACATATTTATAGGGGAGAAGATATAAATGAAAGTTGTTATAAAAAAATTACCACCATTAGAAGTAGCGTATATAAGACGAACTGGTAGCTACTTTGAACCGCAAGATCACTGGGGAAAGTTACTGAATTGGTCAATTGAAAATAAACTGTATCCACCAGAGCAATCATTTATCGGAATATCATTGGATAATCCTGAACTTGTTGCAAGTCATAAGTGCCGGCATGATGCATGTATTACGATTCCTGAAAACTTCGATAAAGAAAAGTATCATACTGTGCAATTTAAAAGATTAGATGGAGGTACATATGGTCTATGCCAGTTCTATGATGAACCTCATAAATTAAGTGAAGCGTATCAATACATGTATGCAGAGTGGCTACCAAATAGTGAGTATGATGCAGATTATGATAGAGATAATTTAGAGTTTTGCTTAAATAATGTTACTGAAGATCTAGAAGGAAAGTTAAAGGTTGATTTATTTGTGCCAATTAAAAATATATATAAAACAAATAACTTCATTTGTGGTTTTAAAATGAAATTGGAATAGTAGTGAAAGAAAATCTTTTTTCGAAGATAATATTTCTAGCGTAGAAATTTAAGTATGTAGGCTGCAATGAAAGGAGAATCCACATGGATACAATTGTAAATGACAAGTTTTATGAAACGAGAAATCAATTAGTTGAGGAAATTACTTTGTTGAGTAATGCTCAATTTAATAGGAAACCAGATAAGGATAAATGGAGTATTGCACAAGTTTGTCATCATTTAGTTTTATTAGATGAGAGAGTGATAACAGTTATTTCGTCAGGATTAAAAAAGTTAGATAGTACCCAAAATGAGCGTAAAGAAATTCACACTATTTTATTAGATAGAACGAAAAAGTTTATAGCTCCAGAAATGATTGAACCAAGTATAGAACTATTTGAAGTGCAGCAAATGCTCAATATGCTAAACGAATCAAGAAAAGAATTGATGCGTTTCCTGAGTACAATAGAAGATGAGTCTGTATTAGCGAAAAAATCAGTGATGCATCCAGCTCTTGGAGAATTGCCCCTTGATCAGTGGATAGAACTGATCTATTTGCATGAACAGCGTCATATGTTACAAATCAAAGAGATAAAATTGCTTTGTGAAATTGAAAAGTAAAAATTATTCCCTATTTATTATCGATACGTATTATAAACAGGGAAAACGGTTGATTCTTATTGATTCAGAAGAAACCAAAAATAGAATGAAATTAGTTGAAAGTAACCAATAAGCTTAAGAAAATATGAAACTATCCGATTTTCTGTATAAGTGTAACCCCCGTCTTAAATGAAGAGCGGGGTTATTTTTTTGAAAGTGTTTTTATTTAGAAGGAGATAAATCAGTAACGAAATTCAAAAAATTAATCATCATAACATATTGTATATGCCCGTTTTAATAAATTGAAATGATGATTTTTATGATGATAAATGATATGTCCTTATTTTGAAAGTACACTTCACACTCTTAAGAAAGGGGTATTCTGTCAGGAAATGATAAAATACAATTCTGTTAGAGGATGTATGCAATTTATTCTCTTTATTTTTGCAACAGAACCACCTTCAAAATTATCTTTTGTAGTTGAAGTTTCCTGAATAATAAGTTACATTTTTAAAGTTCAAGCAACTTTATGAAATTACAAAAAGGGGAGAAATATTATTATTATGCAAAAAATGAAATGGAAGAACTTTGTATGTTACTTTGTAATTCTATTACTGCTTGGAACAGCAGTAATAGTCAAACCACCTATCTCTAAGGCTGAGGAATCTGAAGTTAATATCACATTGTTAGGTACTGCAGATATTCATGGTAGATTTATGCCTTGGGATTATGCGCTTGATGGAGCAAATATGAGTGGAAGTTTGACACAGCTTTATACGGTTATAAAGAAGGTCCGTCAAGAAAATCCAAATACCATATTAGTAGATGCCGGGGATACAATTCAAGGAAACTCAGTAGAATTATTCAACGATAAGCCACAATCGCCAATGATGGTAGCGATGAATACAATGGGATATGACGCCTGGGCATTTGGAAATCATGAATTCAACTTTGGATTAGATACATTGAAAAAAGTTAGTGAGCAATATAAGGGGAAAACGTTAGCAGGAAATATTTATAAGGAAAATGGAGAGCGCTTTCTTCCTGCATATACAATTGTAGAAAAAGGTGGAATTAAAGTTGGGATTATTGGTATGAATACACCAATGATTAGTGATTTTGAAAAAGGGACAGATCACTTAAATGGTTTAGTGGTGAAAAATCCGGTAGAAGAGACGAAAAAGGCAATTAAGGAATTAGAAGGTAAAGTAGATGTAATGGTAGGAGTTATGCATATGGGATTAGAAAATGAGAATGGTATCCCTGGTACTGGTGTTCAAGATATTGCAAATGCTTGTCCGGAACTAAGCGCTATTTTTGCGGCTCACATGCATAAACTTGTAAAAAAAGAAGTTGTAAATGGCGTAATTATTACAGAACCAGATAAATATGGAACACATATTTCACGTATTGACCTTACTTTTACAAAGCAAGATGGGAAGTTGGCTTTAAAAAATAAAACTGCTACCGCTATACCTGTAAAAAATGCTGATGGAACAACGATATTATCTGATCCTACACTTGAAGAAACATTAACACCTTTTCACGAATATGCGAGAGGAGATGCAAATGTTGTAGTGGCTCAATTAAAGGGTAGAAATCTTGTTCCTGAAAATGAAATAAAGGGTATTCCAAGTGTTCAGATTCAAGAAACACCTTTATCAGATTTCTTTCATGAAGTCATGCTCTACTACAGTAAAGCAGATGTAGTAGCCCATCAAATTGATAATGATTATGCCCGTTTAGATATAGGTCCTATTAAGAAAAAAGATATTGCGTACAATTATCAATATGCCTTGGGAGAAATTACAGTATATAAGATTTCTGGAAAAGATTTAAAAGACTATATGGAATGGGCAGCAGGATATTTTAACTCATCTCGTGCCGGAGATGTAACCGTTAGCTTTGATAAAACCCGCCGTGCCTCTAAATACAGTACGAACGATTTCTTTGGAGGCGTAAAATACGAAATTGACTTAACAAAACCATATGGAAGTAGAATTACAAATTTACGCTCTATTCGTACAAACAAACCAATCAAAATGAGCGATGCTATGACGCTGGGAATGAATGCATATAGAATGGAGGCTCTTCAGGCAAAAGGAGGAGCTTTAGAGGGGCGTAAGTTTGAACAAATTTGGTCATCTAAACAAGAGAATGCATTTGGAGAAACAGGTGGGACCATTCGTAACCTTGCTATTACATATTTAAAAGAGGTAAAGAACGGTGTATACACGCCAAAAGTTATGCGTAATTGGAAAATTACTGGTGTAGATTTACATTCTTCAGAGCATAAGGCGGTAGTTGATCTTGTGAATAAAGGGATTTTAGAAATTCCAAAAACAGAAGACGGAAAATACACAAATATAGCATCTATAAATACGAAAGACTCAATTTCAAAAGAAGAGATTATATTACTCTCACAAAAAGCAAATATTAATCCAAATCAGTTTAATCATGTAAAGACAAAAGGTGAATTTTACAAAAAACTTAGTAGGATTACTAAAAAAATATAAATTATAAAATTTCTTATAGTAATTGTTATTTTAATAGCATGAAACCCACTCTTAAAATAGTTAAGAGTGGGTTTTTATGTTGTTATTTAGATATAAGTATACTTTTATTAGAATGAATATAGATAATTAATAACTAACCAATTGGATGAGCGTCTTAGGGAGCTCTTTTTTATTGAAATTAATGCATTTATATGAGTTGTTCTTTAATTGTAGCATCATCCTTAATTTATGTAATTTTGCATAATGTTACATAAATTGTGTATTTTCTCTTTTTTTAGACATTAATAGACAGTATACTTTGTACAAGCTTTCTATTTCAAAAATTATACGAGGTGAAATAATGAAAAACAAAAAGACATTAACTAAGGTAGCATTAACAACAGGATTAGCTTTAACAGCTGTGGCACCATATGGGGTAGGTCATGCAGAGGAAACAGATCAACTACAAGTTCAAATTCAGGAGGAATCGTTCCGTTCGGGTGAACTTACACAGCCGTCACAAAAGGCACCAGAAAATGTAGTAAAGGATGCACTTAAGGAGAAAACAGAACAAGCTCTGTCCCAAAAACAAGTCAATGGAGAAGCAGGAGTAGATTATAAAGTCCTTCAAAAACGTGGTTCGTATGATGGAACTACACTTGTGCGTATGCAGCAAACATACGAAGGAAAAGAAGTATATGGACATCAATTAACTGCACACGTAGATAATAAGGGTGTTATTAAAAGTGTTTCAGGCGATAGCGCGCAAAATTTAAAACAAGAAGAATTGAAAAAAACTATTAATCTATCAAAAGATGAAGCAAAACAATATATTTATACGAAATACGGGAACGATATCAAGTTTATTTCTGAGCCAGAAGTTAAAGAGGTTATTTTTGTTGATGAAAATAATGGACAAGCTAGCAATGCATACCAAGTTACCTTCGAAGCTGCAACACCAAACTATGTTTCTGGTACTTATTTAGTAAATGCACAAAATGGTGATATGTTAAAAAATATGGTAAAAGAATCTAACTTAAAAGCAAGTGAAAAACTAGTTGGAGCCTTAAAGAAAAGTAAACAAAGCAGCCTTACATCATTAACGGGAACAGGAAAAGATGATTTAGGTATTAATCGTTCATTTGGTATCTCTAAACAAAGTAATGGCAAATATGCTCTTGCTGATTATACAAGAGGGCAAGGCATTGAAACATATGATGTGAATTACAGAGATATTACTAAAGAAGAAAGCTATTATCCTGGTACATTAGCGACAAGTACTTCGGCAACATTTAACGATCCAAAAGCAGTAAGTGCTCATTACTTAGCAACAAAAGTATTTGATTTTTATAAAGATAAATACAAGCGTAATAGCTTTGATAATAAGGGACAAAAGGTAGTTTCAGTTGTACACGCTTGGGATTCTGAAGAGACGAATGATCCGAAAAATTGGCAGAATGCATTAAGTGCTAATAATGGAAGTATGCTTGTATATGGCGATCCTATTGTTAAAGCATATGACGTAGCTGGACATGAATTTACACATGCTGTTACTTCTAGCGAATCTAATCTTGAATATTACGGGGAATCCGGTGCGATTAATGAGGCGCTATCTGATATTATGGGAACATCTATTGAGAAATACGTAAATAATGGAAACTTTAACTGGACAATGGGAGAACAAACGGGATCTGTTTTCCGTGATATGGAAAACCCAGCTTCTGTGCCATCTTCACTTGGAGTGCCTTATCCAGATGATTACAGTGAATTTAACGATTTTAATGGATGGGATCAAGGCGGTGTTCATTTTAATTCAAGTATTATTAATAAAGTTGCGTATCTGATTGCAAAAGGCGGAACTCATAACGGAGTAACTGTTAAAGGAATTGGTGAAGATAAAATGTTTGATATTTTCTATTATGCAAATACAGATGAGTTAAACATGACTTCTAATTTCAAAGAATTGAGATCAGCATGTATTCGAGTGGCAACTAATAAATATGGTGCGAATACAGCTGAAGTTCAAGCAGTTCAAAAAGCATTTGATGCAGCAAAAATTAAGTAATTTAGAAATATAGTTATCATTCATATATTAATACATTATGAAAAACAGCTAATGTCATTTTAAGGATATTAGCTGTTTTTTACGTAGCAATGTATTATTGAAAATAAACTGACTAAGCAATAATGAGGCACTTTACCTGTAAGAAGTTGTGACAAATAAATAAGGTTTAAAATATATAAAAACAGAAAATTAATAATATATTGACCTCTTGATAGAAAGTCTATAAAATGAAAGCGATAACAAACGATTGCTTTAAAATGATTTCCCTGATCTTTTAGCATTTACAAACATATGAAGGCATAAACAAATCTATTTTTTTAAGTACTAATGCAAACGTTTTCGTATTAAAAGGTCATTGAAATACATACGTGAAAATAGCCAATATGGAGGTGAAGTAAAAGAGATTTCTAGATTAATTTAAGCAGTGTTATGTAGTGAAAGCATAATAAATCGTTAGTAATATTTGAAGAAAGGGTGTATGTGGTGCAAATTATAAAAAGATTAATTAACAAAACAGTTTTATTACTTACTTTAATCGTTATGTTATCATCTGTTTTCTCCTTTCAGAGTGTGAAGGCAGTTTCAAATTCGAAAACAACTGAAATTATCATTCATTACAAAGAAAAGCTTGGAAATACAAAAGACTGGAATCTTTGGTTATGGGGAGAAAATGCAAATGGTACATCTTATGAATTTACTGGTGAAGATGAATTTGGAAAATACGCTAAGATAAAAATAGACGGTGACTATAATCGTGTAGGATTTATAGTTCGAACAAATGAATGGGAAAAAGATGGTGGGGATCGTTGGATTGAAAATATAAAGGACGGTCGTGCTGAAGTATGGATTCTTTCGGGTGATGAAAAAGTATATAATTCTAAGCCATCATCGGATCTCTCAATTCAAAAAGCAACTATTGATAGTTTCCATGAAATTACTGTAACGACTAATGTCCCGTTTCATATTAAGGAAAAGAAAATTGAAATTGAAGGCATTAAAATTAAGAATATTACTCCTTATGATATAAACAGTGGAGATATTACTAATAAGGTCAAAATAATTACGGAACAGAAAATTGATTTAAAACAAACATACAAAGTTAAAATAGAAAACTTAGCTGATACGAATACTGAAATTGGTAAAGTCATTCGTAGCGAAGAATTTGATAATTTATTTTATTATGGTGGTAACGATTTAGGAAATACATATACTCCGCAACATACAAAGTTTCGTTTATGGGCTCCTACTGCAAGCGAAGCGAAGTTAGTTACATATAAAAACTGGAACGATAAAATAGGTGCTGAAATAAACATGCAACAAGGTGAAAAGGGAACTTGGACAGCAGAACTAAAGGGGAACCAAAAAGGGCTCTTTTATACGTATAAGGTCAAAATTGGTGATAAGTGGACTGAAGCGGTTGATCCATATGTGCGTGCTGCTTCTGTAAATGGGGATAAAGGTGCAGTCGTTAATTTAGAAGAAACAAATCCGAAAAAATGGAAAGCAAACAAAAAGCCAAAATTTAAAAATCCGGAAGATGCTATTATTTATGAGTTACATGTACGCGATCTTTCCATTCAATCTGAAAGTGGTATTAAACAGAAAGGGAAGTATTTAGGTGTAACAGAAAAAGGAACAAAAGGGCCAGAAGGTGTAAAAACAGGACTTGATCATATAAAGGATCTTGGTGTTACTCACGTTCAGTTTTTACCGATATTTGATTATGCTTCTGTAAATGAAGAGACTTTAAATGAACCGCAATATAACTGGGGATATGATCCTAAAAATTTCAATGTTCCAGAAGGCTCCTATTCTACAAATCCTTATGAGCCGACTGTGCGAATAACTGAATTAAAGCAAATGGTTCAAACACTACATGATAATAATCTTCGAGTGGTGATGGATGTAGTATATAACCATATGTATAACGCTGCTGAATCTAATTTCCATAAGTTAGTTCCAGGTTATTATTATCGTTACAATGAAGATGGAACATTTGCAAATGGAACTGGAGTAGGAAATGATACTGCTTCAGAAAGAAAAATGATGAGGAAATTTATGATAGATTCCGTCACATATTGGGCAAAAGAATACAATTTAGATGGATTCCGTTTTGATTTAATGGGTATTCATGATTATGAAACGATGAATGAAATACGTAAAGCTGTTAATCAAATTGACCCTTCTATTATACTACACGGAGAAGGATGGGATTTAAATACACCTCTTGCAGCTGAGCTGAAAGCAAATCAAAAAAATGCAGAGAAAATGAAAGGGATTGCTCATTTTAACGATAATATACGTGATGGGTTAAAAGGTAGTGTATTTGAGGAAAAAGAAAATGGTTTTATAAATGGAAAGGAAAACATGGAAGATCGTATTAAAAAAGGTATTACGGCAGGTATTGACTACGATACAAATTCGTCTACCTATCAAGATCCAGAGCAGGTGCTAACTTATGTGGAAGCACATGACAATCATACATTATGGGATAAACTTGAGTTAACTAATCCAGGTGACAGCGATGAAGTGCGAACACAAATGCACAAATTGTCTTCTTCGATTTTATTAACATCACAAGGAATTCCATTTTTACATGCAGGGCAAGAGTTTATGCGGACGAAATACGGTGATCATAATAGTTACAAATCTCCAGACTCAATTAACCAGATGGATTGGCTGCGCCGTGCAACGTTTAATAATGAAGTAGATTATATGAAGGGTTTAATAGAATTACGCAAAAAGTACTCAGCTTTTCGAATGACATCTGCAGAGCAAATAAAAACACACGTATCATTTATTGATGCTCCAAAAAATACTGTAGCTTATATAATAGAGGGGAATAAACATGAATACTTTACAGTGGCTCACAATGCAAATAGAGAAGCTGTTGAAATAACACTTCCATCGAAAGGGCCTTGGAAAGTACTAGTAGATGGCAAGCAGGCGGGAAGTAAACTACTTTATGTTGTCCATGACAATAAAATTAAAGTTCCTGCATTAAGTTCATTTGTCTTAAAAACAGAGAAACCGATTAAATAAAAGCGAAGAATGTGGAAATAAATACTGCATTGAGCAAATTTAACAAGGATTGCAAATGAAAAAAGCGAAGTGAAGATTATTCTCACTTCGCTTTTAAAGTTAATGTAATATAATTTCACATACTGTAATTATATTACAATTTAATAAAAGAAATAAGCAATAGATTATTTCTTTTATGACAGTAGGAGGAGAAGATATCTTTGAGTTTATTTATAAAATTACCTGAAATACATTCGTAATTCATATAATGTTTATTATATATTCGAACATATAACGAACTAGATGTTCGAGTTGTATTAACTCCTACAAATCGTTTAAAAATAACAAAGGCGTAAAAAGTATATGGAATTAAAATAGAGAAAAGACACCATTCAAGGTGTCTTTTCTCTATTTTGAATATGAAATGTAAGTAACTCGATTGTATGTAATAGTATGTGATATTTTCACACTAACTGATTAAGAAAAATTTAAAACTCTTTTCTTAATCTATTTGTAATAAATTACATCATAAAATTTTATCGATATAATAAATAAAACTTTCTCAACATTATTTGATTTAATAACTATATTCAACCGCTCTCCAATCCATTACAATAATTTCACATTGGAAATACATGAATATTCTCAATGTTACAAATGGTTTATACCTTATAGGATTACTATGGGAAAGGATGTGAAATATCCAAAAAGAAATCATTTTTTATGATGAAATAAAAAATTTTAATGAAGAAAAAGTTATTTCATTATTTTCAAGTTTCGTTAAAGTGCATGTATTTATAATCACTATGAGACAAGGAGCAGAATCCGAAAAAATTTTTGTAAATTAGAAAATTGCATTTCAAAAATAAGTTAAATGTTTATGGAGGGTTATATGAGCGAGAAAATTTATTACTGGTCTCCGATTAAGCATTGGGAGAAGTTGCATAATGAAGTTTTGATAGGGGAAATGAGATTTACAGGTATTCTGTCTGAGTGGTTTCCAGATTTTTATTTTATGGCTCAAAAAGGTGTGAAAATTAGTGAACTAGTAGAGCGCTTTTCGTTAGGAAATGTAGAAGAGACACAAAAAAACATAGAGCTCATGATAAAAAATCGTGTGTTAGTAAGTAATATATTACACCCAAGAGAAGTATTTTCTTCACAAGAAAAGATTTTTTCAAATCCATATAGCAACCAGATTCGCTTTTCTAAAGAAAAGTTAGATAAGTATATGAGTAAACAATTAAATCGCACGCACGTTGCTGCACGGTCGACCGAAATTCAACTTGAAACAACAAATGAGCTACCTACTATAATCAAGGAACGTAGGTCTTGTCGTCAATTTGATATGGAAAAACATATTAGTTTTTCGGAATTTTCCCGATTCTTATCAACTCTAAAACAGGTTAGGGAAGAAAAAATATACTATCATTACGCAAGTGCAGGCGGGCTCTATCCCATTGATATCTTTGTTTATGTAAAACCAAAACGTATAGAGGATATGAAAGCTGGATTTTATTATTATAACCCATCAAAAAATAGTCTTGTGATTGTAAACAACATTGATCAAGTAATCAAAAGTGATCATGAGTTAATTAATCAGGATTTATTTACTCAATCTGCCTTCTCAGTTTATTTGGTTTATAATGCGAACGCTTCCATCCCGAAATACGGTTCAGATGGATATTTATTTGCTTGTATTGAGTCAGGCATTATCACTGCTACCTTAAATATGGTTGCTGAGACATTAAATTTAGGGGTTTGTTCAGTCGGTCATATGAAATTTGAAGATATTCAGCAATTTTTATGTTTGGATAATCATCAAGTGTTTCTTCATGGGCTTGAAGTTGGCTTGAAAATTAACGAGTAGAAGAAATGAATATTAGGGGGATAAAGATAAAAATGCACATTAAAGATCGAAGTTCGATTCATGAAAATAAAGAAGTAGAAGCGTTTTGGAAGGAGCAATTATCTTCCGAGATTCTCGATTTTTCTGTATTTAAATTTAATAACGATTACCAACTAAATAAAGAAACACCTTGTGAATACGTTCAAGTCATAGTGAATGTAGAATTTAGTAAAAGTATACAAAAAATAAGTAAGTCTCAAGATTTATTATTATTTAGCTGGTTTCAAGCCGCTTTAAGGGTTTGTTTGGCACATTATACAGATCAAGAAAGAATTACTATTGGTATTCCTATAATTGAAAAGAATCTTGAACAAAGTGAGAATCTTAATAAGTTGATTCCTTTAGGAAGTGAAATCCAGCCGCATCACACCTTTAAACAATTAGTAAATGAGATTGAACAAACGACTTTATTCGGGTATGAAAATCAGGAGTATCCGCTCTCTGAATTATTAGTTAAACACAATTTAACTCCTTTTCAAATTGTAATCGGGATGGAAGGATTACATAATGAAAATTCGCTAGAAGAATACGCAGAGAATAATTTAGCCCTATGGATACGAAGAAAATGGAATGAAATACATAATGAATTTGAATTTCAAATTTCTTGCAAGTCCCGTTCATTCTCTTCTTTGCAACAGTTTGCCAATTCGTATTGTTATGTTTTAAAGCAAGTTTCACAAAATCCGAATTTGGCATTGAAAGATATTTGTATTATTGCAGAAGAAGAAAAAGAGTTGTTAGAAGGATTGAATACTTTTCAAACGGGCATAGACTTGTTTCAATCATTTCAAGATTTGTTTGAAGCGCAAGTATTAAAAACTCCAGATCAAATTGCTGTTGTTTGTAATGATCAATCTTTGACATATAGAGAATTGAATAAGAAAGCGAATCAATTGGCTTCTATTCTTCAAAGTAAAGGTGTTTCAAAAGAAAGTATTATTGGCGTTATGGTAGATCGGTCATTAGAAATGATTATTGGTATGATGGGGATTTTAAAAGCAGGAGCAGCGTATTTACCAATCGACCCTAACTACCCAACTGAACGAATTGAATATATGTTACAAGATAGTCAAGCAAAATATTTACTTAGTAAGCGAACAGAGGAAGTATTGCCACAATTTGCAGGTGAAGTACTGTATCTTGATAAAGAATATCTTTTTCAAGGTGAAGAAAGTAATTTAGTACGAGAACATAATCCTAATGATTTAGCTTATGTTATTTACACATCAGGATCGACAGGAAATCCAAAAGGGGTAATGATAGAACAAAAATCGCTAGTTCATTTTTTAAATGTAATGAGAGAAAAAGTAAAAGCTAATCAATCATTCTTGTTTCTTGCTAGTGTATCTTTTGATATTTCCTTGTTAGAAATATGTCTTCCTTTAACGCAAGGTTCAAAAGTAGTAATTGCTACAGAGGACCAGTTTGCAACAAAAGAATTGGCTCATTTGGTCAAAAAACATAAGGTGGATTTATGGGAATCAACGCCATCGCGAATGGAAGTGATTTTGAGTGATCCAGAAGGGGCGATTTTTCTAAAAGATTTAAAATCTATTTTATTAGCAGGAGAATCATTTTCCATTGATTTGGTTGAAAAAATTCGTTGTATCAGTGAAGCAACAATTTTAAATATTTATGGTCCCACAGAAACAACCATTTGCGCAACAGTAAAAGACTTGAGCACTTCCAAAGAAGTTACGATTGGCAAACCTAACCCGAATTATCATTCCTATATATTGAATAAGTATGGCCAATTAAAACCATTTGGAATTCCCGGTGAACTCTGCATTGCTGGCGTAGCGGTAGCACGAGGGTATCTTGGTAAAAATAAACTGACAGATGAAAAGTTTGTACCGAGTCCTTTTGCGGCAGGGGAAATGATGTATCATACAGGTGATCTCGTTCGTTGGTTGCCTAATGGAGAACTTGAATATTTAGGTAGAATGGATCAGCAAGTGAAAATTCGGGGGTATCGGATTGAATTAAGAGAAATCGAAACTCAATTAAGGGAATATCCAGAAATAAACCAGGCTATCGTTGTTGATCAAGTGTATGGAAATAGGAAATTATTAGCTGCCTACTATGTATCGGATAACAAGGTGTCTTTTGATGAAATCAGAAAATATTTAAGTGATAAATTACCTGAGTTTATGATTCCTGAAAAAATGATTCAGGTAGAAGAGATTCCATTGAATCCAAATGGAAAAGTGGATAGAAAAAGATTGTTGGATATAACACAAACGGATTATGTATCAATTCCATACGTTGCTCCGCGCAATGAAATTGAACAAAAATTAGTGCGTGCATGGGAAAAAGTTATGGAGATCGAGGGAATCGGTATTCATGATAATTTTTTTGCATTAAAAGGAGAATCTATTAAAGCACTTCAGGTAATTAATTTATTAAGAAAAGACGGCTTAAAAATAAGTACAACAGATTTTTTTAAGCACCCCACAATCGCTCAACTGAGTTCTTGTGTAAAGCTAGAGCATAAAGAGGAAAACCTTGAAAGTAGACCAACTCATGTTAAAGATTTGTCTAAGCCATTTTCCTTAACAGAAGTTCAGACAGCGTATATGATAGGACGGAATTCACAGTTTGAATTAAGTGGTATTTCCCCTCAAACATATTTTGAATATGAAACAGCTTTGGATATCAATCGTCTTTCAAAAAGTTTTCAAAAGGTAATTCATCGTCATCCAATGTTGCGAGCTGTAATTTTACCAGAGGGAAAACAGCAAATATTACAAAGCGTTCCTGATTACGAGATTGAAATAGTGAGTCTCATAGATTTAGATGATAGGAATCAACATGCTCGCTTACAAGAAGAGCGTTCTCGAATGACTAACCATGTATTCCCTTTGGGGCAATGGCCTTTGTTTGAATTGAAAGCTTTTCTTTTAAAAGAAGACACGTATTTATTATGTTTTCGATACGATGCTTTATTAATGGACGGAGCAAGCATGAACATTGTTGGACAGGATTTGTTGCATTATTATTATAAACCAAATCAAAAATTAGAATCTTTATCTTTTGATTTTCAAGATTATATGTTTATCTATGATGAAATGGAACAAAGCGAAGAATATAAAACAGCAAAAGATTATTGGACAAGTAAGCTTCCTGACTTTCCGTTTGCACCTTCTTTGCTGTTAAAAAAGGATCCAGCAGAGATTGCTACTCCTAAATTCCAATCACTTACAAAAATCCTGGATAATAAAAAATGGACAAAGCTACGAAAGTTAGCACAAGAGAAAGAGGTAACGCCTTCCGCTCTACTTTGTACAATATATGGTGATGTGTTGGCATATTGGAGTAATCAACGTCGATTAGCAATTAACTTGACTGTATTTAACCGTTATCCTGTTCATGATGAAGTAGAACAGATTGTTGGAGATTTCACATCACTTATTTTATTGGATGTTGATGTAAAACCAGAGCAAACTTTCTTTACTAGAGTAAAAGAAACGCAAGCTACTTTATTAGATGGCCTTGAACATCGTCATTACGATGGAGTTAACTTTATTCGAGATTTTACTCGATATCATCAAATGACGCCAAAAGCAGTTATGCCAATCGTTTTCACCTCGATGTTAGCAGGTGCAGGTGCTTTCTCTTGGGAACAACTTGGTTCTCTTCGCTATATTCATGCTCGGACTCCACAAGTGTATTTGGATAATGTAGTAATTGAAAAAAATGGAGAGTTATTAATTAGCTGGAACTATGTTGAAGAGTTGTTTGATGTTGATGTAATAGAAGCAATGTTTTCCCAATTTGTTGACTTATTGGAACAATTGGTGAAACAAAGCGATATAACATCTTTGCAGATGAAAGAATCGGATCAAACTTTAATTAAGCAATACAATGAAACAACAGAAAAAATACCTTCAACTACTCTGTATCAATTATTTACAGACCAAGTAAAACGTACACCGGATGAAGTAGCAGTGGTATTTGAACAAGAATGGTTAACATACTCGGAACTTCATAAACGTTCTAATCAAATTGCCCACTTCTTAAAAGAGCAAGGTATTGGTCTAGGTGACAAAGTGGGTCTTTTAGCAAAAAGGCGAGTTGACACAATTGTTAATATGTTAGGTATTTTAAAATCAGGTGCCGCTTATGTTCCGATTGATCCCGATCATCCTTTAGATCGCCAAACATATATTTTAAAAAATAGCTCATGCAAGCTTTTATTAGAACCTAGTCTTTATGAAGAAAATCATTTGTCATTTTATACAACAGAAGATATGCCCGCTATTGCTGGTCCAGAAGATATTGCCTATATTATATACACTTCAGGAAGTACAGGAAAACCAAAAGGAGTAATTATTACTCACCAAGCGGTTACAAATACTATTCAAGACATAAATCAAAAATATGAGGTGAATGAAGATGATCGTATTATTGGTATCTCTTCCATGTGTTTTGACCTATCTGTATACGATATTTTCGGAGCTTTAAGCACAGGTGCAATGTTAGTAATGATTCGTGATCCGAGAGACATGCAAGAATTAATCCGCACTGTCGAACGTAGAGGGATTACAATTTGGAATACAGTGCCTGCAATCATGGATTTGGCATTGGAGCAAGTAGGTTCTCATTTTGAATATCCTTCTTTGCGTTTAGTTTTACATAGTGGAGATTGGATTCCGCTTTCTTTACCAGAAAAAATAAAACGACATTTTCCGATTGCAGAAGTAGTCTCACTAGGAGGGGCAACAGAAGCATCGATTTGGTCAATTTATTATCCGGTCAAACAGGTGGAATCACATTGGAATAGTATTCCATACGGGATGCCCTTGGCAAACCAAACGTATTATGTGTTGAACTATGAAAAGAAAATGTGCCCTGTTGGTGTAATTGGAGATTTATATATCGGGGGAGTGGGCCTTGCTAAAGGATATTTAAATGATGAAAAGAAAACAAATGAAGCGTTTGTGTCACATCCTGATTTTGGTCTTATATATAAAACAGGGGATTGTGGAAAAATGCATTCTGAGGGATATATTGAATTTTTAGGCCGCCAAGATTACCAAGTGAAAATTCAGGGATATCGAGTAGAGTTAGAAGAAATCTCTCGTTGTCTTCTAACTTATAAACAAGTCGAACATGCTGTCGTAATTGATCAAACAGATGAGAACGGAATAAAATTTTTAGTTGCATATGTGGTAACTGAGCAAAATATTAGTACAACAGAACTACGAAAGCATTTGCAAGATCACTTGCCAGATTATATGATTCCTTCTTATTTTGTTTATTTGGACCAATTACCCCTGACTCCAAACGGTAAATTAGATAGAAAAGCGCTCCCTACTCCGGAGAAACAAAAAAATGAAGTATTTATTGCCCCAAAAACTGAAATGGAAAAAATATTAACTAGTATTTGGCAAGAAGTACTCAAAATAGATCAAGTTGGAGTAAATGATCATTTCTTCGCCTTAGGTGGAGATTCGATAAAAGCGATTCAAGTGTCCGTCAGACTGTATCGACAAGGATTCGAGCTTGAACCAAAAAATATATTTTCATTTCCTATATTAAGGGACATGGTTCAATTTGTTAAAAAGCTAGACCAGTTTTCAAGTTCACAAACAAATGATGTAAACATAATGAACGATAATAAAGCTACATTACTAAATGTTAAAGATAAACAACTTAATCAACATACACTTAACAAAATACAAGAAAAAATGCCGGATATAAAAATAGAACGTATTTACCCGTTAGCACCTTTCCAGGAAGTTATTTATGAGCATGCTACGAATGAACCTGATACAAATGCATATTTTGAACAAACAATTTGGGCACTTGAGGGGGAGCTGGATATTAAACTCTTTATTCAGTGTTTCCAACAATTAGTTGATCGTCATGATGCTTTAAGAACAATAATTGTGCAAGATGAACAAGCAAAACCTTGGCAAGCTGTTCTATATGATGTTCAAATAAATTCAGAAATAAAAAACTTGATTGAGATGACGAAACAAGAACAGCAAGAATTCCTAAAACAGTGGATGAATGAAAATTTAAGTCGAGGATTTAAAAATGATGAACTTATGACACGTCTCTGTATATTCCAACTAGGTAATAACGAGCATAAAGTAATTTGGAGTTCCCATCATCTATTATGTGATGGTTGGAGCGTCAGCATTTTGATAGACGAATTATTCCAGCTCTACGAAACTACAAATGCCGGAACTACGGCGGGGTTACCCATGGTAAAACCTTTTGAAACATTTATAGATTGGACTTTGGCACAAGATCATGAGAAAGCATGTCATTTTTGGCGAGATTATTTATCAGGATACAATCAGAAAATTAGTATTCCTAAAAAGAAAGTCCCATCTAAAAGTGAAGGGTTAAACTTCACTTTTATGGATTTAACATTAGACAAGGATTTGACTGATCAGTTACAGACATTTGTAACTAAAAATAATATAACTATGAATACGGCATTACTAGCTGTATGGGGAATATTGCTTGGCAAATTCAACGGAACGAGAGAAGTAGTATTGCCTAACCTAGTATCAGTCAGACCCCCCGAAGTAGAAGGAATTGAAAATATGTTCGGTCTGTTCACAAATGTTTTGCCTATCCGATTAGCATGGACAGAAACGCAATCTTTTGTGGACTTCCTGCAAAAGGTACAACTAGAGACATTGAAATGTAATGAGTATGCATACTATTCATTTGTTGATATACAAAAGCAAAGTGAATTAAAAACTGAGTTGACTGACCATCTTTGGGTTTTTGAAAACTATCCAACTAATCCAGCAATCTTTTCTTCAAATGAAAACAGACATTTTGCTATCACGGATTACGAAGTTGTTGATGAGCCACATGTAAAGTATGGAATTATGTGCTTCCCTGAAGAAAGACTTACAATAAAGTTTGGATATGATCAAACGGTATATGAAACAGAGAAAATACAGGAAATATTAAATCACATCCAGGGGTTAATCAACACGATTCTTCAAAATCCAATACAAACAATTTGTGATTACAAATTATAAAAAATGAAAAGGCGAGCAAAAACTCGCCTTTTTAAATAGAATAGGAGTAAATCAAATGACAAAAAAATTACAGTTATCAGCCGAAGAAATGCGTCAGTTAGGATATCAAGCGGTTGACTTAATTGTTGATCATATGAATCATTTAAAAAGTAAACCAGTTTCAGAAACGATTGATAGTAATATTTTTAGAGACAAGCTAATTGAAACGATTCCGGAAAACGGATCTAATCCAAAAGAATTACTTCATTTTCTTAATAACAATGTGTTTAATCAAATTACTCATGTGGATCATCCTCATTTTATGGCTTTTGTGCCAGGTCCTAATAATTATGTTGGTGTATTAGCAGATTTTTTAGCAAGTGGGTTTAATGTATTTCCTACAGCTTGGATAGTAGGTGCAGGTGCCGAACAAATTGAATTAACGACAATTAACTGGTTAAAATCAATGCTAGGATTCCCTGATTCAGCTGAAGGATTATTTGTCAGTGGTGGTTCCATGGCTAATTTGACTGCACTTACTGTAGCGAGACAGGTCAAGCTGAATAATGACATAGAAAATGCGATTGTTTATTTTTCTAACCAAACTCATTTTTCTGTAGATCGAGCACTTAAAGTATTAGGTTTTAAACAGCATCAAATTTGCCGAATTGAGACAGATGAAGACTTAAAAATTTCAGTTAGTACTTTAAGAAAACAAATAAAAGAAGATCGATTAAAAGGGAAAAAACCATTCTGTGTTATTGCTAATGCAGGGACAACGAATTGCGGAGCGGTGGACTCCCTCGATGAATTGGCTGATGTATGTGGTGATGAAGATATATGGCTACACGTGGATGGAGCTTATGGGGCTGCAGCAATTCTCAGTGAAAAAGGAAGGGAGTTATTAAGTGGAATTCATCGTGCCGATTCTTTAACGTTAGACCCGCATAAATGGCTTTTTCAGCCTTATGATGTTGGTTGTGTACTTATTCGAAATAGCCAATATTTAAGTGAAACATTCCGTATGATCCCAGAGTATATTAAGGATACAGAAACTAATATAGAAGAAAAAGTGAATTTTGGGGAGCGTGGAATTGAACTTTCTCGTAGATTTAGAGCATTAAAGGTATGGCTTTCTTTTAAAGCATTCGGAGTTACAGCTTTTCGTGAGGCAATTGATCATGGCATTATGCTAGCTGAACAAGTTGAAGAGTTTTTAAGGAAAGAAAAAGATTGGGAAGTAGTAACACCTGCCCAATTAGGAATTGTTACTTTTCGTTATATTCCATGTGAGCTAACATCTACAGATACAATTCATGAAATAAACAAAAAATTGGTGGAAGAAATTAATCAAAGAGGATTTGCTATGCTAAGTACGACTAAATTAAAAGAAAAAGTAGTAATTCGACTTTGCTCTATCAACCCAAGAACAACAAAAGAAGAAATACTTCAAATCATGATGAACATAAAAGCATTAGCAGAGGAAATAAACACATCGCCTAAACATCTTATATCTGTTTCTCAACCTTGATATATTAGGCGGATTTTACATATTAATAGCCGATTCTTATTTAGAATCGGCTATTATATTTAAATGATAAATACATATATACTATTTATAAGTGTTTCTCTTGTAATGGGATTAAGCCTCAACCTTGGATACTCGTTTGAAACCAGTCTTTATTGCTTGTACTATTTCGTTCACAGCATAAATAGATACATCGGCATTTGGATTTAACCCTTCAAACCAGTGATAGGCATTTGGATATAAATGAAACTCCACATCAACACCAGCTTGTGCTAGTTTGCTTACATAGGTTAATGTTTCGCTGCGGAATGGATCTAATTGACCAACAAATGTGTAAGTATACGGTAAGTCACTATAATCCTCAGCTCGAGAAGGTGCTGCATAGGCAGGGATTTGATCCGTTCCATACATTTCTCCTAAATACATTTTCCAGCCAGCTTCATTTGCCTTTTGGTTCCAAACAAATCCCTCTTTAATTTCATTCGCTGAAGGTGTATCATTTCTGTCATCAATCATTGGATATAGTGGCATTTGTAAACAAATTGAAGGATATTTTCGATCTCGTGCTAATAATGATAATGCTGCTGTTAGTCCACCGCCAGCGCTTACTCCTGCAACCCCAATTCGATTCGAATCAATGTTTAATGACTTTGCATTATCAGCAATCCATTTTAAAGCTGAATAACAATCCTCAATTGGTGCTGGGTAAGGGTGTTCAGGTGCTAAGCGGTAGTCTACAGACACGACCACACAGCTAGCTTCTTTTGCAAACCTCATACAAGTATCATCGTTATCATCTATAGACCCTAAGATATAACCTCCACCATGTATCCATAATAAGACAGGTAAAGATTCATGATTTGATTTTGGACGATAAATTCGTAATGGTAACGGATTATCATCAGGCCCAACAATGACTTTATCTGTTAAAGAAAGAGAGTCATCAACAACGGTAGGTGGTCTCATTTGAGCTATTCCTTCTCTGATTGATTGCAAATTTTCTGGGCGTAAATCGAGATCCGGAAACATCTCTAACCCTTGTAATAATTCTGGATTTACTCTAGTTTTCATTTTAGCACCTCTATTTGTAATTGTTTTCAAATAAATGAAGTGTATTCTAAGTAGTTTAATTGTGAAAGAACACCACAATTAAATTGTAAATTGGATATGTTATAACGGTCAACAGAATATTCGGAAATTAAAACCTTTCTCAAGAAGGAGTTTCATGCAATCAATAATACAAGTAGTGGATTTAAGAGCAAAGAGGTTTAATGTCGTTGTAATTATGTACATTAGAAAAATTTCTTTTTGAGTCTAGAAAAGGATTAGATTCTTTTCTAGACTCATGAAGAATTATGAAAAGCAAAATTTTATAGATGGTTATCTTAAAAATAAACAAAGAGAGAAGAATTAACCAATGTTCTTCTCTCTTTTTCATATGTAATTAGGGTATCCATAACTGTAAATACGGATGGTATAGATTAATGGATGAATAATTTATTTTTAAATTAATAACGTAATACATAAAGATTTTTGTATGTAATATTGCATATACAGGGACCACTGGTGAAAATGCTGAGCAATGTTTTTCCATATGGTAAATTAGTTCCTTAGTTATTTATTTTATTTCATTTTCAATCGTGTAAGGCTTGGGGCTAAGATTTACAAAGGTGACTAGTAAAAAATATAACAATACAAGTATAAGATTTTTTACTTAGTAATCTCGCGATTTAAGGCATGACATTGGATAAGTGTGGGGAGTTCAATCGATTTTGAATAAAATCAATAGTATCAGTTGCAATTTTTTTACGTTTAAGAACGATCCCGGCATGCCCGCATGTATAAATATATCGTGGAGGTCTTTCCCAAGATTCCCACAAGTAGTCTGTATCCTCAGAATGCACATATAGATCATGCTTACCTGAAATTAATAAAATATTTTCTTTTTTTACTTTTGGCAATGCTTGACTCGGTTCAGTGATTTTCCAATAATCTATTAAATCATCATACGTAACACCATGATGTTCCAAGTCTTCTCTAATAAATTTACCTGGAGTTGTATTCCAAATCGAATAAGAAAGTCGATTTGCATAGAAAATGGATGCTAACACATCAATTTCTTCTTCAACAAGAGAGGTTAAGTTAGTAATAAATCCGCCTAAACTAATTCCTATTAGAATCAGGGGCCCCTTTTTATTTGCTTTAATCCATTTAATCAAAGCTCGTAAATCAGCTACCGCTTGTCTAGTTGCTTGTAATGTTCGTTCAATATTTGCACTTACCATATACTCTCCACTGAATAAGGATTGATCGGGTTTTCTTTCAAAATGATAGGGTAGAGTGAAATAATACATATTCCACTTCAGGCTGGTCATATGATCGTGGAATATTTTTTTCACACGTTCGTTAGAATCCATTCTCCAACCGTGAACAAAGATAACATGAGGTGCATTTTCATTTTTATGTAAGAATAATTCCCCAGTTACAGAGTCGTTGCGTGAATCACCGGATTGAACCGAGCTTTTATATTTGAATTGCCCAACCATGTATTCCTTTTCCTGTTTTGAATGCTTAATGTCAAAATGAATATAGGATGGTTTTACTTTATAAAAAGATTCTATGTCCTTTATATTTAATGAAGTGTTAGATAGGGAAGTATACTGAAACGCTACACTTCTTTTTTTGTGTAAATCATATAAGGCGTACCGATCAATGAGTTTTGAAAAAATCAAATTAACCTCCTCCAAAATACATATTGTTTAAAACCTGGACAAAATTTATGTTGTAAATTAATTATAAAATATTCTCTTTTCCTAATAGTAGGTGATAAATTTGTATATCATATTATAAAGCTTGCAATAAAATAAAACTATAAATATATTATACTAAAATCTAAAAAGCAAGTTAATATTCTTATTCATATAAGAGAATATTAACTTGCTTATTTTCGTATTAAAAGGTGCACCTTTTAAAGCGACGTGATTTGTATGAGATACAGTAACTATATTAAAATCCCTATTATAGATATCCAAATAGGTTTCTCTATATTTATTGTATAGAAATTACACAGTAAATATTTTTTGTGCTACATATATTAAATTAATCTTAACCTTTAATTAATCTTAACCTTTATATAAATTTATTAAACGGAATAACTCCTTACCAATATTCAAAAACGGCTACGTTTTTGAATTTGTGTTCTAGCTTTTCTGAAACAGGTAAATAACTACACATAAACTCCTTATATCTCTAGTTAAACTACCGATTAGCTCCATATAAACTCTAGATAACCTATATAGAATACAAGATATCAAGGAGGTAAGAAAAAATGAATTTTATGAAACGAGCAATTCTCAGTATGAAAAAAAGGATAGGAACATCATTAATTTTGATGGCAGTTTTTCTGATTGTTACAAATTTGGTTCTTTCAGGTTTCACAATCCAAAATGCGTCAAAAAAAGCAGCGGATGCTGCGAGAAAAAAACTTGGTGCAGATGTTACTTTAGGTCTTGATTTCGACAAATTAGGTCAAAAAGCTAAGGAAACTGGAGAAATGCCAAATCCACCGCAGCTCGATACAAAAGAAACAGATCAATTAGCGAAATCCAAGTATGTAAAAGACTATAATTACATAGCTAACACTTTTGGTATTTCTGATGGACTTAAACTAGTAGGAGCTTCAGAAGAAGAAGGAAAAGGTAAAGCCGGAATGGCGGCTGTGCGAGGCGGTTCAAGCTCTGGTACAGAAATAGATATGAATGCTTCTTTTATGATTGAGGGAGTTCGCAAGACTGCATTACAAGAAAGCTTTAAAAACGGAAAAAGTAAAATCATTGATGGAAAACCAATTACAGAGCAAATGAAGGATCAGAATGTAGCTTTAATGGAAAAACGATTAGCGGAATTAAACAATTTGAAAGTAGGAGACAAAGTTAAAGTGCAATCAGGGGATAAGAAGGAAACCCTTGAGGTTGAAATTATCGGTATTTACGAAACAAATGAGCAAGGAATGGGTCAACAGGCTCCTCCTATTATGGATCCAGCTAATAAACTATATATGCCGCATTCAACTATGAAAAAATTAGAAGTAGACCAAGGTATAAGTAGTGTTCAAGTCGTGTATTTCTTGAATGATCCACAATATATTGATGCATTTAAAAAAGAAGCAAAAAAATCTAATATTGATTTTAATTATTATAAATTAGATGCGCATGATTCATTGTACAAGCAAATGATTGGTCCTATCGAAAATATCTCTTCGACTTCTCAAATGATCATTTATATTGTATCGATTGCAGGTGCGATCATTTTAGGATTAATCATTATGCTATCAATTAAAGGGCGTCGTAAAGAAATGGGAATTCTATTGTCTATTGGAGAGAAAAAGTGGAAACTGATGGCGCAATTCGTAGTAGAAGTAGTGTGTGTCGCTATTTTAGCATTTGGATTATCCATAACAACAGGAGCTAAAGTTTCTCAATATATCGGGGATAATTTACTTTCGAATGAAATTGCTACTGCAAGCGAAGAAACAGATACCTCGCAACATGGTACTGTAATGATGGCTGGACCCGGTGGTACTCTACAAAATCAAAAAGAAGATCCAATCGATAAAATTGATGTAAGTGTAACAGGAGAAGATGTAGGAAAAATGGGTGGAATTGGACTAGCTATTGCTATAATAGCAACGCTTCTTCCAGCATTATCTATTCTACGTTTAAACCCAAAACAAATTCTTTTAAAAGATGAATGAGGAGGCTCGATATGGAGACGATTTTACAGTTTAAAAATTTGGATTATTATTATGAAAGTAATGGGAAAAATGTAGCGATACTAGATAATGTTAACTTTTCTTTTCAAAAAGGACATTTCTACACGATTTTAGGGCTATCTGGATCTGGTAAAACCACAACTCTGAGCTTAGGTTGTGGACTGGATGTCCCTAAAAATGGTTATGTACTGTATAATGGCAAAGATATTAGAAAAATTGGTTTGGATCGATACCGTAATCAAAATGTATCTGTAATTTTCCAATCTTATAACTTAATTACCTATATGACCGCTCTTCAAAATGTCTTAACAGCAATGGAAATTACAGGTGTTAAAGTGCAAAATAAAACAGCAAGAGCATTAGAATTATTAGAGAGGGTAGGACTCTCAGAAGCTGAAGCGAAACGAAACGTCCTGCAACTAAGTGGCGGGCAACAACAGCGTGTAGCAATCGCTCGAGCACTATCTTGTAATGTTGATTTACTAATTGCAGATGAGCCGACAGGAAATCTCGACGAGGAAACCGCAATGGATATAATAGAACTGTTTCAAGAACTTGCACATAAAGAGAATAAATGCATTATTGTTGTGACGCACTCACAGGAGGTTGCTAAAAAATCAGATCGTGCAGTGTATTTAAGTAAGAAGAAGTTAGTCATAAATGAAATCTAATATAAACATCGTAGCTGTTTAATTCACATATTTTTCAAAAACTAGACCTTTCAAAAGCTTATATTTGATTTATAATAAAATCATGCCATAATCAAAATGGTCTCCCTGTACTGAATGTTAAAATAGTTTGTCGTTCCCGTTTTAATAATATTTGAAAAAGAACTTGTAGAATATCCTACAAGTTCTTTTTATTATAATTGGTTACCTATATCATGGGATAATTACACATAAAAAACGGGACATTACCTAGATGTATGATCTAAATGCTGTCCCGTTTCCCTATGTATCTGTATAGTTATTGCAGAATTAAACCTACAATCATAATTAAACTAAATACTATCATCCAACCAAACGCGCAATAGCCAAAAATTCTAATCCATTTAGGTAATTGATTCATGTTAATTTTATTTGTGGGAACTCCTTGCATAGAAAACATCATTTTTTGATCTCTATCTCTATTATTTTGTTGTTCATACATAATATCATCACCTTTCCAGAACTATTGTGTTTATAGTATATCAGCCTAAAGAAAATTATGTACAGAATAAGAGGGGATAACATATATATTATGTGGTGAATTTTATAAATAAAGACATTTAATTGCCATGGTTCTAAGCGCTAATCCGTTATAAATTCTGAAAAAGAGCCCTACATAAATAGGAATCTTTTTCTTCAAATATTAAGTTGCTGGATATACATCAGAACCAAGGTAACGTTCTTTTATAATTTGAAGATGATGAAGCTCATGACCAGCAATGATGTATGCTAATGCACGAACTGTAACTTCAGAATTATTCGCATTTCCTCTTTGTGACCAAGCTTCTTTATCTAAGCTTCTAAGTAAACACAGGGTAGATTGGCGAACAACAATTAAATTCTCAAGAAGATCTTGCATAGATTGCTTATCAAAAGCAGCTCTAAGAACATACATATCATCATTATAGCCTGGAAGTTCTGCTGTCTCGCCTCGAGCGATAGATAGCAATCGATACGCCATAATCCGTTCTGTATCTGCTATATGACCCATTACTTCTTTTATACTCCATTTAGTAGGAGCATACCGGAAAAGTCCCTCACTATCAGAAATTTCCTTTAATAAGAGATTCGTTTCCTTCATTTGTTGTTCTAGAATATGTATGATATTTCCGTCTGATACCAAGTTGGTATACGTTGCATAATAGGAGCTATATTCACTTACTTGTGGTCTTATTTGCATACGAATCATCCTTTATGTTTAATCTTTACATATAGCTTATCATAAAAGAATTCCAAATTAATCTGAAAAATGGAGGCAAATATGCATTTTTCATCCTCCTTTTTAGTTTCATAGATGAAATGCATCTCAAATAAGAGAATCTAATTTGCGCTATGCGGAATTTCGTTTTTTTGCTGTTATAGTAGAAGATAAATATGTAAATTGAATACAGTTTGTCACTACTTATGATAATCGCCATTTAAGAAGCAGCATTTGTCCATTAAGTGAAAAACCTGTTAATAAGTTTAAAGTGAAAAACCTGTTAATAAGTTTATATTTACTACAAAAACAAACAAACTCGTCCTATTTAAAGGAGAGTTTGTTTGTTTTTGTGTTTAGATAATGGAATGCTCATGCGAAATTGTACACTATGTTCCATATTTTTTATTGAATACTTTATATCTAGCGTTTCAAGAATTTGTTTAACAATATATAACCCCAAACCACTTCCTCCAGTATTTCGATTTCTTGATTTTTCAATTCGATAAAATGGTTTGAAAATTTGTTGTAAATCTTCGTCTTTAATATTGACACCTGTATTTATAATTTGCATTTCGATTTGACCTTGTTTCGAATCCTCACTTAACTTTATATAGACTTTTTCATTATGTGGTGAATACATAACCGCATTGTGAATAATATTTTTACATGCTTTTTCTAAAAGAGCACAATCTGTATAAATAGAAAGGTCAGAATCAATTTCTTTTATTATTTCGATGCTTTTTTGAGAAGCAAAAAATTCGAGATCTTTTGTGATTGTACCTATTAACTTTGAAGGATTAACTTCCTCTACTTTTAGTTTGAAGGTGTGTTGTTCTAATTTCGATACGCTTAAAATTTCACGAACTAATTGTTCCATACTTTCAATAATTTGATGATTTTTCTTTAAATATTGATCGCGATTTTGATAAGGGCCAATATTGTAAATCATCCCTTCTAAGTAGCCTTTCATTACAGTAAGAGGGGACTTTAATTCATGTGCTACAATCGCAAAAAACTCTCTGCGTTTTGTTTCTATTTCTCTTTCTTTTTCAATATCATTTTTTAATTGTTCATTTGCTTTTTTTAAATCAAACATAGCTTGTTGTAAGTTAATAGACATGTCATTCAAACTATTAGACAATTCTCCTAACTCATCTGTAGAGCGAACCTCAATTTTTTCGGAGAAATCTAAATTTGCCATCTTTTGTGCACCTTCATTAATATAAATAAGTGGCTTTGTAATAAACCTGGAATAAAAATAAGCACTCCCTATACCAATTACGAGTACAATGATACTAATATAGGGGAGAAAGCGGACTAAAACCTGTGAAGCTTCATCAATCGGTTGAAATGTAGCAAAGACTATAAGCGTTAAACTACCATCTTGGAATTGAATTGGTTTCGTAACGTTATATGAATTGCTAAGGGTACTTGCATTCTCGAATCGTGTTGCTTTAGTAACTACTGTTTTTTGCGTACCACTTTGAATAAAAGAAAACGAAGGAGAGTAAATAATTACTCCTTCTTTATTTTGAAGATAAAGCATCGCATTATTTTTTTTTGCGTATTCATCAAAAAGTGGTATCGCATCTTGAAACGTAAGATTTTTAGACTTATCAATGATTTCGTTTATCCCTGTTTGAAGTTGATCTGTTTTATATTGCTCATAAAATGTAGGGAGAAAGAAGTATAAAGTTAAATAAATCAATACTGCAAAGGATAACAAAATGAGAGATGTAGTCATAAAGAGTTTATAAGTGATTTGCTTCATTTTCATGAGTTTCACAATACTATTCATCAATTTTATAACCAATACCCTTTATTGTTTTAATATAAGGGATAGCTAATTTTTTGCGTAGGTTTTTAATATGTGTATCAATTATTCGTGTTTCTCCAAAATAATCGTAACCCCAAACTTTCTCTACGATATTTTCTCTTGTAAGTACTTTTCTCTCATTTTGAAATAGTAGTTGTAGAATTTCAAACTCTTTTGTCGTTAATATAATTTCAACATCATTTACATAGACTCTATATGCATCCACATCGATACGAACTTCTTTAAATATCAAATGATTATTTACATTTTTATCATAACTTCTTCTAAGTACAGCTTCGACTCGTCTAATCAAAACATGAAATGAAAAGGGTTTTGTTATATAATCATCGATCCCAAGATCGAATCCTTTCATTTGATCTTCTTCTTCTTCCAACGCAGTTAGCATAATAATTGGTACGTTTGACTGACTTCGAATCATTTTAGAAACTTCAAATCCATTAAGATTGGGCATCATGACATCTAGAAGAATTAAATCAAAGGATTGCTTATTAAATTGTGTCATACCCTCTAGTCCATCTGAAGCGACTACCACTGTATAATGCTGTGTCATTAAAAATTGTTTAATTAATTCCTGAATTTCTTGATCGTCCTCTACCACGAGGATATGATAGTTTTTCATAATATCACCCCTGGTAGTCATTATAGCCGTACAATCTGGAGTTTATGTGGAGATACAGTAGTAAACTTCATAGAACGCTTACTACCAAAAAGTATTATTAGCTATATTACTTTTTTATGGAGAAATAATTGCTTAAAAAAACTTATTGTATGAATTGGTGTACGATTAATATTTACGAAAAACTAATGTATAATAATGTGAATTGTATGTAGTTTCTTAAAATTTGTGAAAATATACTTTTGCTTCTTTACCAAAAGAGGAAAAGGAATTTCAATATAGAAGAAACTACCGTAATACTAGAGTGTGTGCCAAGAACTTTGGATTTCTTTCATCTAGTTTCTATTTAATCGTTAATCACTACATAATAATGTTCTTGCTAAACCAAAAGTTTAAAGGTACAAACTTGGAGAGATTTATATAATGCTAGAAAGGTTGTGAAATGATTTGATGGGTTATAAAGCGATGCTGTTTGATTTAGATGATACATTACTTGATAGGGATAAAGCAGTAGAGGCATTATTTTTAATTGTTTTAGAAAAGTGTTATGAAAATGTAGATGGTGCGGCTAAAAGCAACATGTTACAGAAATTCAAAGAATACGATAAAAGAGAATATGGCATAAGTAATAAAACGACAGTTTTAGAATCATTGTTTGATGAATTCACGCCAAGGTATAGATTGCCACGCAATTACATCCAAGATTTTTGGAATAATAATTTCCCTAGATGTTTTTCAATAGACAAAAATACTATTCATTTCTTAAATCAAATAAAGAAGCACTGTAAAGTTGGAATTATAACAAATGGCTCAACTCAGAGGCAAAAAGCTAAAATATTTAACACGAATTTAAATAGGTATTTTGAAACAATCATTATTTCTGAAGAAGTAGGATTTAGTAAACCTGATAAACGTATATTCGAACTAGCATTAAATAAGCTAAATTTACAACCGGAACATACTTTATTTGTTGGGGATGACTTAGAAAAGGATATTGCTGGTCCTCAAAATGTAAATATAAAAGGGGTGTGGTTTAACCCTCAGAAAATCAATAATACTACCAAAATACAACCATATGCCGAGATTAACACTTTGGATAATTTGTTAAGTTATGTTACTCCACAATATTTTTATAACAAGTAAAAGTAATTCCATATATATATATATTAAATAATATAAAAAAGAGAAACTATCATTAATTTCATTGACCGTATTAGTAATAAAAATATATACTTACAATAAAAAATAGAGGCGATTTTAATAGCTGTGGCTAATTTAATCTATGATTAATACGAAGTCTTGTAAAACAATTTTACTCATACTGTGTAAATTATAAAGGGGTGGTGTATAGTGATAATAAAGTTATTGAATTTTGATTAAAAAAGATAAGAGCCTTACTACATTCTATATGCAGCAAGGCTCTTTAAAGTTGTTTCAAATTATATCCATCTGCTTATGTAATGCTTAAAAAATGAATAATAAAGTTGTTTACTTCTTATTAAACTAACGCCCCCGTTTTTAAGTGTAACTCTTCACAATTATTTGATATTATATAGATGAATAGAAATATAAATCAGAATTTAGTTTATAGTTATAAAAATAAGTTATTTATACCCTTATAATTCTTCAGAAAGGAGAGTGTATGAAAAAGACTATTGTTTTTGTATTAACGATATTTATATTATTCTCAGGATTCGCAACACAAAGTTATGCGTTGTCAGATTCGAAATCTGTGGCAATACAAGCATTGCTAGATGATGCCTGTCGTACGTCAGGTGTGCCTGGAATGTCACTCTCAATACTTGCTGATGGTGAAGTGTTCTACTTTTCTTCTGGGTATGCAGATCTTGAAAAGGGACTGTCTGCAAGTGAAAATACACTCTATGAGTTGGCCTCGGTGAGTAAAGCTTTTACTGGTATGGGGATTTTGCTATTGGAAGAGCAAGGGCTGCTATCAATGACTGACCCTATCCAAAAATATTTACCTTGGTTTACGTTAAAGTATCAAGGTAAACCTGTTGATATGCAAAACCTTACACTAAATAACTTTCTTCACCATACCAGCGGCCTGACAAATATTAGACATCTTCAAAATATTCCACAAGGTAATACGCCTGATATGTTGCAAAAGACTGTGGAAACGCTGGTAGATGCAGAATTGGCGTTCTCTCCCGGTGAACAATATAACTATGGAACCGTTAATTATGACGTATTGGGTTTGGTTATTGAGATTGTATCACGACAAAGCTATGAAGACTTTATGAAGGAACAGGTATTTCTACCCTTAGGTCTTCACCAGACGTATGTTTATAAAGAAGATGCTCAAGCCACTGGACAGTTAGCACAGGGCTACCGTTCTTCCTTTTTTATAACAACTCCATTTAACGCTCCGGATTATGCTGGGAATAAACCTGCCGGCTATATCATTTCTAATACAAAAGATATGGTGCGTTGGATGGGCATACAGATGGGTATCGTGCAGGACATACCCGAAATATTTCACAGGGCCATCGAAAAATCACATAGAGGTGATATGTCTGTTTCGGCTGTCAATGATATGTATTATGCGGCAGGTTGGTCGGTAAACGCCGAACAAACGTTTATAGAACACACTGGGCGTAATCCAAATTTTAGTACCAAAGTAGCCATACTGCCAAATGAAAGAACAGCCATCTGCTTACTGAGCAACGGCGCAAATACCAATATAAACCTGGTACTACAAGTTAATGATATATTAAACGGCAATCTAACTCAGTCATATGAGATAAGCGGCACACAGCTTTTGGACATCATTTTGTCGTCTACCACAATTATTCTTTGCCTATTAGCCGTTCTGTTATTTTTCTTAGGATTAAGAAAAAGGAAAATGAATGAGCAGCAGCCAATGACAAAAAAGAGAACAATCGTAACAATTATTTTCCTAATCGCTACGATTGCCCAGTGTATAATGTTTTTTGCCTTCGATTGGTCAACGATACTTATTTGGCAAACATATAGTGTTCTTACAGCTTTAATTTCGTCAACATTATTAACAGCAAGCATTACTTGGTTTGTATATACTCATCGATTAGGTGCTTCGGTCCGAAAATAAGTATAATGTTAAGTAAATAAATCTTAATTTATCGATATCCTTAATTTAAAAAACAGAAGACACCTCGGTGTCTTCTTTAATGTCATCGACACTTCTCCTAGTTAAAACCACTTGCTATTTCTTCCACTAACCTGCCTCGTTAGTAGAAGAAGGATTTTTAAACTACTATATTATTTTTTAAATGACTTTATTGTAAATTCAACAACTTTATTATCTCTGTACAGGTGGGACTATGGAAATAAAGAAAGTAGTAATCGATGGAATCAATATTGCGCTCATTAGAAACGATAAGGTATTAATATCGGATGTTCAGTCTGCATTAGATACTATGGCAACAGTTCAATATGAGGTAGATGCGAAACATATTATTATCCATAAATCTTTAATAAGTGAAGATTTCTTTGATCTAAAAACACGGCTTGCGGGCGATATCCTTCAAAAGTTTATAAACTACAAGGTAAAGATTGCTATTGTTGGAGATTTCTCTATGTATACTAGTAAAAGCTTAAAGAATTTTATTTATGAATGTAATAAAGGGAATGACATTTTTTACTTAGCAACTGAACAACAAGCAATTAAAAAACTAAGTACATTAAAGTAATAATTATATCCTGCTAAATTCCCCCATTTCACTTAGTTCATAATTATATACGATATAGAAGAACTGATGTTTGTGGTAAACTAAGAGATGAATAAAGGGGGAGTTTTTTTGAACAATTTTAATAATATAATCCAAGATTTAAATAATATAGTTTACAAACCTAACAACTTAATGATTACGAATCTAAAAGAAGAAAAGCAAAACGCAGAATATGCCGGATGTTTATTCCACTTAAATAACAAAACCATTCGTTTTAGAAAATCAAAAGTTACACCTAATAAAATTGGTCAATTCGTTTCTTTTTGGGAGAAAGATGAAAATATGCGAAATAGAGCTTTCTCTTATGAAGCTGCTCCTGATTTATTAGTAATCACTTGTATTGCTGATAATAAACTAGGGCAATTTATTTTTCCTAAAGAGATTCTTCTTAAAGAAAAAATATTGAGAACACAAAGTCAAACAGGGAAAATGGCAATGAGAATTTATCCTGTTTGGGATACCACTGTTAGTAATCAAGCTAAAAAGAGCCAAGCATGGCAACTTCAATATTTTGTTGATTTAAGTGATAGTAATAGTTTGCCTATAGATAAACTATTAAATTTATATTCGTAGCTTTTGGTTTGCCACAAAAAGAAGTGATTACAAAAAACATGTGTAATGACACCTCCTATGTGAATCGTAATTTTTGTACCGGTACAGTTTAATGAAATGTACGTTGTTACAGTGCCCCTTAAAATTTACAATCAGCATATATTATTTAAACTTATAAATTTTTAAGGGGTGCTAAATATGACAAGTTTACAAGATCAGCTTTTCACAAGATTAAATCTTAAAAAACGTAATGAAGTAACGTTTGAAGAATTACCTACCATACTCTTTTCGTTTGCGCATACTATACCATTTGAGAATTTAGATGTTATAGCACGAAATACGAATCAAATCTCTCTGGAAAACTTACGAGAGAAAATTTTAACTAGTTCCCGTGGTGGACTTTGCTACGAATTAAATACTCTTTTTTACTATTTCTTAAGAGACTGTGGCTATGATGTACAACTGGCATTAGGTACGGTTTATAAAAACGATATAAATGCATGGGCACTTGAGGATGGCCATATAACAATTATTTTAACTTATGATAATGTACAGTATTTAATTGATGTAGGTATAGCTTCGTTAGTACCTCTTGTTCCTGTACCTTTTACTGGTAAGTCTGTCTCTTCAAAAAATGGTTCGTACCGGGTGAGACGAAAAGATACGAGTAAAGGAAATTATGTTTTAGAAAGAATAGATACTGATGGAGAATGGAAAGTTTGTCATGCTTTTTATAAACATAATATTGATGAGATAGTAGTAAACGATGTTCAAAGAAGAGTGATAGAAGATGAGAAGTCTATTTTTAATAAAGGACCAATTGCAGTAAAGTTGACGAACTCCGGTCATATTTCATTAACGAATACAAGTTTAACTGAAATTATTCATGGGGAAAAAACTAAGCTTGAAATTACAGAAGATCAATATAGAGAGTTTTTATATACTTTATTTTCTATTAAGTTATGAATAAACAAATAGCCGGTTCTTATTCAGAAGCGGCTATTTTTATTATTTTTGATGTAAATGGTTTTCTTCTAATACGTTTCGGAAACTGCGGTATAGTTAATATTTTTAATGTTTCCTCAGCTTCTTCATATGTATGAAAAATTGGTTCTTTTCCATCATCCCCTTGTAAAACTAGCCCTTCATCCCGGATTACATATGGCATAAAACCACCCCATCTATTAAAGAATTCTGTTCTTTTGCAGCAGAATAACACGATTTAAAGTTTGATTTTCTTAATACATATAATACACTAGAACAGTACGAAAAAGTATGTACAATGAATTTTGAATGTAAAGGAAGATTATTATGTCAGTTATTGATAAATTGAAACTTAATAAGTATACAAATATGGTCGTTATTAACGAACCAAGTGATTATGACATTTTTACAGGTAAAGAAAATGGATTCTCAAAAGAACACGATGCTATCTTTATATTTGTAGAAACGCTTGATGAAATGGTGAAACAAACGAATTTTATTATTAGTAATGAAGAATTACTAATTGAAAAAGGTTACCTATTCTTCGCATATCCGAAAAAAGGTAATGCTCGTTATAGTACGTTTATTCACCGTGATGAGATGTTTCCGGCATTAAACGTTGGAGAAGATGGTTATGTGGGAGAAAGCGATATTAAATTTGCACGAATGGTAAGTATGGATGAAGTCTTTACTGTTGTAGGTTTAAAACGTGAAAAGAAAAAAACAACGAAAACATCTGCTATGAGTCAATGTGTTGCCGATTATGCAGATCGAATTAAAGATGTTGAAGCATTATTAGCTAATCATCCGAATGAACTTAAGTTTTATCAAAGTTTAACGCCTGGATACAAAAAAGATTGGGCACGTAATCTTTTTTCTGTGAAACAAGAAAAAACTCGTGAAAAACGTCTAGAGAAAATGATAGAAATCCTTTCACAAGGCTATAAAACAATTGAATTATTCCGTAAGAAGAAAAAATAATGATTAAGGAAGTCACAATGCTGCAACAATTAATTGTGATGAGTACATTGAAAAAAGCATTCCTTCCATTATACTAAGGAATGTTCTTATATTTATATAATTAGCAAAAGAGAAAAGGTGTTTGAAATGAAATCGTATATTGTAGTTGGATCTGGAATTTTAGGAGCGTCTACTGCTTATCATCTTGCTAAGACAGGTGCGAATGTTACTATCGTGGATCGCCAACAATTAGGGCAAGCAACTGATGCAGGAGCAGGAATTGTATGTCCATGGTTATCACAGCGTCGTAATAAAGCATGGTATAAAATTGTTAAAGGCGGTGCACGTTACTATTCTTCGTTAATTCAGCAATTAGAAGAAGACGGTGAAACTGACACAGGATATAATCGTGTAGGTGCAATTAGTTTACATACTGACGAGAAAAAGTTAGATCAAATGGAAGAGCGAGCTTATAAACGACGTGAAGATGCCCCGGAGATTGGTGAAATCACTCGCTTATCAGCTGAAGAAACAAAAAAATTATTCCCAGCATTATCAGACGAATATAGTTCTGTTCATATTAGTGGTGCTGCACGAGTAAATGGGAGATTATTACGCAATGCATTAATAAGTGCTGCGAAAAAACATGGTGCAACTTTCATAAAAGGCGATGCTATATTAGTCCGTGAAGGAAATCATATTACGGGAGTTACAGTAAACGATGAAACAATTTTAGCAGAAAAGGTTATTGTAACTGCAGGCGCATGGGCGAATGAAATCTTGAAACCATTAGGAATTAATTTCTTAGTTACATTCCAAAAAGGACAAATTGTTCATCTGCAAATCGAGAATACAGCAACAGAAAATATGCCAGTTGTTATGCCACCGAACGATCAATATATTTTAACGTTTGACAATGGGCATGTCGTAATTGGTGCAACACATGAGAATGATACTGGTTTTGATCATCGTGTAACAGCAGGTGGTTTACATGAAGTATTCCATAAGGCATTAACAGTTGCGCCTGGCTTAGAAAATGCTACAATGCTTGAAACGAGAGTTGGATTCAGACCATTTACACCAGGATTCTTACCTGTTATCGGACCGCTACCTAACTTTGAAGGAATTCTCGTTGCGAATGGATTAGGGGCTTCGGGTTTAACAGCTGGTCCATATCTAGGAGCGGAACTTGCTAAACTAGCGCTCGGAAAAACGATTGAATTAGATTTAAATGATTATGATGTTGCTGGCGCAATTGAATAATATAGGGTACTGCTAACATTTAGGAAAAACCATGCTAAACAAATTCGACAAGAAATAATCAGTTTTTCCTCTGTTAAGAGTAAGCCTGTTTATGAAAAATAAAATTATTTAAAAATAGAGGGCCGACATTATAAACCTGCATTAATAATGTAGAATTGTGATGGCGGCTCTTTATTCATATTGATTTAAAACTTATTTTCGAGAGGAGGTTAAGTAATGAGGGCGTCATATCAAGTATTGATATTTCCTTATATAAAAACTGCCGATTCTATTCAATATGCCATTTTTAACCGAAGTGATTATGGTTATTGGCAAGGAATAGCTGGTGGCGGAGAAGACGGTGAGATTCCTATTGAATCAGCAAAACGGGAAGCGTTTGAAGAGGCTGGTATTACAAGAGAATGTCCATATATACAATTAGATTCTGTGTCTTCACTACCAGTAGAGGATGTAGTTGGAGGATTCCTTTGGGGAGAAGAGGTTTATGTAATAAAAGAATTTTCTTTTGGAGTTAAAGTCCCTACAAAAAACATATTATTATCTAAAGAACACTTTAATTATAAATGGTTATGCTTTGAGGAAGCAGTAACGCTTTTGAAATGGGATAGCAACAAAACAGCATTGTGGGAATTAAACAAAAGACTATTAAAACAATAAAAGTTTTTGCTAACAAAAATAGTTGTGGAAGAAGAATTGAACCATTAACAAACCCTTGCTACACTTCTAAACAATGTTTTATAGATTTGGCATGGGTAATGAACGAACAGAACTTGTACTAAGAAAAGCCCTATACACTTGCCTCTGAAAAAATGAAAATAGTTAGAAATATTTTTATATCGTACGGTTTTTGGCTATGAATAACGGAATAAATATTAAGTATTCAACAGTTCAAATAAAACGAGTTAGCTTTTTATTTTAGGAAGAAAGATGACTCGTTTTATGCTAAAATTCGCTTAGTGTATATTTTCGTTAAAATGTGGGTGGGCCCCCTTTTAGCAAAACCGGAGTGGGAATGATGAGTATAAATAGTTTTGTGGGATTGATAAATAACGAATTATTAAAAGAGGTAAGTATCAGAAGTGAGGATGAATTCGAGCCTGTAGTAGTTAAAGATATTCCTAGACTTTGGAAGTGTTTAGGAACAGGTAATTATGCCGCAGTATTCATGCACAAAGAATACAAAGATTGGGTAGTGAAAGTTTACGTGCGAGAAGGAGAAGGAATTGAAAAAGAGTCAGAAGTATACCGAAGAATCGGAAATCATCCTTCTTATTCAAAGCTTATATATAAAGGAGAAAATTTCATAGTATTGAAACGTTTAAAAGAAATTACCTTATACGATGCTATTCATAAGGGGATTAAAATTCCTAAGCAGGTAATACTTGATATCAATAAGGCTTTAGAGTATGCGAGGGAACAGGGATTAACTCCTTGTGATGTTCACGGGAAAAATGTGATGATGGAAAAAGGAAGGGGATATGTAGTCGATGTATCTGATTTCTTAAAAACAAAAGAAGATAGTAAGTGGAGAGACCTAGAAAAGGCATATTTCACCTTTTATTTTCCTTTCATATATAAATTGCCTTTCCCTATTAAAGTACCGTATTTTATGTTAAACATTGTTAGACGTTCGTATAGAAAATATAAGAAGCTTAAAAAGAAATTCAAATTGTAAAAGGATCACATATGTTCCTGAAAACGAGTTAAATTCACATAAATAACTTTAGAAAAATTTCAAATTTTGTTTGGGGGCTACTCCAAGACCTTAGCTTGCTGGGCATGTGGTGTTACCTCAAAAAATAAAAAGATTAGGAGTGAATCCTAATCTTTTTATTTATACATATTTTTGTTAGTTATATCACTATCAATTCCAAAACGGGATATTTTGAATAAATGAAACCGTCAAAATAAGTGTTGATGCGGAACCAGCAGTTACTAAAGTTACTATTTTTCGTCCATTCTGTTCTTTTGAAGGTTTTATAAGTTCTGTAATTAACACAATCCATATTATGATAGATACTATTGAAATAATATTTATAGACATATGTAACACATCTCTTCGTGTTTTTACATAAATATTTCTTCTTTTATAAAATAAAAGCAATTTAACAAGAAAATATGTAACGCATTAAAAATCAATATTTTCCTGTTAAACCACCTTTTTTAAATAGAAATACGACTGATAAAACGATAACAACAGCCTTCAAACTGCCCCAATATGGATAAATAGCATGATCTGTTAGACTAGCATATTGAAAGATATTCTCTAAACCGAAAATTCCTATCATGACTGCTAAAATGAATGAAGCTGATCCATACATCCCTTTACGATAGAGGGTAAATAAATAGACTGCGAAAATTAGTGGTAAGATGATTTGTAGTACGATTATCATAGTTCGTCCCCCAGATTATTTATAATTATATTATATACAAAATTGTAATAAAAAGGAATACGACTTATTTGATACTAACAGAACTACTCTAATCATATTCTTCTATAAAAAGAAGAAAAAGGGGTGTACAGTTAATTGACAAAAGTTAAAGTTAGTTTACGACCCATTGTTCATAATATAAATTTACCAACCGTATTGAAAACAACAATACTTCCAGGTGAATCAACCGAAAGACTATTTATCGCAACTCAATTAGGGGAGATTTTTTACATAGGGGACGGAGTTATAAAGACATTTTTAGATATTCGTCACCTAATTATTAAATTAGGTACATTTGAAGAAGGTGTTTCTAGTAGCGGTTATGATGAACGCGGATTGCTTGGACTTGCGTTCCATCCACAATTTTATCAAAATGGGTTATTTTATCTTCATTATTCAGTAGCTGGAACTCAAGGGCCAGGTGCATTTTCTGAGCAATTTAAACCGAATCCTTGTGACCCTAAAACGCTAAATTTAAAGTGGGTTAATAGAAATACGCAATATGATCACATTGATACAGTAGAAGAATGGACTTTACAATCTAATGGTCAAGCTCAAAAGCTACGAACATTACTGAATGTAAGAAGACCATTTTTTAATCATAACGGAGTCAATAGTTTAAACTTTTCACCTGAGACTGGAAAACTTGTTTTTACAAATGGAGATGGCGGGTCAGGTTATGATCCATTTAATTTAAGCCAAGATGATTTAGAAATAGCAGGTAAAATAATTGAAATCGATGTAAGTAAAAATACATTTATAAATAACCCTCCTGTAGTTACACGCTTTAATGAACTTCCTTTATCTATACAAGAAACACTTACAGTAATTGCAAAAGGAGTACGTAATATAACCGGCATTTCATTTCAAAGGTTTTATAATCAATATATCAAATACGCCGGAAATGTCGGACAAGATATTGTAGAGTCTATTTTTTCATTTATTCAATATAAACCTATACCGGTTACAGAACTTGTTCAAATGCATTTTATGAGGTTAACTCCCAATCAAGATGGGGTTATCAATTTTGGGTGGCGAGGATGGGAAGGGGATTTACCTACTTCTTTTATACGACATTGTTCTGAGAATCAGACTTTGGATGAGAGAACAATGGTTTATTATGATGAAACAATACAAACTTCAGTCAAGCGTATTCTGCCTCTACTTAGTTATTTTCATAAAGATTCTAGAACAGATAAGTTTGGAGGAACTTCACTTACAGGAGTTCAGCCATATATGGGAAATGCAATTCCAAATTTAACAGGTAGCGTTGTTTTTACTGACCTTGCCAAGAAAGGAGAATCTCAGTCTCCAATTAAGGGTGTTTTAGCCTATACTAGAGCAGGTACAGACGGTAAACATGCTGACTTTCATGCTATTGAAACCAATTATGATTTTGGTACGCAACCAGCTTATTATATGAGTTTAGGAACAAATTCGGATCAAACTAAATTATATTTAGGAGTTTACAGTTCTATGAAAGTAACTGATTTTAACAAAGGTACCATTTTTGAAATTATTCCCTGATACGATATACAATCGTAGTTTAATAATCCAAGGAATTTATTTTGTTTCAAAACGCACAATTTATCCCCCTAAAAGTCTTTTATTATATAGTAATTCATAACAAGTAGAAAGCAGCTCATAAACCACTACTGTATGAATAATATAGAAAGTAATGAATGAGGCATCTTTAGGGGGAGATATTGATGAATCGGTTTGTACGTTATTGGTATCAACTGATGATAGAACATGATACGAGTTTTGTTCATAAAAGAAAATTGTCCCTTGCGAATAAGTTAGTACTGACAGCTTTGATGAGTGCATTGGCCACCATGTTTCAAGCAGCTGGGAACTTAGTTCCTGGTATAGGTTTGCTCATTAGTCCATTTTCGACATTACCGATTTTTTTTGCTATTTTCTATTCTATTCGTGAGGGAATACTTTCTTATATTCTTACTATTTTTCTATTATTTATTATTGAGCCCAGTGAACTAATTGTCTTTCCTTTTACTACAGGCTTATTAGGTCTAGCCTTAGGAGTATCTTTTTTAAAATTAAAGAGGAGAATTTGGATTGTTTCCTTTTCAGCAACTTGTCTACTTATTGGTATTATGATCGTTCTCGATGTTTTCCGTTTTCCGGTACTTGGTCCTGCTGTTCATACAACTATGGATATAAAAATTATTTTATCAATATTTATAATGAGTTTTCTATACTGTTGGATTTATGCAGGTTTTTGCAGAATAATGATGAATAGATTATATAAAGTGTTGTATTGACAATGGCATAATGAGGATTGGAGATTGAATTCATGACTAACGTTGCAGTTAGAAGACCGAATTTGAATGATATAGATGAACTATATTTATTTTTCCGTATAGTTATTACGAATACATACAAAAATGAAGGATTGTCACAATTATTAGATGACATAGAAAATGAAATTAACTCAAAAAAGCAGTATTTGAAAAGTGATTTTGATAGTAACGGAGAAAGTCGTTACTTTTTATTAGCAATTGATACAAGTAACGATAAAATCATTGGAACAATCGAAATCGGTCCAGCAAGTACATTGATTAATAGTTGTACAGGTGGTGTACTTAAAAATTTGTATGAAATAGGAACTGTATTCATACTTCCGGAGTATCAGAGAAAGGGAATAGGGAGTTTATTACTACATACAATGTTTCTTACATTACTTAGCAGAGGGATAACAGAATATTGTTTAGATAGTGGATATAAAAATGCGCAAAGTATATGGATGAAAAAGTTTGGAAAACCTAGCTATGTATTGAAAGATTACTGGGGAGAATCCAGTGATCATATGATTTGGAAGAAAAGTTTACATGATACACCTATAATATTTGAATTATAAAATGAAATATGCCTCTGAACATAGCTTTTCTTACTTATGTATGCTATTATTTATCTTTATAATAAAAGAGGACGTGAATGAACTTGATTAAAATTAATATTCCTGAAGCTGATGTTTCAATTACTGAACGTAAACAAGTTATTAAAGGAGACGAGCCAATCATTACTCCAATTAATGGATTTATCGATTTCCACTTGTTCCCTAGAGATAAAGGCGGCATTTTTATGTTTTACAATATTAATGACGAACTTCTTTTCGTAGGTAAAGCTCGTAAAATTAGACAACGTATTAAGAAGCATTTTGAAGATAATGTTTCACCAATTAAAAATCACCGTGATGAAGTATACCGCATTGATGCATGTATCGTAGAAGATCCAACAGAAAGAGAAATTTACGAAACATATATCATTAATGAATACAAAGCGAAATATAACGTTGATAAAGTATTCTACAAATAATCAACATTAATAAAAAGCAATCCTAGCTAATATGCCAGGATTGTTTTTTATTTAGATTTATTCTTCATATCTTTCTCCTTTTTTCAAATGATTAGCAGCAACAAAACAGATTACACCTATAAATATAAGTACAATACCAACCGTTTTATGTTTTCCCTCAAAGAAAGGAATATCTGAAATAACATTTGTCATACATAGTCCTAAAAATACAAGGATAGGGCCCACCCAAAGTAATACATTACCGAATTTTGTGTGCTTCCACATAATAACCCTCCTTAACCCTCTTTACATATATATCCATAAATGAAAAGTAAATTCATAGAGAAATATAGTTTTTTTCATATCGAAAATTTAACCCTCATATATTGGTACAAGCAAAAGAGAAAGGAGACCATCATGAATTGGTTAGAAGCTTTCATACTAGGTATAATTCAAGGTTTAACAGAATTTTTACCAATCAGTAGTACCGGACATCTTTATTTAGGAAGGCATTTGTTCCGATTAGATGAGGCTGGCTTATTTTTAGATACGATGCTGCATATTGGGACTTTACTTGCGGTTTTTATTTATTACAAAAAAGAATTTATATATTTAATTAAAAACCCATTTTCAAAGCTCATGTTATTACTTATCGTTGGGACAATACCCGCAGTTGTAATTGGTTTATTGTTTAAAGATTTCTTTGAAGATATTTCAAAAACAGGAATCACGATCGGTTGGGAGTTTTTAGTGACCGGATTCTTTCTCTACACGGCAGATAAACAAAAGAATGGTCGTAAAAAAATGGATGACATAACATATAAAGACGCATTAATTATCGGTTCATTTCAAGCTGCTGCTATTTTTCCAGCCATTTCCCGTTCTGGAATGACAATTGTCGCTGCATTATGGAGAAAATTAGACCGTGAAACTGCTGCTTACTTTTCTTTTTTACTATCGACACCAGCCATTGTTGGAGCTATCATTTTGCAATTTATAGACGTTTTTCAAGGGAAAGCAGAATCTATTTCTAGTACATCTTTAATTGTCGGAACGTTATCAGCAGCGTTTTTTGGATACATAGCTGTTTCATGGATGATTCAATATTTAAAACGTCACTCCTTAAAAGTATTCGCGTATTACGTATGGGGATTAGGTATTTTAATTTTAATGTTGCAATTTACTGATGTATTTTAAGTATAATGATAAAGAAGTTAATTAGTTTAAGATCCTGTTTCATTCATACAAGGCAGGATCTCTTTTTATTAAGGGGGAAAATATGTTTAATAAGGCTATCGTTATTGGTGGAAGTATGGCAGGAAAGTTTGCAGCAAAAGCATTATCAACTTCTTTTAAAGAAGTAATCATTATAGAAGCTGGTGAAAGATGGGATGGAAAGTCTTCGAGAAAAAGAGTTCCACAAAGTAATCATCCTCACGTGTTATTAAAAGGTGGAGAAAACGCAATTGAAGAATTGTTTCCTAATATTACGAATGAATTAATAGAAGCAGGTAGTATCGTAAATAACTTTACTCGTGATTTGAAATGGCATCAATTCGGTCTATGGAAACAGCCATTCATAGGGGAAGTACATATGATTCAACAAAGTCGTCCTTTGCTAGAATGGCATATTCAAAAACGAATACATCAAATTTCAAATATTACTATTAAATATGAAACATTGGTTAAAGGGTTATTGGTAGATGCAAAGCTTAACAAAGTGTGTGGAGTAAAAGTTAAATATCTAGAGACAAACACACAAGAAGAAGTTCATGCGGATCTTGTAGTTGATGCGAGTGGATTTGGCTCAAAAAGTATAGAGTGGCTACGAGAATACGAAATTGAAGTACAAGAAGAGAAAGTTCGTATTGATTTATTTTACGCAACGAAAATGTTCAAACTTAAAGAAAATGAGAAATTAGACTGTTGCAATGTGCTAATGTCTCCGAGTTTCCCTGATAACCCTTATGGCGTTCTTATTCAAACGATAGAAGATAATCGTTATTTTGTTACTTTCAGTGGATACGCAAACGAGAAAGCACCACAAACAGATGATGAGTTTTATGATTTTGCTGAAAACCTATCAATTTCTAATGTTACAGATTTCTTAAACAAGGCCGAGGGAATTACTGATATAAAGACATACAAAATTCCTTATCAAGTACGCCGGCGATTTGATTTAGTGAATAATGTACCAGAAGGATTATTAGTTGTTGGAGATGCGCAATGTCGTTTTGATCCCGTTTTCGGCCAAGGCGTATCAGTTGCTGCTATGGAGGCTCACCAATTGCAATTACTTTTGCAAGATAGAAAACAACTTGATAAAACATTTACACAACAATTTTATAAAAAGGCAGCTACTATAATAGAAACCCCTTGGGATATGACAACAACAGAAATATCACGTCACCCGCAACTAAAGAGAGAATTAACTACAAAACAAAAATTTCAGCTATGGTATACGAAACAAATATATCGACTATCTGCAAGTAATTCTGATGTTTATATTCGGTTAGTACGAGTGATGAACTTAATTCGTAATCCATTTCATCTTTTTCATCCGAAAGTGTTACTATCTATATTACTTAATCGAAAGAAATAGCAGGAATATAATTGATTAAAAAAGAATGTATAACAGTTAGTAAATCAAGAAGGAGAATACGGGATGGAAATATACATAGAGCAACTAAAGGAACAAGATGCTAAGGATTTATTTATGTTTGAACTTACGAATAAATCTTTTTTTGAAACAATGGTACCAAATCGTGGCTCGAAATATTTTGAATTTGAATATTTCCAAAAACTACTAGACGATTTATTAATAGAACAAGCGGATGGAGATTCTTATTTTTATTTAATTCGTAATGAAGAAAAAGAAATTGTAGGGCGAATTAATTTAGTAGATATAGATACGGAAACTCGAATTAGTTCCCTCGGGTATCGGGTCGGAGAAAAATTTACTAAAAAAGGAGTTGCAACAGCAGCCGTAAAATTAATTTTAGATGTAGCGAAAAATAATGAAATTACTGAAGTTCATGCTAAAACAACGACTAATAATCTCGCATCACAAATTGTACTAGAAAAAAGCGGATTTTCTTCTTATCAAAATGAATCAGATATAACATCTGTAGAATTACATGGAGAACATGTGAAGTTTGTACACTATATTTGGAGAAATACTTCGCGCTTATAATAAGGAGGACTTATTCATGAAGGATTTACGTTATCCAATTGGCCAATTTACATACAAACGTCCTATAACTGAAGAAATGATTGATACATGGATTCAAGAAATTGAAGATTTACCTAATGAACTAACAAAGGCAATTAAAGATTTAGATCAGAAGCAGTTAGATACACCATATCGCGTTGGAGGGTGGACTGTCCGTCAAGTTGTTCATCACGTTGTTGATAGCCATATGAATAGCTACATACGCTTCAAATTAGCACTTACAGAAAAGAATCCAACTATTAAACCGTATAAAGAAGAGAAGTGGGCAGAGTTACCCGATTCAAAATTACCGGTAGATGTTTCACTAGTAATGCTAGATTCATTACATAAAAGATGGGTTAACCTTTTATATTCTCTAGAAATTGAAGATTTAGAAAAGACATTTAACCATCCTGAAACTGGTGAAACAGAACTTGCTGTTGCAATAGGACTATACGCATGGCATGGTCGTCATCATACCGCTCATATTACCTCGTTAAGAAAGCGACTTAATTGGTAACATGGAGATTACATTAGAGAAGGCGACAGAAAGTGATGCAACAGATTTATTTCAAATGCAAATAGACTCATTTAGCCCTTTATTACATAAATATAAAGACTACGAAACAAACCCAGCAAATGAAACTATCGAAAAAACTATTTGTAGAATAAATCATGTAGACGGTGGCTTCTATAAAATAATAGTGGCAATGAATCTTGTTGGAGCGATATGCATTTCACAAAAAGAAACACCCTCTAAATTTTGGATCAGTCCAATGTTTATTCACCCGAGTTATCAAGGAAAAGGAATTGCCCAAAAGGTACTTACATTAATTGAGGAAATGTTTCCTGAAGCAACGAGCTGGGAACTTGCTACTATTTTAGAAGAAGAGAAAAATTGTTTTTTGTATGAAAAGATGGAGTATAAAAGAACAGAAGTTATAAAGAAATTAAATGATGAAACTACACTTATTTATTACAAAAAAGAAAGATAAAGCATATAAAATACGCTTTACCTTTTTATGTCATTTCGGATTAAATATACAAAAATAATGTATGTTCTTCCAGAATAATCGGGTTAGTAATTTTAAAAATGAATAAAAATACAAAAAACCACTACTTTGTCGTAAAGGTTACTAACGCTTTTTGAATGCTTAAAATACTATCGTCACCTTTAAATTCTTTCGTAATTGGATCCTCCATACTAGACACCCAAATTTTAAGTTCTGCATCTAAATCAAAATGCCCAGCCGTTTCGATGCTATATTGTGTAATACTTTTATAAGGAATAGAATGGTATTCTGTTTTTTTGCCAGTTACTCCTTGTTTATCTACTAATATAAGACGACGATTTGTAAATACGATTAGATCACGAATTAATTTATAAGCATGCTCTACTTTTTCATCGTCTAGCATAATCTTCTCTAAATCACGTTCTACACTTTCAGAACTCGTATTTGATGCATTTCCTAAAATACCGCTAAATAAACCCATATTAAATTCCTCCTTTAATATATGTGGAATGAATTACTTATATTGTAACATGTTACTCACAAAGATATTATGACATTACTTTAGTAGTTTCTGGTTATTGTTGTAATTAGTTTATATAACCTCATCTTAAAATCTTATGCTAATATGAAATTAAGAAAAAAGAAGCAGAGGGATATAGCATGAAGAATATTGGTTTAGTATTAGAGGGCGGAGGAATGAAAGGTTTATATACTGCAGGTGTACTCGAATATTTCATGGAAAAGAACTTATTCTTTCCATATGTAGTCGGCGTATCAGCTGGAGCCTGTATGGGAGCAACCTATTTGTCGCGTCAAAAAGGTAGAAATAAGAAAGTAAATACAGAGCTAGTATCAGATTACAGGTATATATCTTATCGAAACTTAATTCGAAAACGTGAATTATTCGGAATGGATTTTTTATTTGATGAAGTACCTAATAAAATTGTACCATTTGATTTTCAAACTTTCTTAAACTGTAATGAACAGTTTGTTATAGGGACAACTGATTGCGAATCAGGACAAGCCATTTATTATAATAAAGCAGAACACGGAAATGATATTTTAAAAATCATTCGTGCATCTAGCTCTGTGCCGTTTATAGCACCTGCTGTAGAATATAATAATCGAAAATTATTAGATGGAGGGATTATAGACCCTATACCTGTTTTGAAAGCCCAAAAGGATGGTTATGAAAAGAACGTTGTAATTATGACAAAGCCAGAAGGATATGAGAAGCAGCGAAATAAATTTTCAGGCCTGGCTAAAATTTTATATAGAAAATATCCGAAAATCGCAGAGAATTTAGTAGACCATTATCGTTTTTATAATGAGACGATATCTTATATGAATCGAGAAGAACAAAAAGATAATTTTTATGTAATTCAACCAAGTGTACAGCTTCCTATAAGCGGAATAGAAAGAAATAAGGAAAAGCTCGTTAATCTATATAATCTTGGGTATATCGATGCTCAATATCATTATGAAAACTTATTAAATTGGATAGAGAAATAAAGGGGTGGAAAGTTGAAGTTAGGAAAACGAATTATTTTTAAGGAATTGCAGAAAATGCATAGTCCACTTCATAAACCGTTTCCTTATCGTGCTACAGCAAAATTGCAGCGAGACTTAAAAAGTAAATTTACCGAAGATGACTGTATAAACGCTGATTTTAATCATTATTGGATGCATACAGCAGCTACTTTAAATTCTGTACTAAATGGAAACGAACAGAACATTACGTTTCAACAAATAAAGTGGTTAAGAAAATCGTTTTTTGAGTGGTTTCCGCAATATCGTTTTCTAGAAACAGAAATTGTGAATTATCCCATTTTGTATAGAGATTTCATAAGTTATGAGAAGACCAGGAAGCTATTACTTTATTACCTTACTGAATAAAAGCGAAAACGTACAGGTTACATTACTTGTACGTTTTTTTGTTCATAAAACATTCAATATTAACAACTAGTTTATATAGGAATTCTAATGAGAAGAAAGAAGTACATATAATAGAATGATACAGGGGAGGAGAGAGGAATAGCTGTTTTACTTTAAGTTATTGTCCAACTCGAATACAGTTAGTTATTTATGTTAAAATATTTCGAGTGAAATCAAGCTTTTAAGGATTTCATTAAACATTAAACAAAACAAGTTAGCAACATAGAAGGGATAACATTAACATGAAAAACGTATCAAATATAGATAAAGTAGAATCAATAAAATCTTTACAGTCAACAATTAGTAAACTTGAAAATGCCTTATCACAGATGACTCAAAAAGGATCAAATACTACTTTAGTGAAAAAAAGACTCAAAGCAGCTAGTATCGGCTTAGCTATGTTAGAAAGTGTTTGGAAGCAAGAAACTCATCATTATACTCAGGAAGATTTAGCAGAAGCTCGTAATGTTCTAATTGGTTTGCTTCCATCAATTGAAAAGATTTACGTTAAGTCAAAGCTTGGGAGTCCTCAAAGAACGCTTTTAGAAAGAAGAATAAAATCATTAGAACTTTCTATTCAGGCAATTGATTATTTTTCTAATAAATAACTTCGCTAAACAAATAACTTACGACTACTTTTATATAGGGATTCTAATGAAAAAAACTACATATAGAATAAATACTACAAAGGAGAAAGAGAGGTGACTACAATAATCAGTCCTAAGTTAGAGAAGCTTAAAAATCAATTAAAGAATGGAAACAAAAAAGCTCTTTATACTTTTTTGCATGAAATCAAGTCAAATCACACGCCACTAATAGAACAATGCCCTGCAGATAATCAGTATAAACTTATAACGTATATATGGTTAGGCGATCAAAATACTGAAAATGTTTATGTATTCGGTAGTTTTCCTGGTTGGGATCTGTCTGTAAATCAATTACAACGATTGTTACAGACAGATATTTGGTATGTAACGTTTAGGACGGATAAGAGTTTTATTTCAACGTACTATTTTTCAGTAAACGATGTTTTCGAAAATGATTGGATAAAGCGTAGTGAACAGTACGAAATAGACCAATTTAATCGAAATACATTTGGAGAAGGTACCAATAAAGCGTCTGTGTTAAACATAGGAATGGAGGTGCAATATAGCAGTCGTTTTCCTTCAAATGATTATCCATCCGGAAAGATTGAAACATATTCTTTTTATAGTTCGATTTTAAATAACACACGCAAAATTCATATTTATACGCCTCATGATTATTCTCACACTTCACATATTCAAGAACTTCTCATTGTATTTGATGGGAATTCATTCATTAATGACCTTTCAATCACAAAAACACTTAATTATTTAATTTACGAAAAAGAAATCCCATCGTGTATTGCTGTTACTATAGATCCTGTTGATCGATTAGAAGAGCTAACTTATAACGATAAAATGAATACATTTTTAACAAAGGAATTACTTCCGTGGATTCAATCTAAGTATCACGTTTATCAAGAAAGGAATCATACAACAATTGCTGGTTTCAGTCTTGGTGGCTTAGCAGCTTTTTATGCAGCACTTCAAAATCCACATATTTTCGGAAATGTGTTGTCAATGTCTGGATCCGTACATTGGAAAAAGGACGATTATGAAAATGCAATTCCTTGGATTGAAAATCAAATTTCATTAATAGATTCTAATGCAACTCACCTCAATACTTACATAGCAGTAGGTGAACTTGAAAACGAACCTCTTTTAACGGCTAATAGACGGCTATATAAAGCTTTAGAAGAAATGAAACACCAAAACCACTTACGAAGAGTTTCAAGGCGGACATGATAGCGTATGGTGGCGAGAAAAGCTATTCGATGGGTTAAGGGCATTAGAAAATAAAAAGGAGAGAGAATCTATGAATCAAGAAGAACTAGATAAAAAACTAAAAAAGCAAGAGATTTTAGTAAAAGATGAGAAAGTTTGGTCCTATACGTATGAAGATCATATTAGTTCTATCGTTAAAGAAGCAGAAAAGAAAGGGTCTTTTGATCATTTACCTGGTAAAGGGAAACCTCTTAATCTTGATAAAGATCTTTCGTACAATCCTGAAAAGCAACTTTATAGAACTTTAGCAAATAATCATGTTTTACCTAGGTGGATTGAGCTTTCAAAAGAAATTGACGATTTAAAAGAAAAGCTAAAAGAAAATACAAATACTGCAGAAACAGCGGATTTAATTCGAACTATTAATAAAAAGGTATTAGAACATAATCTACTTTGTCCACCAAGCGCGCAAAAAATGAGGGTGAAAATGGATTTTTAACGATTTTCAATTGAGCTATCGCTTACTATATAATTAAGTTAGGCATTTTCAATTCATTACTAAAGGGAGGCAAATGTAGTGAAGAATACGTATCAACTTCAAATTCCGAAAGAACTAGAACAGTATCGTAGTATTTTAGAAGAAAGTGTGAAACCGTATGTTAAAGTGTCTGGAACGCAAGCAGAGACAACGCTTTTTGAAAGTAAGTTTGGTGGATATCCGTATTTACCTATAGATCAAGAGCATCCTAAAGACTCAAACGGACAACCTATGATGCTACTTGCGCAGTTAAACCTTGAAGAAATACCAAATATTGAACATATGCCTCAACATGGAATGTTACAGTTTTTCATAAGTGCTGAAGAAGATCTTTTTGGAGCAGATTTTGATCATCCAACAGTCCAAAAAGACTTTCGAATTATTTATCATTCTACAATTATAGAAGATTTAAATAAGGTTATTACTGATTTTAGTTATTTAAACACTTTAGATTTAGAGAATTTTATCATACCCGAAGCAGCAAAACTAAAGTTTGAGTTGGCATATCAACCAGTAACACCAAGAGATTATCGATTTGAAATGATTTTTAGTGATAACATTGATTGGGAAGAAATTGTTGATGAAGAAAATAATACAGAATTAGGCGAACTGTATGATGATTTATGTAAGGATCAAGGACATAAAATTGGTGGTTATCCATTTTTCACACAGACAGATCCAAGGGAATGGGAAGAAAAATACCAGCAACATGACATATTATTGCTGCAAATCGATACAGACGATTCATTAAATATTATGTGGGGCGATTCTGGGGTTGCTAATTTCTTTATACGTAAGGAAGATTTGTTAAATCTAGATTTTTCCAATGTCATTTACAATTGGGATTGTTACTAGAAGATATAAATAAAATAATAGCAAACAAAAAATCTTCCTGAAGGTGAGGAGGATTTTTTTATGTTAAAAATAAGCGTTATGTTAACTAGGATAAAAAACAATGAGTGTAATGAAAGTCAAGTCTAAATAACAGAAATAACAACAAATAATGTAAAGTTGTAAAACATGTGCAAATAGCAATAAATTCATTAAGTAAAACATAAAATAAAATTACTAATTTATATTTTGTATAGAAATAATTTTTCTGTATAAAAATTTCTTGCCAATCAAAAATGTTTTTAATTCGTTAAATCTTAAGCGATTATTGATTAAGATTTGCTGTGATGAATTTATAACAAATAAAAACGATAAAAACTGAAGAAATTTGTTTAGATAAGATTTCATGTGAATCTCACTAAAAATCTCTGTTTCGTCTCATTAAGTATAGTTTACTTGGTTTTTGATACCTGATATTACTTTGTTTCTATAACTGCCTATAATATATATTATGTCTACTAGAAAAAAGTAATAAACTTATTATAGGTTAGTTTCATTTGGTATACTTCCCTTTTCTTTATTTATTAGTGAATAGTTCGTTGATGCAGGATTAGCGTAAATAATCATTAATAAAACATAATAAAAAGCAACTTGTTTAATTATTAAATTTAAACAAGTTGCTTTGAATTTGACTAAACTATATTTATAATTTGTTTGCTTTAGCAATTACTTTGATTTCAATTAATAATTCATCGTGAATTTTAATTTTATAATTGAACTTGTTTGTGAATTATTCGATTATCATTACAATTATTCTTTTTCTTGAAAAATATTGTATTTACGCTTTAAATGTAAACCTTTATCTTTATAAATCCACCGTGAAAATTTATTAACATTATTTTTACCACTTAGGTAAATACGATATTGTTTTTCTTTGTCAACAAAACTTAATTGGAATTTATTATTCTCAAGGATATCTTTAAAAGAATTCATAAAATTATATGATCCACCAACAAAACTAACAAAGTATTTGTGAGAGTTAACATGACCATCCCCATCAAAATACCCACGAACAAAATGATGCAAATATTCTTCTGGTACAAAAGGAAATTCGATGTTAAATGATTTACATGGCATAATTCCGTGTATGTTCATAAGGTCGTCTTTTATTGTTTTGCTATTAATATTTAGCATATATACGCCTGTTTTTTTGTTTTGATAAAGTGGCTGGTTTGTTTTTAGTTCTTTTTTTATATCTTCTAAAATATAACTTTCTTTTTGAGATATACTGACACATTGATTTTCTTTCTGTATAACACCATCTGCTGCTATAAACCCTAAAATATAAGCCATATTGTTTGACCACGTTTTAAAATAATCTTCTGTTATGTCATACTTTCTCTTCCAACTCCCTATAGCGCGTCTTGGTACGTTATTGTCTGATAAAACCATACGAATATACCTTGCAGACACATTAGCGAGCATGGCGATTTCTGAGGTGCTCTTCCCTTCAGTATACAAATGCATGATTTCAGATTTTGATAGTTTACATTTTGATTTCTTTTTTCGCTCTATGTGCACTTACATCCTCTCCTTCCTTTCTTTTATTAGAGACATATTTTCTTCTATAACATACAACGAAACGTATGTTCTTTGTTGCGTATAAGAAGGAATTTACTAAATAAAAACAATTTACATGTACTTAATATTTGTTTTAGCTGCCACTGTGCAATTTGTACTTTATAGATACAAATAATGAATTTGACGAATTTATGAAATACAAGGCAATTTAGATGAAAGGTAAAATAATATAGTTTAAACTACAAATAGCCACAATAACAACATACGTAAATTGTTAATCGTAAAAAGGAGAACGAATGAATAAGAAATATACAAATCAAATTCATACTGATATGAGTTTTAAACCGAAAGATATTATAAGTTTAATGACGGATTACTTTAAAATAAAATCAAAGCTGCGTCCTATAAAGGATTTGCCTATCGTTTTATCAAATAAAGATAATGAATCGTTAGAGAGTGTTACATGGTTTGGCCATTCTGCTTCTCTTTTGAAAATAGAAGGTAAAAAACTATTATTAGACCCTATGTTTGGAGATGCCTCTTCCCCATTTCCTTTGTTTAATAGTAAACGCTATAGTGGTACTTTTTCTTTAGAACGTGATGACCTTCAAGAAATTGATGCGATTATCATTTCTCATAATCACTATGATCATTTGAATTACAAAAGTATTATGCAGTTAAAAGATCGCGCAAAGCACTTTTATGTTCCAACTGGAGTTGCACAATATCTTATTAAATGGGGTGTTTCGCCTAGTAAAATTAGTGAGCATAATTGGTGGGACGAAATTACGTTTGATAATATTAAGTTAGTATGTGCGCCTGCAAGGCATTTCTCTGGACGTGGTATGACAGATAGAGATCGTTCATTATGGTGTTCATGGCTTATTCTTGGTCAAGAGACTAAAATTTTCTTTAGTGGTGATAGCGGTTATGCCCCTCACTTTAAGGAAATTGGTGATAAATACGGTCCATTCGATCTTACATTAATGGAATGCGGGCAATATGATCCGAGGTGGTCTGCTATTCATATGTTGCCTGAAGAAACGGTACAAGCTCATATTGATGTTAAAGGAGAATTACTTCTTCCGATTCATTGGGGTGCTTTTACGTTAGCATTACACGAATGGAGTGACCCGATAGAACGTGTTACGAAAGAAGCTAACCGTTTAGGAGTTAAAATTACAACGCCTCAAATTGGTGAATCTATTACGTTAAAATCTACAAATTATCCTTCATCCGCTTGGTGGAAGGAAATTTAATTTTAAAATATAAAAAGAGCGAATCCTCTTATAAAGAATTCGCTCTTTTTTCTGTATTTAAACTTATTTCACAATATTGGATTTCCCACTATCTAAAACTCTATTTGCTGGTACACTGGACATTTCAACCACTGTATTCATACTCTTATCAGTCAGTTCAATGAGTTCGGTTTCATGTTTTATTTTATTTAAATCCCACACCATCCCATGAAATTCATTATGCTGACCACTTACCTGTATAATGCTTTTTGTTTTATTTGAAGGCTGTATTTGAAGATTTGTAAATTGATTCCCACTAATTTCATTTGGCGTAGTTACTTGACTATCCATATAAATCATATTTACACAGTCTTCTAAAGAAAAGTTCATAAAACGATTGGCATTTATCCAAGCTTGTCCGGTGCTCGGTTTTTTTGCTACTAATTTTAGTCCGGTTTCCATTCCTACAATTTTAATGTTTTCGAAGTTAACAAACGAAATTTCATTTTCTTTTCCAGCAGAGTATAAAGAAATTCCGGTACCTTTATTCGTTTCCGTCCAATTAATAATATTTATATCTTTTATTTGTGTTTTGTTCCAAGTGTTATAATATTTATTTTTACCGTCTAAATAAATAACTTCAGAGTTAAATTTAGGGTCGTCAATAGCTATATACGCTCCTTCAATGGATGCGTTGTTCTCCAGTTCTAGAACTCTAAAGTTTCCCTCAACTACAAATTGGGATCCATAACCAAATAATAATTTCACACCTTTTTTAACAATGATTGGTGACGTAATTTTATACTTCTTATCATCAAGTAATACCGTTTTAATTTTACTAGATTCTGCTTTATTAATAGCAGATTGTATTTTTATTGAATCATTTCCCCCTTTAAAGTTTTCTACATACAAGTTAGTACTTTTAGCTGCATAGTCTTTTTTATTGTATTGATAAAAAGCAAAAGTAATTAAAACTATACCAATGAGTAAAACAATTATTTTCTTCATCATACTCACCCCATATCGATTAATCTATGGCTTTTATATTGAGGTTATTATTATTTTGCTTTGTATTTCAGATTACCATTGCTACTTTGTCTATGAATTATATTATGTAGGAATTAGTAAACTGTTTGCTTTACTAATACATCATTCTTATAATGTATTGATTTATGATTTCATAAAACAAAAGTCTGCTTGTACATAATGTAATCCCTTCCTCTATCCCTAATAAGCTCTTACTGGTGATATAAGATGTACTGCTGCAGATTTCTCTCCTGCTTCAATCAATATCGGTCTCATAGAACCACCAAAGCTTAAAGTAATCGTTTCTTCTTTTATTGCTCTTAAAGCATCAACCATAAAACGCCCATCGAAAGATATATTTAATTGTTTTTCACCTTGAATCGCATCTATTTGTTGCGTTTCGGATATTTGCCCAATTTGAGAAGCATTTGAAGAAATTTTAATTGTAGATTCGTTTATGATTTCTAAGTTAACATTGTTATTGGCCCATTCACTTGCTAATAAACTTGATCGGTCTACACCTTGTAATATCTTTTTTCTATCTATGTTAATAATCGTTTTAAAGTCGTTCGGAATAAGATTAGAAATATTAGGATATTTCCCTTCGATTAGTCTTGAATATAATGTAGTTGTTCCGAGCGTAAATATAATATGACTCTCTGAAAGATAGATATATACGAATTCTGAATTGCTGTTCATTAATTTTAGAAGTTCACTAATGGTTGCGCTTGGTACAATACAATTTGCTTTTACATCTGAGGAAAGCAATGTTTCACGTATCGCTAGTCTATGTGAGTCAGTTGCAGCACAAATTAACTTATTATTAGATAACTCTATATGCACCCCAGTAAGAACAGGTCTAGATTCATTTTTCGCTACCGCAAAGACTGTTTGTTTAAATACTTCAATCAATTGCTCTGTCTCTACTTTGATTTCTGCATGATTGTCTATAAGCGGTACATTCGGAAACTCATCTGCAGGAAATCCATTTAAACTTAATGTGATTTCTTCTGATTGTATCGTAATTAATTGCTCATTCTTACTTTTTATTGCTATATAACTTGGCATTTTCTTTATTATTTCAATGAAATACTTTGCAGGTACAACAATAGTTCCTGCCTTTAAAATAGTTGCAATCTTTTCGTCTTCAATTGAAACAGGAATGAATTTTTCGATAAAAATATTCGAGTTACTTGCGATTAAAGTAATTCCAGATTGATCTGCAGTTATTTTTATACCAGATAATATAGGAATGAAAGATTTTGTTGATATTGCTTTACTTACTTCTGAAAGTGCTTGAGTGAATTGTTTGTGATTAACGATAAACTCCATGTTTTCCCCGCCTTACATGAGATAATATTTTTATGAGGATTGATGAACGATTGTTCCGTTAAAAAAATAAGGTACTGTTTCTTTCTTTTGTAATAAATCTAGTAAATGTTCTGGTATGCGTAAATATGGAGCTGCTATATGTAATTCCATCCAAGTAATCTCTTCAATTTCTTTTGGCCTTGATATATATGTCTCTCCGCCAATTATTTCACCTAGAAAATTAAAGAAAATTGCATGATGATCTCTTTCCTCGAAAAAGGCTTCGCTGATAGAACAAATCCCTTTTACGTTTATATGTAACCCTGTTTCTTCTTTTACTTCTCGAATTACTGCTTCTTCCAATGTTTCTCCTAATTTAACTGCGCCACCTGGTAATGTATAATAAGAACCATTTTCCCCTTTGTTTTTTACCATTAAAATCTTTTCATTAGTTTTATCGTACAAAATCGCGTATGTAACATTAACTTTTTTCATATGTTCCTCCTCTATTTTTAATAAAAGGAATTTTCTGTCTTCTATTCATTCTACCATTAACTCCTTTTAATATATATAAGTTAGTTAAGTCTTGCCTTTACCACTATTGGTGGAGTTAATAAGAATAGGCTACTGATATAAAAAAAGAACGTACCTTAGGAAGATTATCCAAAGTACGTTCTTGCAGTTTTAGAATAAAAATTGATTCAATTAATACTGAAATTAATAATAACCTCGCCCTTATTGCATGTGTATTCCAAATACTAATGTTAACAAATTCTATATACTTTTTAGCCGTTTTTCTAAATAATAATGATTATGTCCTTTCGGATGATCTTCACTTACTCCGATTACTTTATATCCATGCTTCTTATAAAAATCAGGCGCCTGAAAACTAAAAGTATCTAAATTGATTAACCTGCACTCTTTTTCAATTGCAAATTCTTCAATAAGTTTTATTAACTTGGTTCCGTAACCTTCATGTCTATATTCTTCAGAAACCCATAGAAAGTCAACGTGTATATGGTGCCAAAAAGTTATTGCTGTTACCCCACCTACTATTTCTTCTTTTTCATTTCTTACTATGAAACTAACCTTTTCTGAAGGTGTTTTTTCTTCATCTGCGAGATATTTTTGATTGTATTCAATTACTTTCTCTCTTATGTAATCACTATCTTCTTGTACCCACTGCTGTACTATTTTCATTTTAAGTGTCACGCTCCTTTTTACTTATCTATTCAATTTTAAAATGATATTGTCCTGTCTTTAATGAGTTGGTAAAGAAGCAAAGTTAATGGAATAAAAAAGAGCCCTAGTATGAGGACTCTTTTTAAAATTAAGCTACTTTCCGATGTAAATGTTTTAGTTCCTTTTTCTTCTCTGCAGTTGGTGGACGGATTAATATTGAAATAATGAAGGAAATAACACTTAAAACACCAATTATAATGAAAGTTGGTTGAAATCCTCCAAGTATCGCTCCAATGAATGATCCTGCAAGCGCACCAAATCCGAAACCTTGGTAGACAATCCCGTAATTTGTACTATGGTTTTTTAATCCAAAGAAATCTCCGACAATAGCTGGGAATATAGTTATATTACCGCCGAAGCAAAAGGCGACACTTGCTACACAAGCAAAATAGATTCCGTAATTTAGCGGAATAAAACTTAAAGTAAAGACTGACAAACCTATAATAATAAACGTTGCAGAGACAATTTTCATTCGGCCGATTTTATCTGATAACGTCCCAAGAATGATTCTACCTACTGTATTAAAGATCGCAATCATAGCAACGGCGTTTGCAGCGGTTGCTGCGCTAAGTCCAACAAGTTGTACGCCGATATCTTTTACCATACTGATTAAATACAAACCACCCATACACGAGGTGAATAACATAAAAAATAGCAGATATACTTGTTTCGTTCGCATCATTTCACGCGGAGTATAGTCATTGTGTAATGTTTCAGTTACAGCATTACTTACAATTGCCTCACGTAAGAAGAACGATCCGATTAACACTAAAAGTAACACGATAATACCCCAATATAAAAATGCTTGTGATACACCAAGGTTATCGATAAGATTTCCGTTTATATATCTAAAGATTAAGCTGCCCATTCCATACGCTGATACAGATATACCTGAAATAAGCCCTTTCCGATTTGGAAACCATTTAATTAAATTAGATAGTGATGTAATATAAGCTGTTCCATCCGCATAACCAACAACGACACCAGCTAATAAATATAATAGTGGTAAAGAAGAAACTTGTGAACTAAGTATTAAGCCGAGTCCTAAAACAATTCCTGCAGTAGCAATAAGTTTTCGAAGTCCTAATTTTTTCTGCAACTTGGCTGCAAATAAAGTTGAGAATGATAAAGAAAAACTTGTTATGGAGAAAGTTATCGCTACTGAATTAAGATTCCATCCAAACTTACTTACAAGGGGTTGATTAAATAAACTCCATGTATAAATTGTTCCAAGGCCAATTTGAACAATGATTGTACCTAGAACAATTAGTAACGGATTTATAGAAGTTTGTTTCATACTAACTGTCCCCTTCTTTTATCTTGACATGAATTTTCACAGTTAGTATATCCATCATAAATTGCAAGATACTGTACGGAAAATGGTAATTAAGTTCATATACACAAAAAGACACTTCATAAAGAAGTGCCTTTTGCAGGTTATATCAGATGTTTCTAAAGAAAGCTTTGTTAAGATAAGCCATTTTCAAATGCTTATGTATATATGTTATCAAATAATTTCTTATATGTGATGAGACTTAAGACGTATTTTTCATTCATCATATAGTCGGATGAAAAATTAATATTCGATTTCATCAAAATCCTTCGGCTGCGGTACAGTTTGCATATTAGCTGCATCTTTAGGATCGCTATAAATCGCATTTTGCTCTGTATTTACATCTTTTATATTTTGTTTTTTATTTTTGTTCACTTTATCTTTCACTTTCAATCACTCCTTTTTGTTATAGGAGTAATTATGCCCTATTACCGTTACTAAATGTATCAGCGACTAAATTACTAAATTCACGTAAATAATATAAGTAATTATCACCGCCGTAGTTATATCTTTTGTTATACATTTTTGCAACAACTACATTATATTCAGGTATTACTAAAATGGTCGGTCCAGTAATCCCTAATATTTGATAAGCCCCTTTTGGAACACGTTCACCAAGTTCGCTTAATCGCGCAGGCTCATTTTGGATGAACCAAAACAATCCATTTTGTGGTAGCTCTTTGTTTATATATGTTGGACTCTGCAAACTCGTAGCGATTTTTATAACTTCTTTTGGAACAATTTGTTTACCATCTATCCCACCTTGATTTAAATGAAGATTGCCCCACTGCGCAAATTCTCTAGCTGAGACAAACAAATTTTTTTCAGTACCGTCATCTACCGTACCAATTTCACTAATTGCGTCTTCATTTGGATTATTAACAACGTCAACTAAATTTTCATCTCGCTGAACTCTCCAACCTGTTTCTTGAAAATTAGCAGGCTTAAACACACGCTCCTTTAACAATTCAGGAAAACTTTTGTTATATAGCTGATAAATAAGACGTGTCATCATTCTTACATTAATATCTCTATACGCCCATGATTGCCCCGGTGCAAATTCACGAAAAATTGTCCTGTCATTCGTTTCTTCTAATCCGTGCGAATGTGTTACTAAATGTCTTATCGTCGTTTTACTAAGCAATGCAGGATCAAAGTCTTTAAAATATTTTATCGCTTCATCATCAATAGAGTTTATTTTCCCCTCATAAAGCGCATACGCTATCATTAATCCTAAATAACTTTTTCTAGCAGAAGCAACGTTAAATTGTGAAGATGCTGTTACTCTCTTGGTTGTAGATGTATTTGAGTGATAACCACTATAATGCTCTAGTACGATTTTATTATCTTTTATAATACAAAGTGCTGTAGCAGAACTATGATTTTTTTCTTTTATATCCTCTACCCAAGAAATCAACTTATCATATGTATACAAATAAATCCCCCTTAATACACATCAAAATTACAGCATGAAAGAAAAGTGCAAAATAGTTTTCACACCTTTCTTTCAAGTAAAATAGCTTTGATGTTCTATACTTAAATGATCCACCAGTTCCAGCAATTAAAGCAACCGAAACATCCTGCACAACCTATACACCCGCCGCAACGACCTGCACATCCACCGCATCTACCGCCACATCCACCGCAACGTCCACCACAACCTCCGCATCCGCCACAACGACGTGCATCGTCTTGAATATAGTAGTATGGATATTGACTTTGTTGTTGATCCCAATACACAACATTGCCAGTTTGATAATCATTAAGGTTTAATGATTGTAGTTCTTGTTGAAACTGATTCATTATGAAACCCTCCATTTATAAATGTAAATTTCGTCCAAATATTAAAGTTAATAAATTCTTGTAAACAAAGTAGAAACAAGACTATAGACTAAATGCGTACATCAACAAAATATGAACTTACACTAGGTGATGTACCTTGTTTTTTAGCCTATTTTCTTTATATTCATTTGATGGACGTATTTACTATAAATAAAGTGATTTAAAAATTACTAATCCAACAATTTAGTAGTTCATCATTTACCTTTCTTTTTAGTAATTCCTTCACTAAAGGCATTGGCATGATTTCATAATGATTTAAGGCTTCTTTATTATAATCTATCCAGTGAAATGCTAAATGAGACTCGCTAGATTTCGGTGTTAAGTCCGTATGTAAATCTTGTGACTCTACTTCAAAAATGTGGTTAATTTCATGATGAAGCACTTCTTTATCTTGCCATTGATTTTCTATGACGCCTAAAAATTGTTGTATAATACAGTTTACTCCAAGTTCTTCTCTTAACTCTCTTTTTAATGCATTCTCTGCTGATTCTCCAATTTCAACATGGCCACCAGGTAAAAAATAATGATGGTCAATATATTCAGCAACTAATAATTTTTCATCTTTTATCATGAGTGCTCGTACAATATGATGAAATTTACTTTTCAATTGGTATTCCTCCTAGTTATTCAATGTATAGTTGCTCAAAATAGTCATTTAGTATTGGTATAATATAAATCATAGGTGTTTCATACGGATGAATATCATTAATAACTTCAAGAGCATCTTTTATAAGTTCTCGTTTACACTTTATTTCAACTTTACATTCTTGTCCTTCGCATATTCGCCCAATTTCTCCATTAAAAGGAGATGCCTCGTCTAAAGGTCTCCAATATCCTTTCACTGAACTATAGGAAAGACAATGGTCATATTCGCCCGTTTTACATGCTCCAATTTTATTTAATTCATCCCTTAATGTTTCAATATATTCTTCAGGAATGAACACTTCAATTTTCACTTCAGTAAATTGCATATTTCATTTCACACCTTTACTTCCTAATAGTTAAACAAATAAACGATATACTTGCTCACCATCATACTCCTGTCCTAATGATATGAAACCATATCGTTCATATAATCTCTTTGCAGAGATATTATCTTTATGTACGGTTAATCTAATTTCTTTACACGCCTTAAACGTATTTTTTATTAAGTATATACTTTCTTGTAATGCCGCTTTTCCATAACCGTTACCTTGCTGCTTTCGATCGATAATAAATCCGTTTATCCAATACATATCAGTTGTTTCTTTTACAACAGCATGCATAACAAAACCAACCATTAGATCACCATTGTATATCGCAAATGGTAGGTACTCTACAGCGTCCCCATCTGGTTTTATATATACTTTAGCAAGTGAAACTGCTACAGATGGAACAAATTTCGTCTGATTATCTTTAACTTGTAACTTTAAAGCATCTTCCCAATTCTCTCTCGTAACAACCTTTAACTGGATATTCAATATGGTAAGCTCCTTTATATAGAGGATGTATGTTTATATTCAACGTAGCGAAATAATTCCCTTTTTCGACAACAACTTAATACTTTTTCCAAGAAATACTCTCCCTTCATAAAAACATAGAGTCATCAATAACTATGTATATGAAAAAAGCAAGTATATCTATGCGAATTTTAGAATGGATAATGTTTTACAAAACATTAAAAAGGAACTAGCGAATGCTAATTCCTTTCTTCAGTAACCATTCTCAAATTTAATTAATTATCGTATCCTTCATAAATTGCATCATTTATTAGATTTTGTGTTTTTTTATCATCAGGTACAGGCTTCCACCAATTTCCTGTAATAAATAACATAGTTAATAAATTATAACTATCACTAAAATAACTTTCTTTCTTATTCTTCATCCAATCCCAACCGCTATTTACCCACTTTTGATTATTGCTACTCGTTATACTTGCAGCAATAAACGGTGAAACAAATACAGCAGTTGAATAACTACCAATATTGGATCCGTTTAATTGATAACCATCCACAATTTTAGAAGGATTTCCATTCGTTTTATTTTGAATCCATGAAGAGACTTTATCAGAAATGACTTTACTTCTTTTCTCGCCGTACATCGCATAGTCCATTACAATTCTCAATGGTACCCGACTAGCATTGTAATAATATGCATTTGTATATTCTGACTCATCTAAGAAGTCTTTAGGTGCGGGTTGTGGTGGGTTTTTTACAACGAAATCTGAAATAAGTCCTGTATTTGGAGAGTACTTATTACTAAATTGCGTATAAACATCGTACAAATTATTAATAACAGTAAGCCAAGTTTTATCACCTGTAAATTCATAAAATGCTCTAAGGTGTGACATCATCCAATCAGATGGTCTCGTATCAAGTGAACTTTTAGAATCCCAATCTCCTAAATTTAGTCGGTTATTATTTGTAACATTACTAGCTTTAATACCTTTTGTAATCATGTCTTGTGCTTCTTTCAAATAATTAACTGTTCCATTAGATCCCCACTGCTTATGAGCAAGAAGAAGAGAATACGCAATATCTAAATCTCCATCAGTAGCAGAATCAAAATGACCTTGTGCTTTTTTACTATCTGCGACAACCCATCCCATTAAATTAGGATTTTGAGAACTTTTAAAAGTTCTTGCTGTTTTAAATAAACCGTCATAGATTTTTTGAGCATTCGAATCATAACCAGCCATTAATACTGTAATTATCATCCCATACCCTTGACCTTCTGAAGTTCCAAGTGGCTTAAACCCATCAGCATCACCTGTAATCTCTCCTTTTACATAATAACCACCAGGTAAAGAAGATAAATCATTTTTCAAATATTTCTTTTTCCAATTATCGTAGTAACTTCTTACAGAAGCATTTAAACTTTCCTGTGTAACATGATTCGGTTTTATAACACCTGCATAATTAACTTGCTGGGGAAATGGTTTCATCTCCTTTGCAGCAGCTACTTGTTGATTAACTACGGGAATAGAATTTTGTATTGAATTGTCCGTTACACTTGCTGCGAAACTAGAATTAGAAAAACTAGCTAGTCCGATTCCTACAATAGAAATACATGTGAAAATTTTTCTTTTTCCATTCATTATGTTGTCAGCTCCTTTTAAAATGCTTACTACATAAAATGTAACATACAATATTTAACTGAAATACAAAATATTATATTTATCAACATAAGAAAGAAACTATATAAAAAAGTATCATAAAATTATTATTGAATTACATTATACGGATTGATTATTTGCTAAATTCCTATGTTTTTCTTTTCTTAATACCGGTATATGAGCAATCACAATTCCAAGTATAGTAATCCCTCCGCCAATTATCGAAACTAAAGTTGGCACTTCTCCTAACCATATCCAAGCAATGAAACACGCAGTTATTGGCGTTAAATATAGAGAACTTGTTGCTTCAGAAGCACCAGCACGAGATATAATATAGGCCAATGCAATATACGGGAGTACTGTTGGAAAGGCACCTAAATATATAACGCTCAAGTTAACTTCAAGAGGAGCTGCTAGTATTTCTTGATAAACTCCGGGTAAGAAAATAAGCATACATACAGTACTAGACAAAATTGTATATATGGTAAATGGTAAGAAGCCGTATTTTTTTAAGTAAGATGTTTGGAAAACGAAAAATAGACTTTCTGAAATCGCCGCTAATAATATAAATAATCCCCCGCTATTCAATTGAATAGCATCGCCCTGGCTAAATGAAATTAAGGCAATTCCTGTAAAACTAATTACACCACCAAGCCAACCATTTAATTTCATTTTGTCATTCAAAAAAACAGAAGCAAGAATTGCCGTCACTATTGGGGTGACTGAAATAATTAAACTTGCAGATCCAGCATTTACTGTTTTTTCGCCGTAATTTAATGCGATGTGATAAATAGTAAACCCTAAAGCACCAAATATAAAAATTGCTGGGATATCCTTTAAATCCGGTAGTCGTAGTTTGTATATAAATGAAAATAACAAAAGTATAAATGAAGCGATTAATAAGCGTAGTAAAGTAAGGTGTTCAGGCGTATAAGATTCAAGCCCCATACGAATTGCTGGAAAAGCAGTTCCCCATATAAGAATTGTCAAAGCGTGAGCACATATAATGCGTAAATCCCATTTTTTATTATGCATATTTTCTCTCCTTCCCTAAAAAACCAACCATTTTTAAATTACCAATTATTTCTTTTCATCATATTTAATAGTTGATACAATGTCTTCAACCAGTTATTTATCGGAAAAACCAACCACTTTGAATCTTTTAAATAAACGAAGGAGTTTTTTATATGACAACCGATAAAAAAGTGCCCAAATATCGGCAGATAATAGACTATATGAAAGAAAAAATTGAAAACGGAGAATGGCCAATTGGAAGTAAAATCCCTAGTCAGCGGCAGTTAGCAAAATTATTTCATGTAAATCGAAGTACTGTAATAAATGCGCTAGATGAACTTATGGCAGATGGTTTAATTCAAGGACAAATCGGAGCAGGAACAATTGTAACAAATAATACATGGTCATTATTAGCAACTAATCCCCCGCCCGATTGGAGTGAATATGTAAAGGCCGGTATTCATAAACCAAGTAAGTTAATGGTGCGAGAAATAAATGAAGCAGAAGCAAATAAAACGCTTATCCATCTTAGTAAAGGTGAACTTGCACCTCACCTTTTCCCGCTCGAAACTATGCAATCTATAATTAAAAACGTCAGTGAGGAATTAGATTATTTCGGATACGAAGAACAAAAAGGTTTTTATCCGTTACGTGAAGCAATAAGCAAATACGTAAAATCATTTGGAATACATGCATCACCGGGTTCTATATTAATAGTCTCTGGTGCACTCCAAGCATTACAATTAATATCAATTGGTCTTTTACATAGAAAATCAACTGTTTTACTTGAACAACCTTCTTACTTATATTCACTTCATGTTTTTCAATCAGCAAATATAAATTTATCCGGTATATCAATGGATCATCACGGTATTTTACCTAACGACTTATTAAAACGAATTAAATATAGTCAAAAGAATAATATTTTATATTCAATCCCTTGTTTTCAAAATCCAACGGGGATATTGATGTCCAAAGAGCGAAGAAAAGAAATATTAAAAATATGTGAAAAAGAGCAATTGCCTATCATCGAGGATGATATTTACCGAGAGTTATGGCTTGATGAATCACCTCCAGCTCCTTTAAAGTCGATGGATAAACATGGACATGTATTATATATTGGTAGTCTCTCTAAAACACTTAGCCCAGGACTTAGAATTGGATGGATAATTGGACCAGAACCTGTTATTGATAGATTGTCAGATATAAAAATGCAAACAGACTATGGATCCAGCTCTTTATCTCAAAGAGTAGCTGCTGAATGGATAAATGAAGGTTTTTATGAAGCACATGTAGCAAACGTAAGAATGCACCTGAAAGAACGAAGACAAATAATGATACGAGCTTTAAATAAATATTGTGCAGATATTGCATCATGGGATATTCCTAGTGGTGGATTTTTTATATGGCTAAAAGTTGTACATAACATTCCGATGAAAAAACTATTTTCAGAGGCACTATCAAAAGGAATTCTTTTAAATCCGGGACGTATTTATGAAGAAGAATCAGATCAGTACATTCGTTTATCATATGGATATGCTACTCCAGAACAAATGACTAACGGAATTAAATTGCTCAGTGAATTAATTCGGAAGTTAACGGCATAAAAAAATCCTCTTTTGTTTTTGGAGGATTTTTTTATGTATCTTATTTACCACAATTTCATTTCCTGCCCTAATAAAATAAGTTCTTCATAAGGATCTCCGTCAATATTTAATACTTGAGCAAAAGCAGGTTCTGTTTTTAAACCTTGTTCCTTTAAGTGAATAACTTCTTCCCTTATATGGGGATGCTGCATTAATAACATGTGCTCCACTATCATATGTCTATATGCATTTTGATTACGCACTGGCTTAGGTTGAGCAAATAATTCAAATTCAAAACCTTCGAATTCAAAATTCACCTTTATCGATTCAGTACCTTTAATTTTTTTCTTTTTAATGTTGAACCCTCCATAAGAACCATATAAAGATCTCATTTCCTGCTCAAAAACATCAAAGTTATATACTTCCATTACAATATCTAAGTCAGATTGAGGAGTATCAATTCTTATCGGGATTGTCCCGCAAAGAACGGGATTATATAAAGCTAAATCTTCCATTATGTTTAGGCTATTCAAAACATCATATATTTTTTGTTGCTTGTCATTGCCCGATTGTAAATATGTAATAGATGTAAACATAGAAGTCTCTCCTTCATTTAACATAATAATCAGCTCACTAAATTTGAGAAAATAGTTCAATCATTGGATTTTGTTCTAGGAGTACCTTTATTTCAATATATTAAGCCGAACTAACTATATTTTTCAACTTTTCTCCTATACTGCAATACTATAAAAATAAAAAAGGAGGAATTATTATGAGCATTTTTAACATTCTTTTAACCGTACACATCCTATTTGGAACAATATGCTTAATCACTGGTATTGTAGCGATGGTTGCCCAAAAGAAGAAAGGAAAACATACCGAATGGGGCGAAATATATCATGCATCCTATGTTGTCATTACCCTTACGGCAATACTATTATCCATTATCAACTGGGATAAAATTGCATATTTATTTTATGTAGCAATCTTCTCTTATTCATTTGCGATTTATGGATACCTTGCACGAAAAAAACGTTGGAAAAATTGGCTCCATCACCACATTAGAGGTATGTTAGGTTCTTATATAGGGGCAGTCACCGCACTTTTAGTAAATGTCGGCATCCATATTCCTATTATAAATTTACTTCCGCCAATATGGTTTTGGTTTTTACCCACCTTAATTGGTATCCCCCTCGTAGCCAGTGTATCAAAAAAATATAAAAAGCGTAGTTGAAATTAATTACATTTTGATTACTTTCTGATTATTAGAATGAAAAATTATACTCTATGTATCACGAATGATATCATGAGTGCTCGCCCTATGAATATTTAAAATAAAATGCCGCCCAACAGGACGGCTCTTATTTTTACTTTACAAACGTAACATATTCACCAGAAACCCATTGATTTCCACCAACATTATACCAACCATCTTTATATCCAAATGATTGATATTTTTCACCTTGATACACGTTTTTCACAATGCCGTAATTTGTTCCTGGGCCGGTACGAACACGCAATACATCAGCGATTATAGTAACTACACCTACACCCTCGTTTGATGATTGTGAAGGTGTTGGTACATTTCCTCCCGTATAACGAATATATGATGGATCGTTATAAATCCACTGATCGCCACCGAGATTTAACCAGCCATTTGATTGTCCAAATACTTTGTAGGACTCTCCTTTCCCTAATTGACGAATAACGCCATATCCAGTACCAGGTCCTTTTCGTAAATTTACATTACTACCGTTAATATAAGCAATCCCTACACTATCATTCGACGGGGGAGGAGTCACTACGTTTTGAGCACCTTTTCCAAAAGTATCCGTTCCATATCCTTTGTAGTTATATTGCAAATGCGGGCTATCCACAAATCCTTTCCAGTCACCGCCCCATTCAAAGCCAATTTGTTTAGCATAACGAATTGCTGATGCCCACGGTTCTTTATTATAGCCATTCCAATCTTCTGTACCATTCGACTGAATTGGAACAAAATCTAATGCCTGTCCTACTAAGTGATATGAGCGCATCGTTTGTGATGCTCCTTTACGAACATATTCACGTTGTTGCTCGACCGTACGGATTGTTTCATAAATTAATACTTCAATTCCATTGTCGATACAGTACTGATACCACTTAAAAGCTGCAGCTTTCGTATTATCCGCTAATTTATTCAGATTACTTACATTTCTATTGTGGTATTTCAATATGCAACATCTCCTTTTCTATTATCCTATGCAAAACTCGTCTCATGGGTTGTACATATACCTAGAACGATCCGAAGTACAAATACATAAGAAGCCAATTCATCTAAATAGATTTACATTTCTAGCTTCAAACTTTGTAAACTGAAATCGAAGCAATAAAAAAACCGCAACCCAGGTCTTCTAGTTGCGGTTTTTGGTATTTTCTTTTTATATGCAACATGCCACCTTGCATTATTAATCCTAATATATAGGTTGTGTAAATTTTCCCTTTATGAATAACACTTCTTATTCATGACTTTTCAAATCCAATATTGAATGTAAACGATCCGGATAATTAGTAAACATCCCGTCGACTCCCCATGAAAGTAACTTTTTCATATCTTTTTCATTATCTACTGTAAATGGATGAACTTCTAATCCGTTTTTCTTTATTTTATTTACATAATCTGAATCAATATATTTGTAATTCATACCAAGACCTATGCAGTACGTTTTATACTTTTCTATCTCTAATTCTGTTAATTGAACTGCTTTTTTATAAGGTAATAATTGTACTAAAGATATATTACTATTTAAGCTATGAATCTTTTGCAGACTTTCTTCACTAAACGATTGAATAATAACTTTATCCTGTATTTCATAGTGATTAATAATTTCTAATAATTTTTCTTCCATTCCTGGATATTCATTAGGTGATTTTGTTTCAATATAATAGTTTGCGTTATGCCCAAACATTTCAATAATTTCTGTTAATGTTGGGACTTTAGCATTTTCAAATTCTTTCTTTGCTAAGTTCGGATATTTTTCGTTGAAAAAAGAATCTGCATTTAGTTGCTTTATTTCTTCTAATGTATGCTCTTTCACTAGCCCAGTACCATTTGTTGTACGGTTTAAGGTTTCGTCATGCATTGCCACTAAATGCCCATCTTTTGTCATTTGGAGATCAATTTCTATATAATCTCCATTCATTTTTTGTCCTAATTTATATGCTGCTATTGTATGTTCAGGCGCATATGCAGAAGCACCTCTATGTGCGATATTTTTTATATGATTTGATTGATTAATAGCTTTAGTATACTTATGTTCATTTATTTTCTGAAAAACAAAGATACTTATTACTATAAATGCACAAATTATTGTAACGAGATATATCTTTTTCATAACGATTTATAAGCTCCTATATAAAGACGATTTAACTTGAATGATTTACTCAATTAAATGTCGATTTTCCAATACAGTCATTTTGCCGATATCTTGAAATCCCAATTTTTTATAAATATTGATTCCATCGGGTGAAGCTTGTAATACACAATACGTATTTTTAAATTTATGTGCTTCTTGCAGAAGGAAATTGAACATAGTAGATCCGAATCCTCGTCCTCTCATTTCTTCTTTCGTTGCGATGTCATAAATACCAATACTATCTTTTGAACATATCAATGAACCAACAGTTACGATTTCACCTTCATAAAATCCTAAAAATAGTTTCATATTCTCACTGTTCCATAAATCAAGATTAGAAATTTGATTATAGAATGCTTGTACATGTATAGCTTCTTCTGATGTGCCGAATAGATTAGCTAACGTTTCTCCAAATTTTTTTATTAGTCCAGGTGAAGATGCTTGTTGAATTGTAAAACTTACTGGCATGTGTATTGTTGGAGAAATTATTTTTAAGTCTGCTACCATCGCAATATTTTGCTCCGCTTCTTTTAAACCGATTTTATTTAACTCGCTTTTTATATCCCGCTCTTGCTCCTCATCCCATAACCAAACACTCATTGGAAATTTCTTTTGATTATAGTATTCTACCTCCTTATATAATTTCTCGACCCCTTCCGTTAAATTATTATTCAGTAGAGTGATGATATTGAATGTATCGGCAGGTAATCCGCAATCAACAGCAATATAATCTTTCGTTTCTTTTATACTCATTCCGGGCACAAATTGCGCAACATATGAAGTTTTAAATGCAAAGTTATCTATTAGTAATTGTTTATAATTCATCAATAGTTCTCCTTTTCATAAAAAGTAATACTCGAATCTCTCTATATTAAATATAACATATTAGAAATTTACCTTTTTTTATAAAAAGTACCTCTTTAAATTGTGCTCTATAGTTTAAAATAATTAAAAATAATATAACGTTGTCGGAATGAAAAAAGTGGTATATAATAAATATTAACATTACTAGTAATTATTTTAGGTATTCCTAGAATAAAGGAGCGATACATATGAAAATTACTATTTATTTCGGAAGTCATGAAGATCAAGATGTTCGTACTATGGACTGTCATTTAGATGTAGAAGATACAGAAGAGATTGTTTCTGTATCATAATATAAATAGTTAGGGTAAACCCTATTCCCTACAGCGTTTAAGGCACCTTTTATAAGGTGTCTTTTTTGTTATATTTTCATCAAAAACCCTTTACTTTATAGCGTTTTAATAGTAAAATATAATTATACGAACAAACGTTCTTTTTTTATTTTAAACGTACATGAAGGGATGATTTTAACAATGGCTCCATTAAAGCGCAGAGGAAGAAAAAAGCAAGCACCTATTATTTCAAATACAGGCTTTATCGGCTCTGTCTTTATTGATACATTGGAGTTACAAAAGAAATCCTATTATTTCGCTCGTAAAAAACTTCAAATTGTTCATCACGTATTAGATGGTCTCTCTGGAGCAACAAGCGCTTTGTTTAAAGAACATAACATTTCAGCATACATGTCATGTGTATATTTACATAAACAAAAGAAAATTGGCTTTGTTCTTTCAACGAAACCATTTGAACAAAGTGATGGCGTTGCTTATTTTGTAAATTATTTAATCGAAAAGAATTTTTACGGCGGCCATGACGAAGATGTAGAATATCAAGAAGTATTTAATACAGGTTTTATCGGTGTAGTATTCGCTGATTTATCTAGTATAGATCGCTTTAATTTCGAGTTTGAAATGGGTATGTTAACGAAATTAATGAAAGATATGATTATTCCGGTTAAAGAACTCTTTTTACGCCACAATGTACCGGCATACATTTCCACTTCTCATTTAGAAGAACAAAACAAATTAGGTTTCGTTCTATCTGTCAAACCATATGATGAACGTGCAGAAGCAGATTTATATTTTGAAGCGTATTTAAAAGAGCGCGGGTTATTTATTGGTGATGAAGAAGATGATATTGATAAGATTGTTATTAGAAAAACAGCTGAATTACGATAGAAAAGCGCAGGATGCTAATCCTGCGCTTTTTAAGTTACGTTAAACACTATAATCTTTTGAATGAATTTCTAAATTAAACTTATTTGCTAAAATTTTATTCAAAGTAAAAAATACAATCCCCCCTGCAATGGGAAGCGTGTAGGCTGGAATGAAATTTAATAATAGTCCTGATATTGCAAGTGCTATTGGTTGCATTATTTTACCTAAGCTTAATCCAATACTAAGAACTCTTCCTCTATATTCTTCAGGAATCTCATTTTGCATGAAATACATTAAAGGAATATCAATTTGTGCTATCATAAATCCTAAAAAGAACATAATCATGCAATACGTAGTAACATATACCAAATTATTTACTACAATAGATTTAAATAAAACAGGTATCCCTGAAACTATCATAAAAATTGCCAACATAAAACTTATTTTTTTCAATAGATAAGAATAAGAATAACAATCAGTTATCTTTTTCACTAATATTGCACCAACTATCATACCTATCGGAAAAGTCCCTTGAATCATACCAAATTGCTTAGAATTAAGATTGAGAACTGTGTTAATAATGTATGGCAACGGAACGGTTACAGCAAAGCCTAAAAAGAAATTAAGGGAAATTAAAATACTAAAAGTATTTTTTAAGCTTTTCCGCTCCAATAAGTAAGAGTATCCCTCCTTTATATCTTCAATAAAATTAATTTCTCTAATTGAACATTCCTCATTTATGTTTTGCTCGCACAATTTAAAGTTTATAAACAATATGGATATAGCCGAAAGGATAAATGAAATACCGTTAATAATTATAAAAGTTTTCATATCAAAGACTGCAAAAACAATGCCCCCTAACATAGGCCCTAAAATTAAAGATATAGAATCGATAATTTTACTTATAGAATTAATACTCATTAACCGTTCTTTAGTAACCATATTCGGTTTTACGGCCTCTAATCCTATTCCAAAAAACGTTGTAAATACGGTCATAAGAAAGGTAGTAGTATAAATAATGAATAAGTTTAATCCATAATAGTTGCTTAATATATAAACAGTTATTAATAAGCACCCGCTTAATACATCCATGCAAACGACGAGTTTCTTTTTATCAACCTTATCAGCAATGACACCGGCAAATGGATTCATAACAATCATTGGAATCGTTCCTAAAATAAGCGTAATCGCGAAATTTAAAGCAGATCCGGTTATTTTTAATACATACAACCCTAATGCGAAACTATAAATAGAGCTACCAAATAGTGATACTGTTTTTGCAATTGAATATAAACAAATATTTCTTAGTTCTTGGTTTCTATTTTTATTTTCTATATGTAATCGTAAACTTCCCATCATTTTCCCCCCTGCATAACTTTGTATTACGTACATTGTAAGTTCTTGGGTCAGCCCAATAGCAATATGTACGATTTGAAAAGTTTTAAGGGAAAATAAATAAAAGATGGAGTTAACCCCATCTTTTTCCGAAAAATGAATATGTATAAATTTCTTCTCCTTGAACAAAGAAATCTTCGTACTTTCCGCCTCTTTTTAAATAATTTGAAGTGCTTTCATCAATCGATTGAAACTGTAAATTTTGGATTTCTTTCGTTACTTTTGCAGATGTAAAATTCCCTCGGAGTCTAGGTGCAATTTGGCTATTTATACTAAATTTATTAAATAAAATAAATGAACTTAATAAATAACAATTGTGTTTAAAAAGGGAATTTAATTCGCGCAATAAGAACTCCTCATGTTCAAAACTATAATTACTTGTACCTGATTGATCGATTACAATATCAATAGAACTACTCTGAATAGGTATGTTTAGAAAGTCGGCACAAATAAATACAATATTTCTTTTCACATTTCTTCTCTCAATTACATCTTTTAAAAGTAAAAGTTTATTCAAATCTCGATCAACAGCAATATATAAACAATTTTCCGGTAGTTCTTCATAAATATTTCGTAAAAAGAACCCAATACCAGACCCTAAATCAAGTAGTATTTTTTCATTTAAATCTAGTTGCATTAGTTTCTTTTTTGACCATTCTCCTCCTCTTTGAACATTTTCCAAAAAAGCAGTATCGGTTTCATGGATATAATCCGAAATAGAATCTTCAAGTGATGTCTTTTCATACGCTTTCAACGAGTTACCAGCTGTTAAAACCCCTGAAATAATCGCGTATTCTTCACCACAATTACAAATTAACTTTCCTTCAATAATTTGATTCTTATTAATAATCCCATCTTCAAGAATTAAATTTCCGTTACACTTAACACATTTAAATAAATGAAGTACTTTTAAATCTACCCCTAAAATTGAACTCGAAATTTCAGTTTCTATAGATAAATTATTTAACGTTTTCTTTAATTTATCTTTTCGTTCCTTTAAGGTTTTTATCTCTTGTTCAATCTTTTCATATTTTACTTTAAATATAGATTGATAAAAAATATCCTTTTCATAGTCTAAGGATTTCCCTAAATTTTTATAAAAAAACAGTTCTTTAATTTCATTCAAGCTAAACCCTATCCATTTGTACTCTAATATAAGTTCTATATCCTTTTGACAATACTCGTCAAAAAAATAGTGACTTCCTTTTTTCTCAGGAATAACGAGTCCGAGATCCATATAATGTCTAATCGTATCTACACTTACATTATTTACTTCTGCAAACTTACTGATTTTCATCCTAATCACTACCATTTATATATTTGTTTATACATACTTCTTTATTATTTTAAAAAATCCTTTCATCTCCCTATATAAAATTGTTTATATTATGAAAAAGATGTAATTAATTTTAGAGTTCCGCCACATATCCATCAAGCTAAGCTTATATAAGTTTAGCTACTCTTTTTAATCTTGAATTTAAAAAAAGGGTAGCAGGTAGTACGGTTATGTCTATATATCTAAAAAACTTAAAATTAAACTATGAGTTCATGGATAAATTAAAAACTGTGGCGTAAGTACTACAGTTTCTTCCTTCTTCATTGAGTTGAAATATGTAAAGTTACGTACTTTAACTGTAGCGGACTTGTACTACGCGTTCATATTAATTTTATAGACGTTTAAGGATTTTGTTTTATGGTAAGTATTTTTGCTGTGAAATCAGGATTGTAAATATAGATGAACGTGATTCAAATCAAAAAAAGGTACTCCTAGAAGTACCTTTTTTACTATTCTATATGTGCGAACGCTTTCAAAATTATTGGATATAAATTGATGTACGCATTGTATTAAATGGTGAATTTATAGATGTCTTTTGGTACTCAAACGTTCCTTGTTGGTGTCCAGAAGCATCCCATTTATAATACCAGCCAACGATTGGTCTTCCGCCAATTATAGTGGAATCAATACTTTTTACATTAGAACCATTCATTTTAGCAAATGGGTTTTGGCCATAGCCCATTTCTTTCGTTGTAATATATAAATATTTTCCCCCGTGGTTACGCGATGTGCTGAAGCTGTTCTGATTAATTGTTTCTACCCCGCCTAGCTCAGACTCTACTTGTACGACGTTTAGTGAAGTAAGTGGTGCTGCTGGTCCAGCTGAAGCTTCTGTTGCCATTCCTAATCCGACGAACGCTGTGATTGCTAACGATGAAATCCCTAGTGCTGCTTTTTTAAACATAAAAAACATCCCCTTCCATCTATTGTTTTCTCTTTCATTTTCAATATAATCCCAATAACCTTATATGTAAATAGATTGTAGCTGTATAAATATTAGTGCGAATATTCTATTATATATTCCTACAATTCTATTACTTAATATGAATGATTTACAGTGCAAAACGAAATACACACATGTCAAGTTTGTAGTGTTGACATAAAAATTGTAAACTGGCTTATGCCTCGTATTTATCATATTTTATATCCAATATTCCTAAGCTTCTGTATTCTAGAATGTTTTTACTACAACTATTCATTTTTTCTTTGCAGGAACAACTGTGATAACATCTCCTTTATCATTTAAAGTCAGAGAATGTAGAAATTATAGCTAGTTATTGATATGCTACCTACTACGTACTGGAGCGCAACCTATCTGATAGGTGAATGATTCATGTGAAAAAGGAAACGCTACCAGTTCTATAGCACCTCCTTTTTATTTAATAAGTTAGACAGAAAGAATAGAAATAATGTTTTTCCTGTTTCACTATCCTTTTGTTTGTAAATGAACTGAGTTTTGAAAAACTATCCTATATAGTATGAATCGGGTATAGACATTAAATAATAGAATAGGGCACCTATTACTCCACAAGTAAAAATAGTAAATCCCATATTTCTTATGCCTTTAATTTTTGACCACAATCCAATAAATCCTGCTATTAACCCACTTAAAGAGAATAGTGAAAAGTTGGAAACGGGTGTAAGAAGAAATTCCGCATTAATCCCTGTCCCCCAACAAACAATAGGTAACACGACAAGGGTAAGACAAAGTAATCCCATTACACTTACAAGTAATTTAAGATATTTGATACCTGCAATAATTAAATAGATTCCACCTATAAATCCACATAACCAGTAAATTGGCATAAAGTAAATCCAAAGAAAATGCAAGATGATCATATGTAATTTCCTCCTATTTATTTTCGCTCATTGTAGTTCTGGTTATTTGATGTTCTGAATTCGTTGCTAATTTATTAAGTTGATTTAGCGTTTCTTCTAAATCAAACGAATTAAACCAACGGTAATCCTGTCTGTCTAGAATACGATAATGCTGACTAATTAGATTTTGTTGTAAGCGAAAGTTCCCTTTTTCTTGAATCTGCTTCCACCAGACTTTTCCTCCCAATGTTTTTTCTTTGAAGTTGTTAGTGCTATTGTGGGCCATTGTTTCGATTACTACTAATGGATCATCCCCAAGAGTATTCTGTAAAACTTCACTATCTCTAAACAATGCACAAATAGCAACAGTGTTGGTCCAACCTGCATTCGTTCTCCCTTTCTCAATTTGAACAAGCGTTTTTTTTGATATGCCGAGAACTTCAGCCATTTTATCTTGTGTATATCTTTTTTCAGTGCGTATTAACTTTATTTTCATTGAAATAAGTTCAATTGCATGCTCCTTATTCACTTTACTTCCCCCTCAAAAGTAACTAATGTGTTATTTAGTGTAATTTTACACTTTAATCAATTCATTTTCAACTCAATCCTCCTTAAATCTTGTAAGAAATAATTGGATAAGTCATAAAAAAGGCATTCCACAGTTATCTATGAGAAGGTAGCTCGACCATCGATTTCTAACCTCGATGGAGATATGTCGAGATCACATTTCATTTTAATTAAATAAAAAACCCGTAAATAATTCACGGGTTTTACTTTAATAACTAATTGCTATTGTACCTTCACCTGCATGAACCGCAAATGAAATTGGTAATGGATATAATTTGAAATCCATTTCAGGGAATGCTTGTCTAATATCTGCAATCCATTCCTCGGCTCCATCTTTATCATTAGCATGGAACATGTGAAGTACTTTTGGTAATTCTTTTTCAAGTTCATTTTTAATATATTCTCGACATTTTTGGATTTTACGAACTTTCTTTTCAAGTAAAAGCTCTCCACCTTTTACTTCTAATATTAAGTTAACACTTAATAAACTTCCAAGTAAAAATTGAATGCCCTTTACACGACCACTTGCATAAAGGCCTTTTAAACTTTTCGGGAATACGTGGAAAGGTCTTCTTTTTTCCTCTACTAATGTTTTGTGTATATCTTGTAAAGTCATACCATCATTGTATAACGATTTCGCTTTTCTAATTAGTTCATCCATTGGATAACTTGTTGTTTCACTGTCTAATACCGTTAATGGAAAACCTGCCATTTCTGCAGCTAACTTCATATTTTGATAGGTTCCACTTACTTTTCCGCTAATAGCAACTGCAAATCCTTCTTCATATTCTTCTTTGCATTTCGAAAATAACTCTACCATTTCCCCTATGTTAGGCTGTGATGTAGTGACAGTTTTACCTTCGTTCAAAGCATTATAAACGCGCTCACGCACACCTTCTTCACAATCTTTGTACGACACACCATCAATAATAACTTCAATTGGGATAACAAAGTTATCTCCTTCTGTTTTAAAACTCGCAGTTGTACTATCAGTAATCCAAGCAACACGATTCATGTTGTTCCTCCCTTAATTCAATTCCTCTTTTCTAATTTTTCTATATATTTATGTTATGAAAAGAGAATATCCCTGTAATAGTAACAGGACTTTATTGTTTTGGCTATAGTAGATGTATATTAAATGTGACTATTTCTTGTCTATTTCACAAATAAAAAAGAAAATCAAGGAATTTGCTCGATTTTCTTCTTATCATATACTATTTAAAAGTTTCATTATCTAAAATTACTACATAATCATTTGTTAATCGTCCAGCTTCTTTTGTATAACTAACAAGCCTTTGTATATTATCACAGCAAATTTTTGCTCCCCATACGAGTAACGGTACGCCAATAAAATCGATATGGAACCTTCTAGAAAACAGCCCACCGAAAGTCATCGGTAAAGGCACTGTTGGTGATGTATTAGAAAATATAATCTTTTCATGGCTTTGATAATGTTTTTGCAAGATTTCTCCTAAATGCTTCATCGCTGGTACAACAACTTTTGATGCGCCACATCCAATCGTATATACAGGATGACCATGTTCATCGATTCCATGAAAAATAATTTTTCCCATATCTTCTGTTTTCAATTTATTAAAGTAATCTACATTCAAAATTTCTTCTTTCGTTAACTTACGATCCGTTGGTAGTTTATTTAAATGATACGCTGCAGCTAGTGAGGTAGTATGTGTTCCACCAAAATCTGTGTAAATGTATATCATATTATCATCCCTTGTTGTAAAAGTTCAATGTTAATTAGTATTACCGTTCTTAGCAATGTTAAACAAGGGATGTTATTTGTCCCATATGAATAATGGACTGGATTGTTACAAACCACAACAAAGCCGAAATGAGCCAAATACGGTTTATTTTCACTTTTCGTTCTTTACTTTACATCAAAACAATAATAAGAACAACAAGTAAAATATCCATTTAGAATCCTCCTATAAACTTGTTTATCTTTAAAGCTTATATTCTCCCCTTCTCATCAGCCTTAAGCATTATTTATAAAAATAAAAAGACGTACTTTTTACTCGTACGCCTTTAATAACTCGTTTAAACTCCTATTTATCAACTAATTCCATACCTTTAGAATTAGTTTTACCCAACACTCGAATGTTAAATTTATTAATGGCTTTTAAAAAGATATTATAAATACAATATCCAAAAATAGAACCTAGAACATTACAAATCACATCATCAATATCAGTAATACGTCCCACTCCACTAAATAACGACTCAATTAATTGTAGCAATTCAATACTAGCTGATATAGAAAATCCTAATAAAATTGTATTTTTGAATTTCTTATATTTATCCCATAGGATAGGTGCTAAAAATCCTAAAGGCATTAATAATAAAATATTCCCGCCTACATTTCTTACAATTAGACCAATCATAAATAGGGCATCTCCATCATAAGCACTACCAATTTGATTGATGTCTTTAATAATTGATGCAAATGGTATTATATTGACCGAGCGATTCAGATTTTCAATATTAGAAGGAAAACCGATTGGTAAAGGGAATAAAGTTACTGCAACAACCATACAAATGTAGACCACGAATAAAAAACTTACTAGTTCTTTCCACCAAATCACATATTTTTTATTTTTGGTACCAATTAATATTCCACGTACAATTAAATAACAAATAACCCCTAAAATAATAAACAAACTACCGTTGATCATATACAAATTGTTAACACATCCTTTCATATGAAGTAATAATTAAAATTTACAACTATATAGTAATGTTTTTTATTTAAAAATCCATATATTTATATATAATTGTGCGGAATTACAAAAAACCCTTATTAAATGAATATAGGGTTCCTCGTTAACTAAAATATTTTTCAAAACAGAAACAAGCATGAACCCGTTTAAATTATTTTCGTATCTCTTCTTTTATATCCATATAATTAAAAAGCTCTTTCTATTTCTGTCATTAATTTTTCGGGTCCTGCCCCTTTATTCGATGGAATAACTAAAGCGATTCCTAATTCTGGATATATGGCCGAGCGAAAACTGACGCCTGGATCATATCCCATTACATGATATTTGAATACCTTGTTTTCTCGTGTTTCAATCCATATTCCATATCCGTAAGATTGTTTATCATTTACTTGAATGTGGGGAGTTAAAAGTAACCTTGTATATTCCTTTCCTAAAATTTCATTATTAAATAGTGCCGCCCAAAATTTCAGCATGTCTGGTGCAGTAACATATGCACCTCCATCAGCTCCTCCTTTTATTGGTATAGAGTAGATGTTTGTTCTCCAATTTTGGTTGGTTTCGTCCTTTATATATCCTAGAGCTGTATGTCTTGGTAATCTATCTAACGAAAAATAGCCAGAATCATTCATACCAACAGGATTAAAAATGTTTGTTTCTATATACTCCGTGAATTTAAGTCCCGTCTGTTCTTCTATTATTAATCCAAGTATAATAAAACCTGCGTTGTTGTAGTGAAACTTATTTCCAGGTGCAAACATCATATTATTGTTTTGAAATAATGGTAAAAAGTCTTTTACGCTCTTTAATAGATACATAGGTGTTTGTTTCCAAAGGTCTTCGAAGTTATCCATAATACTTTCATCAAAATAATCTGGTATACCAGCACTATGCGTTAGTAGTTGATGTATTGTAATATCTTCATCGAAGTTTGGAAATTTTATCTCTAGACAATCTTTTAATTTTGTATGAAAAGAAATAACACCTTTTTCAACAAGTTGACAGATGCCAATTGCAGTGAAGATTTTACATCCTGAGGCAATGCCAAATCTTGTTTGTATCGTATTGTTTATACATTCACTTTGGTTTGCGTAACCCAATGCTGTTTCATAGACTAAATCTTTTTCTTTTTTTACTAAAACTACTCCAGAGAAATCTATTTTCTTTTGTATTTCTTTTACAATTTTATCAATTTCATCTTTTGTTTTTATCACGACAACCACCCTTATCTTTCGGTATTGTTCTTTCCTCATATTAATTTTTCCATATAAAGAGGAAAGAACCCTCTTATTAAATACGATAAATTGTTAATGAGAACACAAAGTTCATTTCGAAGTTATCCCGTTATTTATGAGCAGTAAGACCCCCATCTCAAAATTCAGTAGAAGCAAAGAAATGAGGTGGGGGCCCTGCTGCCCGTAAAAGCCCGATTGGTGAGGGCTAATAATCAGCGGAGGATGCCCCCCCTGATTAAAGTTTCACTTTATTGATTCAGTAGAATACAACTTAGATTGTGATGGGAATAAAGTAAACACACACAAGACGATAGTAATAAATAACATGATCAATGAACCTACAATAACTACAAGTTGTATAGAAATGAACTGAGTCGCAACACCAGATAATATTGTAATAAAGATTGTTACTAACGCAATAACAAGTCCATATATACTCCCGATCCGTCCCATTATATGAACGGGAACGTTATTTTGGTAAAATGTATAAAATCCTGTATTTGCATATGCCATAGAGAAAGATAAAATAAAGAATCCAATAGCAGCTATTAAAAATACATTTGAAAAAGCATAAATTATATAACCAATTGCGATGAATAATGATCCTATTCCAATTAGAAATGAAGGTGCTAATTTCTTTGATAAAATTGTATTTGTTATGGCACCTAAAATAAATCCTGCACCAGCTATACTAACTAGAAAACCGTATTCACTATCTGTTAGTAGTAATACCTCTTTCGCAAACGATAGTTCAAGTGAATCAGTAGCAGTTGCTAATACGAACATACTTTGAAATAAGAAATACACACATACGACATACACATGTTTTCTACTAAAATTTATAACAGTGTTCCAATCTTTTTTTAATACTGTAAGTGATAATGTATTACTAGTTGTATCCGAATCTTCTTTCTTATCAAGATTCGGTAAAAGTAATGTAATGAATCCTGATAAGAGAAATGCTATAGCATTTATATATATAGCATACTCTGGTGTACTCGCAATTAATAAAACCCCCGCTATCGCTGGACCAATTAAAAATGCACCAGATCCTATTAAACTGCGTAATGAGTTGAAACGTTGTCTTTGCTCTACTGGAATTAATTTCGTCATATACGTCATAGCAGTTGGCTCATAAATTGCACTGGCCATACTTATAAAGAATACGAATACATAAACAATCCAAAGTGACGGAAGTAAAGGTAAAATAGCGATAAATAACGCACGATATATATCGAGGTGAATCATTAAATTCCGTTTATTTAAACGATCAATCATACTCCCAGACCAAGCGTTTGTAAATAAAGTGGCTAATGGTTTTATTACATATAAAGTAGCAACAGCTAAGGCTGAGCCACCCATATTATAGACAAGTACATTCAGTGCTATTAAGTAAATCCATGCCCCTAAATTCGCAATACCAACTCCGGACAATAGTAATAAAGGATATTTCCAATCTTTAAGTAAATTTTTCATTTTTGGCCCCCGCTTTCAAAATTGTTTTACAACAATAAAAAAATCCCACCCCCAAGACTTTTAATCTTAGGGACGAGATTTATCATCGCGGTGCCACCCTAGTTTGTTAATATGTCACCATACTAACCTTATCAGGTACTGCATTCTAATTCATGCTTATACCATAGCTCTATAACGGGAGCTCCCGTCACACCATCCCCTAATAATAGGTTCCGATGTGCTGCTCAGAGGCTTGGTTCAATAAAGAATTTTTACTCCTTTTCAGCTACATGGAGCTCTCTGTGAAAAATTCATTTTATTTACTCTTCTCTTCACTGCATTTATTTTTTCCATATTATCACATATAAATTTAACTGTAAATAAACAATAATCAGATATTTAATAACGTGTCACTGTTAGTTCTTTTATTTATTATTTTTTCTAAAAATTACGGTGCGTGAAATTACTCGCAACTCTAAAGAAAGAGCTATTTGCATATAGCTCTTTCCAAATGCCTGGATTAATTCGTATTCGCCTCTGTTAACGGTTGTAACGGCGGTTCTAATTCTAGTTCTAGTGTATCTCCTTCATGTAAATCTTGTCCTTTTTCAATACTTTGGCTCGTTACATAACCCGTACCAGAAGTTTTCAAATCTAATTTCAAAAGCTTAGAGAAATACATAACATCACGCATGGACCAACCTTTTACATTTGGCATTTGTGCGTTATTCCCTAATAAAAATATACGATCACCTTCACTCATTACCTCGCCAGACTGTGGATATTGTTTTATTATTTTTCCTTCTCCTAAAATTACCGGCTGTAGCTTCTCTTTTTCTACACTTTTCTCTGCTGTACCCATCGATTGATTTACATAATTTTGTACTTTTAATTGAGATTGTTTCGCTGCATCAGCTATTTGTTTTTCGGTATACGGTTTCACCTTTAAATATTCAAGGCTGTTTTTTATAACAGGTTTAAATATTTCAGCAAGAGGCTGAGCTCCATACTCATCTCCTTTTAACTTTGGCTGCTTAATAGCTAAGTATACGATTAACTCCGGATCATCAATTGGAGCCATTCCTAAAAAGGAGAAAATGTAATTCTCTTTCCCTTCCATATATCGGCCGTTTTCAGGATTCGGGATTTGTGCTGTTCCTGTCTTACCTCCAATTGGATAACCATCCACTTTATACATTGTACCAGTTCCTTTTGAAGATGTTATAACACGCTCCATTAAGCTTCTAACCTTGTCCGCTGTTACTTTTTTTATCGGATTCCCAATTTCTTTCGGTTGATTTTCCATAATAACTTCTTTGTTTGTTGGATTTACAACTTTATCAACGATATATGGTTGCATCATTTTCCCGTCATTTGCTATAGCAGTAGCCGCTTGGATTAATTGAATCGGAGTTACTGTAGAACCTTGACCAAAAGAAGTTGTAACCTGTTGAATTTGCGTATTTAATAATAAAGTATTTTTACTTTCTCCAGGTAAATCTATTCCTGTTTTTTGATTGAATCCAAATTTATTCATATATTGCTTAAATTTATTTGGTTTCAGTAACTGATCTTCTAAAATAGAAAAAGCTACGTTTGATGACCTTTCAAAACCTTCATCAAATGTAATTGATCCCCATCCAAATCCACCATTATGATCTTTTATATCAGATGAACCAACGGAATATTTTCCAGATTGAAAATATTCTTTGCCGTTATATACACCTTCATTAATGGCAGCCGCTAACGTAAAAACTTTCATTGTTGAACCTGGTTCATATGCATTTGCAATCGGATCATTTAAAAAGTATTCGATATCACCTACATTAGGATTGTAACTAGGTTTACTAGACATCGCTAAAACCTTTCCTGTTTTTGGATCAGCAATAATGCCAATTAACATAGAAGGATCATAATGCTCTTGTGCTTTGTTCATCGCTTCTTCTAAAAAGCTATTAATTTGTTTATCAAGCGTTAAATACACGTTATTCCCATTTTTAGCAGGTTCTACTTTACCTATATCATTTGTAAGCGGAATCCCCCTTCGTGTACCCACATATTCTATATTCCCGTTTGTCGAGCGCAAATATTTATCCAAACTCTTTTCAAGCCCAAACTTTCCTTCCGTATTCCCTTTATCATCTGGTCTAGCAAAACCCAGTATATAGGATGCAAAATCTTCATTCGGATACACTCTTGCTTTTTCCGACATAAAAGATACACCTGGTATTTTTAAATCGTTAATTTTTTCCTTCGTTTCCCTAGATAAGTTCCGACCAATTTTCCCAATTTCAACTTGCGTACGCCCTTCATGAAAGTTTTTTAATACTTCTTCTTTATCAATTTCAAGCACATCGGCTAATTGTTGTGCGGTTTCATCTTTATTTTTCACTTTATCTTTTCCTTTTAAATTCACAACAACTCGATATGTTGTAGAATCTTGTACTAACACCTTTCCCGTTTGGTCATAGATAGTGCCACGATTCGCTTCTAAAACACCTTTTTTATTATGTTGTTCATCCGCGAGGTCCTTTACATTTACATTATGCACGACTCCTACTGCCTGAATATAGACTATACGCAAAATCATAATAAGAAACAAAACAATAAAAGCAATCATCATATATCGAGCGCCTTTATTCGTTTGAAGTTTTTGCATACTTATCTCCTCTCTTTTGGAATGGATTCGTACGAAGATGCGTTTTATAATTTGTAGTTTTTGTTTACGATACTATATGTTTCGAAGTTTTCTTTTTAATTCCTTTAAAACAATACGAAACTAACTATTGTTATTTTTTGTTTTTGTTTTATTTCATTAAAATACGGTGCGTGAAATTTCTGAATATTAACTTCACCAAAACTTGATTGCATAGCACTCTAAACTCTTTTCTTATTTACTATAAAAAGTTCCCCTCTGGATTTCCAAAGGGGAACTTTTTATAAGAAAATTATGCAATATGGTTATATTTTGCTAAGAAAGGAATTCGTCTCGCTACTAATGCATACATTTTGAATACGAATTTCGCTATTGGTTCAAACATACGTGTACTTTGCATTACTAAAGCACTCGTAATAAGTGTTAAGAATGCTGCACCAAGTATATCTAAAGGATAATGAACACCTACATACATACGTGATATACCGACTAACACTGCCCATAATAGCGCGATATATTTCAGTTTTTCTCCTCTAAGAATAAATACGAAGGCGATTGAAAATACAAGTACAGAATGATCACTAACAAATGATGAATCTGCTGCATGTGGTACTAATTGATGTACATCATGTGATACGAACGGACGCGGATGGTAATATACCGCATGTATAAGAACATTTACTACTAATGCAATAATAACCGAAAGCGTCGTATATAAAACTGTATATTGTTTTCTAATTGCATTCTCTTTCTTTCCATTATTAAACCATAAGATAAGCATAAATAAAATGGCTACGTATGCAGCACTATTTGTAATTGCAACCATTATCGTATCTAATAGTTTGGATGAATCAGCAAAATTATTAAACCACTGAAATACTGTGTAATTCATAATACTCTCTCCCTACTTACAAGTGTTCTTGATTTACACAGTATACAATACCATTATGAAAATGGGCTTAAACTTTTCTCATCTAATTCTCATTTTACTATTACTCATGTGACAATTATAAAGCAAATTTTATACGCTATTTATATATAAAGTTCGTAAACCTTTATAATAAGGCGATTCGTATTTTTTTCATGTTTGGAATACATAACATGTTCATTTAAATATACTAATTGCAAAATCATATTTTTTAATTCATTTGAAGTACAATATTTCCAAATTGTTCTCCATGTTCCATACGGCTAAGTGCTCGAATTGCCTCTTCTAACGAGTAAACTTTATCAATAATTGGTTTAATTTGATGTTTTTCTATAAACTTTATCATCTCATTAAATTCCTCACGGCTACCCATGGATGTTCCCATAATATCAATTTGATTGTAAAATAGCGCGCGTAATGGTAATTCAATTTTATCTCCTGAGCTTGCACCAAAATTCACGATTCTTCCGTTTGGTTTTAATACATCAAAATATTTCAAAAAAGTTGCTGGACCTATACTATCTATTATTAAATCTACTTTTTCACCTTGTAAGCTCTCTTCCCAATTTCCGGCACTATGAAAAGAAATATCTGCACCATATTTTGCAGCAAGTTCCCTTTTATTCTCTACCCTTGAAGTAACACTCACTTTTGCGCCAATTGCTTTCGCGAATAACATGGCAAATGTAGCAACACCACCGCCTATTCCCGGAATTAAAACGTGTTCGCCGCACTTCAATCTCCCTTTTGTAAAAAGCGCCCTATATGCAGTTAATGCGGATAAAGATAAAACACCTGATTCTTCCCAAGTAAGATATGACGGCTTTTCTACTACATTTTCAGCTGGTACAATTACATATTCAGCAAACGTTCCATCTTTCGGTCCACCTAGCACTTCCGGTAACTCCGGTACTTCAGTAGCATGTTCCCATCCAATACTAGGATTAATAATAACTTCTGTATGTAGTGTAATATTTGAAACTCCTTCTCCTATTTCTGTAACAATTCCTGATCCATCTGACCCTATTACTAATGGTAGACCCATTTCTTTTCTATTATTTATAATAAATAAATCCCTATGATTTAACCCTGCAGCTTTTAACTTTATTTTTACTTCACCTGCATTAGGACTTATCTCAGGTGAAAATTTATATTCTAACCCCTCTAATCCTTTTTCATATTGATGTACAATAGCTTTCATTGCTTAATTCCCCCTTAATATTTCCAATGTACTAGAAATATCAAAATAAATAAAATAGTTTGCCTCCAATAATTAGAAATTATATATTTTGTTATGAAAAAAATCCCCTCCCTATAAAAAGTATAGGAAGAGGTTTCAAAACTAGTTAGATCAGAATCTATAAATTCATTGAGTTCTAGCCAATTCTAATATTTTTCGAATAAACGGCGCTTTTGCCTTTGTATATGAAACACGATCAAAAGCATATGTAATAGCAAGCCTCTCTTTTAATTCTCTATATTCTTTACGTGCCCATTTATGGCATATTAGAAAGTCGCGAAATAAAATATTGTTTCTCCACTCGTCACTATTATAAATATAAACATGCAAATGATGAGTACCTGCTCTCCATTTTCCCTTTCTAAAAAAACGCCAATTCGTTGCTTCTTTTGGGACAAACTCATATCCAATTTCCGATAGAACTTCAATCCAGTTTTCAGTAATTTGTAAGTCTGTTACGCCAATCATCATATCAATAAGAGGTTTAGCTCCTAATCCTTCTACTGCTGTGCTCCCTATATGTTCAACAGCGATTATTTCTTGTCCTAACAAGGAACAGAATTTCTCTTCTTCTTTTATATACTCTTCAACCCAGTCTTTTTGATACGGTTTAATAACAATTTGTTGATCCATTATACTCACCTCTCTATAAGTGTTTATCATTATATTTATAAAATTTTATGTTGTTAGCATAGGATTTCCATAAAATATGTCGAATAGTGGAATGTACAACTTAATTATATTAAATGTGAGGTAATCTATGAAAGATAATTCCGTCGAAATTCAGTTAAATAACGTAACATTCCAATTAAAAGAATATCATAATTTTGATTGGCTTATTAAATTAGGGACCGTATTTGCAGTTTTTGACCAACAAGATTCAGGGAATATAAGTTTTGGTGTAGAAAAAGATGGGCATAAGAAATTTATCAAATACGCAGGAGCACAAACAATTACATATGAAGGAACAACGGGTGATGCTATTAAAAGGCTAAAAAATTCAGTTACTATCTATGAAGATTTAAAGCATGAATCGCTCATAAGACTAATTAATCATTTTCCAGTCCAATCTGGATATGTATTAATTTTCGATTGGTTTGATGGTGAATGTCTTCATTCGCATTGGAGTTTCCCACCTCCTGAAAAATATAAAAATCCAAACTCACCATTTTATAAATTTAGGCATTTATCTGCTATAGAACGAATTCATTCCTTACATTCCATTTTTTCTTTCCATAGTTATGTAGAAAAGAAAAACTATGTAGCAATAGATTTTTATGACGGTAGTATTTTATATAATTTTAATACAAACGAAACAAAAATTTGTGATATAGATTTATACAGTAAGAAACCTTACATAAATAGAATGGGCCGGCTATGGGGTTCCTCCCGTTTTATGTCACCAGAGGAATTTGAACTAAACGCAACAATTGATGAAAGAACAAATGTATTTAATATGGGAGCAATGGCTTTCTCACTTTTAGGCGGTGAAAAAGATCGTTCTTTTATAAAATGGGAAGCAAGTAAGGAATTATATGAGGTAGCGTATCGCGCTATAAATGCCAATCGAGCAGAACGGTATGCATCAGTTATAGAATTCTATGAAGCGTGGTTAAAAGCGGCTAATGCGGAAAGGGTATAACCCTAAATTATTAAAAGAAATATAGAGTTTATACTATTGTCATGTATATTAAAAATAGTTTTATGAGCGTTTCGTACTAGTGTGTTCTAATTGATTATGGCTATTATTGAGGAAGACATATCAGCGATAATTTATGTCTATTTTGTATAAGTGTTAGCAAGTTCGTTTGCAAACTTGTTAGCACTTTTTTGTTTAAATAATTCACACATTCTTTCTTTACATACTGATTATATTTCCAATTGTGTACTAATGTGTGAGTTTAACTCCCTATATTTTAAACAAAATGGATGGTACAGGGTAATGACAATATACATATTTCTTTTTCCTTCTATTGCAATTTTTGAAAAGGCCTATTCTCTCACATCAGGCTCTTTTATTTATAAAAAAAAGATTATTTTATGTAGATTACTATAAGCATCCATAAAGCCAAAGCACCAATAATAGCGAGTACTATACGTGTAGATAGTATCCTTACTTCAAAGTCTGTTTTCTTGGAGAGTTCAGGATATGCAATTATGTAAATTCCCTTTAATAATGCAAGCCATGCAATAACCGTTAGGAATCCCTGCCAGTTGAATCCCCATACATTATGTAGAATTACAGTACCTAATCCTAGGAAAATCGATAGAAAACCATATATAATACCAAACCCTCTGTCTTCAACCACTAATTTTTTCAAGTCACGTAGCACCGATGGACGGACGAAAAGTATTCCCGATACGATAACCGTCATCCATCCCCAGAACAGCCCTAAAAAAGAACTAGTTTCCATTATTATTTCACTCCTCTCAATTATATTTATATTTCAGATATTCCTTCCTTTAGAACAACTTCAGCACTTTTATGTGTAGGTTAAAGTCTGCTCTTTTTTAATATAAACATTCCGTATTCAATGTCCATACTTAATCACACCATTTCTCTAACTTTTATAAACGACGTACTCCTTTACGATCAATGTTCATTCTCCCTTTTGATTAAAATAGCGCTTTTATTAAAAGTTTCTATCTTTACATCATTCCCTATCCGCTTCTACTGTGCCAAAGCTTGTACTATTTGCATACGCTATTAATAAGTAAGAAGATAGGAGGTGTAAATAGAATGTCTTGCATTATCACAGGGTTAACTCAGCCACTTTGTTTAACTCTTATTTATAATATTTCTAACGGTAACCTTGTATCCTCCTCCGTTGAGTGCGGATCATGTTCACTATCAACAGAATTTGATTATGATAGTAAGAATCTAGTTATTAGAGTGCCATTTACTGGTGAAGGTACACTTGTATTTAACAATAATTCCGAAGCAAGTTGCGTCACAACGAATATAACTCAACCTTAATCAAATCTATTTATTCTTAGGGAAAAGTAGAATTATACTTCTATCCCCCCTTCTCCCTCCTTTAATAATGTAAAACTCGCATTGATAATTCAAATAACGATTTTGTTTCAAAATTGCACCATCATAAAAAAACATACATAAAATAGGATGTGAACCTTTTTTTCAATATACATCTTAGTCATAGGGCGCTTTAAAAAGCGCTCTTTAGTTTTGAAATAAAGAATTTGTTCGCTTTTTTGTTACATTTATGAAACATTCATATGTTATCTTCAGTACGTTCTTTTCTCTTTATAATGCCGTGTGGGATATGCTCAGATTTGAAGCCCTAGCCCCCTAAATCTAGGACTTCTCTATTCAAATAACGTTTTTATTTATATTTAATCCCCCCTTTATCCAAATAGATTCAAAATTATCTATTTAGCATATATAATACTTTTAAATAATTTAAATTCTATACATAAGTAATGGAGGCTTTAAAATGGGGAGTGTCCCAAATTTAACACCACAACAATCAATCTCAAAAAAACAAATGAACCCTAATAAGAATCAACAAACGAATAAAAAGCTAAGACGTCGTCTGTTATTAACACTTGCTTTTATGCTACCTATGGTTATTTCCATTCAAATCTGCATTTACAAACAAGAAGATATGATTCAAGAAAAACAAATTACAATTAATAAAGAAAAGAAAAAATTGTCTGAATTAGAACTAATAGGACGTTATTTTGAAAACGATGTTGAAACTTTAACAGAGAGCGAAGAAGGTATTTTAAAGTTCGCAAGGAAACTATATGGATTCTCCAGACCTAATGAAACTATATTTCAAATAGCTGAATAACTTTTCAATACATAAGCGATTGTCATGAATTAAGGAGTGAGTTAATGATCATCGCTTTTTATCAAAATTCTATCAAATAACTATTTTATTAAAACATTTCACCTTTTAACTGGACAAGCATATATTATTGTATGGAGTCATCCACTCATAGAAATCTACCTTTCTTGTCCAAGAGCACGCTTATATGCGTGCTCTTTTTGAATGTATATAAAGACTTCACATACATTAGAAATATACATACAATACTCTTGATCATCTCATTATTTTCATTGAGTATCATTTTCACTACACTCCTTGGTCATCAAGCGCCTTTCTTCCAAGATACTCTTTAATTTTAAAATAACGCTTTTATAAAATTTCATTGCTAAATTCCTCACTTGTCCATTTCACCTTGTTTAACATCTAAATTTACTATTCTAATTTCTTACCTAAACCTAAGAACGAGTACAACTATTCTTCATAAAGCTCAGTATCTTGAGTTGCACGAAATTCCGACACAGGTACATATACATTGTTAAATTAATTGACTAACGTACTTGCGGTATAAATGTTTGCATTATGTTCTAATAATTTCAGGTTATATTCATTATGATTGAATCCAATGCGGTTCCCTAATGAAGCTATAAAATGGAATCCATCTACATATTCCATTAAAATGACTTCTTTTTCACTAGGACCTTTATTACTCCAATGCTTAAAGCAACTTGTTTCATTTGCAAGCTCTCCAATTTCAAGTTGTAAAGCAAGGATTAAATTGTAAAATGATTTTTCCTCTTCCTATTTAGCAAATCCCTAATCCTATAGGACGATTTTTAATTAAATCCTGGTCGGCTTGATCTATTACAAGGAGAGAAACCTCTGCTTGGTTACTTTTGGATTAGTTTATGTCTTAATGTTAAAAGCACATGCTCCAAGATGGTTAGCTAGTGTTTTAGAAACCACATGTACTATTGCAGCTATTTATCAAACGCTTTTAATTTTTTTCCATGAACACAGTAAAAAAGAGGCCCTATGGTATTATCCTCTATAGGTAGACAGTAAAAAAAGAGTCCATCACTCATGTTACACAGTACGAAAATTATGAGTAACTGTATAGGGATACCACCAGCATTTTGCAAAATAACCTACGCTATGCGGAAAAATAAAATAAGCTGCCCATATGGACAGCTTATTTACATAATTATCGATTATTGGTAGTTAATACATCTAGAAGTCTACAAAAATATCCTCCAGTTAAGTACTCTGGAGGATATTCATATTTACATAATTATTCTTAAAAGAAGCCACACAAAATGAAACCTCTTTAGCTCCCAAAAGCTTTACTCTTATCTATTGATAACTGTACATCGTCTTGCTCCTCTACAGATTAAACGCTCGGCTTCTCTTAATGAAATTGGAACAAGTACAGCTTCATCAACATCGTCTTCTACATCAAAAACCGCAAATGCTTCCCCACCCACGATTAAAACACAAATGAATTCTACTTCTAAATCATCATGAGACCTAGGAATACAATTAGAAATAGTACAACGTTGAATACCCCCTGCTAACAATGTTCTAGCTTCTTGCTCAGATATTCGAATAAAAACAAATTCCTCTATAGCTACATTTCCAACTTCCACTTCAATTTCTACTAGAAGAAAGAATCTGTTTCTAATTCTCACTATACAATTTGCCCCAATTGAAATAATATCTTCATTCATTCTTTTCACCTCCTTTAATACTATATAATTCATAAAGAGGTGAAATGGTGTGGACAAGCAAACAAAAAAGTTGTTTTTTGAAATGTGAGACATCAGTTAACAACTATCATCAAAAAAACAGAAAAAACAACCTACACGACAGGTAGCTTTCTCTGTTTTTAGCCTGTATACAATATTCAAACCCAGTTAACATAACGTCTCATTATCGGTAGCAATGAAAAGAGGAAACCGTATGCTTTGACATCCCTATTTCGTTATAAACCATATAATCACATACGTCCTCTTCTTCTAAATAACGTTTCTAAATAATATCTCTTTGAATGCTTCCTGCACGTCCGTTCCCTAATCGATTTAGAAACTGATCAATACGACATTTCTTTCAAGCCACTCTTCTCGTTTGCTCTGTTGAATATTTGCTATAGCAACATCTTCTAATGGTTTTCCAACTGCATGTGTAGGACCGTGCTCACGTATTTCATAAGAAGGAGTGACTTTCATTTCCTTACGCATCATCCCAAGTTTCCTATGTATACGTATGCTTTCCAACACACCTTCTAATTCTTCTTGTGTCGCTGTTCTATCAATTTTTGGTAAGAAAGATAATTGTTTAGTCATGTAAGACCACTCCTTTTTATGTTTTAATTACTTTTGTCTTAATGCCCCACGTCTTAGTTCATAACAAGGTCTATGCATCCCCATTAAATCCTCAATTTCACAAGTGCTAAATTTCTCTTTTCGTTTTTTCTTCTTTCCTTACTTAGATTTCTTTTTCCATTCACGTAACTGATCCTTTAACGCCTTCATTTCTCCATCTCCCTTTTCAAAATAAAAAGACCACCTATTCCTAAAACAGCCTTACTTGCTGCTTTAATGAATTGGTTTCCTTTAGTTTTCTAGCCTGACTGTATTTATTTTGTGATAATTGACTGTATGAAAAGATTCATCCATGCTTTATCTAATCTTTCTTTCTCATATTTTTGTATAGCTTTTGTGCGACGAGAAATTGCTTTTTTTAATTTCTTCTTCTTTAAATTATTCAATCCTCTCACTCCTTCTTACGAAACACTTTTACTCTCCATTTTTGGGTGTTTTCATTAATTTAATACCTTATTACATTCAAAAAACTGATTGAATGTGAATGGTACCTATTTAACTTCAAAAGGATTATTTTGTTCAGTTGTCTCCATTACATACAATAAACGTGCTTCATGATATAATATTTTCTTTTACATAAATTAACTATTTTTTATAAAAGAAAATATTATGAAAAAATCGATTATCGCTATCATGTATTGTTCTCTTTTAACAACATTTTCTTATTTATCTATTAAAACTGTACTTTTATCCGCTACTACCTCTACTTCATTCCCTAATCTTCATTTCTTTGTTAGCATGTTCGGATTAACCTTTGGCAATTGACTATTCGTATTTGGAATACGAAAATATATTTTGTTTGCCACGGAAGATGAAAAAGAACGCCGAAAACTTAAAACCATGTTTTCTATCATTTCAGTTTTATCTTGCTACGCTGCAACTCTGTTATTTTTTATTTAATTCAGTCTACAGTTTGTATATATACTATTTCTGCCCCCCCTGAATAAAACCCACTATTCCGTTAATAATGTAAATACAGTTTCTGATTTCCCTTAATACCCGAGGGCTTAGCAACTAGTTTTTATTAGCTACTCTTTTATTTAGTTACTGCTTCTGTTTCTTAAAGAAATTCTTTAACTATATTTCCCTAATAAGGACAAATTCTTTAATCCGTCTCGAATAAAATAAATAATTTGGCATATAATATCTATGCATCTAGATTTTTTACCTCTGTATGGAGCAGTTAGGCTGGGCTAACTGCTCTTTTATTGAATAAATTTCTAAAAAGTGTTAATAATATAACTACACCAAGGTTGAGTACGAATGACCATTTCGTTATTCTTATTCACTAGGGCAGTTAGCTCTTGCAGCTGCCTTTTTTTAGTTTACCCGAATAAAGTTTCAAATTATGTCCCATACTATAAATGAGCTCATACAGCTTGAATTCGCAGTGACCTCTGTAATGTTCTTTCCCTTTCTCTGAGGGATGAGCAGTTAGCGCTTGTTAACTGCTCTTTTGTATTGAGCAAATAATAAAATTTTGTTCTTATTTCTTTTTCAAGCCACATACTTCATACCTACTCGTTACGCTCATAAGAGTTACCTCCTATCTGAAAGTGCACTGATGCATGGTGCTCTTTTTTAATTTCCTTATTTCTACAAAATGAAATTATTATTAAGTTGCACCCACATAACATGTTGAGTTTTGTGCATACTATAACTGTAACTTAAAGTTACATATCCAAACTTGTAGGGCCTAATTTCTTTTGTACAACAAGTAGTTAGCTAATTAGAGCTGGCTGCTTTGTTGTGCAAAAGAAGATTTTTATTTCTCAACAACCATTATTGGAATTAAAATCCCAATAATGGTAATATGAAAGTAACTTTCAGTCATAATTTTTAACATGTCAAATGTTATTCCCTTTTAAAAGGTCCTGTGTCAATCAGGGCCTTTTAAACTTGCTCCCTATTAAAATAGCTTTTTTATTTAAATTCACCTTTTTTTGAATTTGAATTTACTAATACTTTTGTATTAAAATCCACTAGGATATTTATTTGAAATTTATTTTTGGAGGCTTTATGAATAATCAAAACAACAATGAAACAAACAAAATCAATAGACTATTGGCAAATTCCCTAGTGTTATCACCACTATTAATACCTATCTTGGTCTCTTCAGTTATTATTATTGGAATGAAACAATTAATGCCTAATGAAATTGAATACCTACGTTTAATGTCATTATTGACATTATGTATTGGATTTTTCATAGTTGGGATCATCTTCTCTTTCGTACTACGCGTATTCAAACTATCTGAAGCAAAGCTAAAAGAATTAGGTTTCTTAGGGTTTACAATTTCAATTGTTAGTACCTTCCTGCCAATGTATGTCGGATATTTTTGGCTAGTAAAACTTAATTTCACAGCAGTGCAATTAACACCACATGCCGTGTTAATCTTTGCGATTTTATCTACAATTCTTTTAGAGACATTATTTAAACTGATTGATAAATTTGATACAACTTATGCTAATGAAACACTTGAATAGATATTAAAAAGATTATCTCAGAGCACATATAAACATGTACTCTTTTTTTCTTGTTATGAAATACAGATTTTTGTATAAAACCACACCTATCTAAGAAACATACATACAATATGATATGAACCCTTTTTTCAAAAAAAGATTTGATTATAAAGCACCTTCCTCCCAAAGTGCTCTTTTTATTTGTAAATAAACATTTTGCTCAAATATACTCAAAACATATGTATTTACTAGGATAAGCATTATACTAGAGCAAGAATTATTTTATCCATGTTTATAAGGAGGGGTTTTTATTAAGACAACTTTAATTTCCCATTTCTACAATGAAGAGTATCTACTCCCATGGTGGCTAATGCACCATACAAAACTATTTGATCACGGTATTCTTATTAATCGAGGATCTACTGATCGCTCAGTAGAAATATGTAAATTATTTGCGCCTCATTGGGAAATCCGAGATTCAAAAGTATTAGAGTTTGATGCTATATTAGTTGATAAAGAGATAATGGAAATAGAAAAAGAAATTAAGGGGTGGAAAATGGTTTTAAATACCACTGAATTTCTTTGCTGTTTTGATAAGGAAGCCTTTTTCTCATCTCTTATCACTTTAAGGAAAAACATGTATGCTATTAGGACTATTCTGATGGTAGATGACCCTACTCATGGTTATTCCAATCCGAGATACGGAATTCCCCTTGTCAAACAGCGTTATCATGGGAGAATACTCCACCCTACTCCACCTGCCCCTTACTACGGAGGTAGACTAATCCACAATTATTCGCATGGTAACTATATAGCCGGAAGGCATTGGTCAAATCATTCCTTTATCGTTTACATGTGCCCTGCTTTCGTTTTAAAATTCTTTTACAGTCCATGGAACATAGCTATGAAAAATCGAAAATTACAAATTGGTCCAACCCTTTCTAAACATAGCATACAGAAGGGCTTAGGTACGCATCACCTAGTTACACTAGCTGAATTAGAAACAAAATATAAATTCTTTGCAAGTACAACTGTTGACCTTCGATTAATCCCAGAATATCAAGTTTTATTCCCAGATTTATGTTTCCCTAACCATTAATACATCTAAAAAGAACATTTTGGAACTCCCTATGCAACCCTTGCTTTTGAGTGAGAACCAACTCTTATTAAAATAGTGTTTTTGTTCAAATTAACGACCATAAAATTAGGCAAATTTACCAGTATTTTTACCGGAAAAATTCATGATATGGTTAATTAGTCGAGTACATCATTACTTGGCACTTACCCTTAGAAGCCCCGTCGACAATCGGGGCTTCTTTTATCAATATATATTTGTCAAAATAGTTAGTTGAGTGTTAAAATATCATAGATTCTCCTTAGGGAGTTTTCATGTAATTAAACAAGAGTTTACAAGTTCTCGAATCTTAGCCCCTTGGAGCGCCCTTCAAGGGGCTGAACTAATTAAAATAACGATTTTGTTCACTTTTTTGATACATTTATGAAACATTCATGTGTTATCTTCAGTACATTCTATTCTTTTTATAAAATCGTGTGAGATATACCAACACAAGAAGCCTTAGGGCCCTAACTCTAGAGCTTCTTCATTTAAATAAAGAGTTTGTTTGAACCCATTCACCAATTTCATACTTTTACATACTTTAATACTACCTTTCTGTATGATATGAGTTCGTCACTTTCGTTATAATGAGGTATAAAGAGTGTTCCTGATTAGCGCTCTTTTTTATTTGTTGTTAAATAAGGATTTTTTTAAAATTTCTTTAACCTTATTAATTCATTTGCATACAGTATTATCACAAGAAATTCAATAAGTGCTCCGGTCTAGTTACCTTGAATTTCTTGCAAACCTTGTGGAAAGAATCCGTTTATAACAAACGGGTTCTTTTATCTATTCACCTTTTAACTGGACAAGCATATGTTATTGTATGGAGGCATTCACTCATAGAAATCTACCTTTCTTATCCAAGAGCACATATATTGTGCTCTTTTTTATGCCCAAATAACTATCTTATTATGTTTCCTAACTTACAGTAATGTCCTTAAAAAACATTCATATATATTTATCAGATACACTTTGAAGTCACAGAGTATCAAATGCCTTTAAGAGTTGACTGACCACCAATATTCGACTTATCTTTAAAGACTTATTAAAAATAATTTAGATACAAAAAAGCTACGTTTTATATAGGATAAAAAATTATCTTACGCAAAGGAGCTTGATTATTTGTGAATTACCAAAATGATAATAACTCAAACATTCACAAACCTTGCACTTGTCCATCCCCCACGGCTAACAGTTTAAATGTTGTTCAAACTACCCCATCAATAGTCTCTGTAAATTCTGCGATTCCACTAGATACCGTGGTAAATTCTAATGGTACGGCAATCTCATTCACACCACCAACAACTGTTTTACTTGAAGGTGGAAGAACCTATTTGGCAATCTATGAAGTGCAAGTTATCATTCAACCAGGAGGTAATTCGGCAGGTATCACTATGTACCTTAATAATAATCCAATCATTGGCTCTGGTACTTCTCTGGGATATACTGCAGGATTCACTTCTGTATCAGCACCCGCTATTTTCACTACACCTTCAGGTATAACAAGTACTCTTACTGTTAATGTAGGACCATATTCTAATACATTAAATACGTTGGGCTTAACTCTTGCTGTTGTAGCGTTAACATAATAAAATCTAGTTCTCTCTAAAATAATTTTCTTTGTTCTTTAACTGCGGTTTTGAGTTAGCCCCTAAGAACTCGCTATAACTACATATAAAAAAGAATATTATCTGGATTGATAGTACTGGGTGACTCGGCTGACACAATTACCAAGTCACTTATTTTTCTATAGTAAAATAACTATATCATTTGAAATTTGCACATATGCTAGAAACATATATAAAATAAATTACTGCTACATTTTCACTTAATCTGAGTCTTAGTCAAAGAGCGCTTTCCCGGACGCTTTTTTTCTGTTCAAATAAGAATTTTATTTGAATTTTATAAAACCTCTCTTTATCCAGATAGGTTTAAAATTATCTATTTAGCATATATAATACTTTTAAAAAATTTAAATTCTATACATAAGTAATGGAGGCTTTAAAATGGGGAGTGTCCCAAATTTAACACCACAACAATCAATCTCAAAAAAACAAATTAATCCTAATAAGAATCAACAAACCTCCGCTTGGTTACTTTTGGATTAGTTTATATCTTACTGTTAAAAACTCATGCTCCAAGATGGTTAGCTAGTGTTTTAGCAAACACATGTTGTACTTTTGCAGCTATTTATCAAACGTTTTCAATTTTATTTCCATGAACACAGCAAAAAAGAGGCCTTATGGCTCTTTTTTTATTCCTTAATAACAATCTAAATATGATAAAATATATCCATCTCTCATATGTACAACAATATAATTTTCATAGCAGTAAAATTACAACAAGACTTATACACCATTGCTCAAAATAAAATGAAGGAGTGTTTTAAGCGGAAGGACATATTCGAAAAAGAGGAAATAAGTACCGTATCTTTATTAATATTGGTCGTGATCCAGAGATAGGAAAAAGAAGCCGAAAAAGATATGAAGGGGCTTTTGTGGAACCTACTAAGCTTAGTTTAAAAGACTATATGGTTCAGTGGTTAGAAATTAAAAGGGTCATTATAGAAAAGAATACCTATGTTTCTTATAATAGCAATATAACCCACCATGTTATACCTAGTATAGGAATAATTGCACTTCATAAATTAAATGTTATGCACATTCAAAAATGCTATAA
>NZ_QPET01000015.1:0-211756 GCF_008368855.1 Bacillus sp. TE8-1 | reverse complement strand
GTTTATGTGAAATGTAAAAGTAATTTGGAAAGGAGGTTAGTATAAAGTGTTTTTAAAAAGTAATACTATATATCTTTAGTTATATTAATAAAATTAACTATGTGTATTTGAGTTGAAAATATAATGAAAATACATCAGAACAAATTTTTTATCTAGTTTAGTTAACAATGAAACATTTTTTAGGAGGAATTGTTAATGAAACATATAAAAGACTATCTAGTTGAATCTTGTATAGAATTTGAAGCTAAAGTAGCTATTGTAAGTAAAAAGTCGGAGTTGACGTATGGAGAATTACTTAATTCTGCACAAAAAATAACAAGATATATCGGGACACAGAAACATATTGGGATTTGTTTTAAGGACCCTCTAAGTTTTTCAAAGTCATACTTAGCGGTTTTAATGAGTGAAAGTACAGTTGTTTTAATTTCAAATAATGCTACAAAGTATGAGGTGGAGCAGTTAATTTCTAAAGCTAGATGTGATTTTATATTAACTGATCGACCAGATTTTTTAAATGAGTCTAATAAATTTGTTTCAATAGAAAATATTAAAGAAATAGATTGGAATTACTCAAAATCTGGACAAAAAATGACTTATAAAGAAATCCCAATTTTACTTCAGACTTCAGGCTCAACTTCTATACCTAAGATTATAAAATTATCTCATGAAGCACTATATGAAAATGCAATGGCACATAATTTACATTTAAATATAACATCGGATAATATAGCTTTAATAACCACACCAGTAACTTCTAGTTTTGGTCATACAACTCAATTTTTGTCGCAATTATTGATTGGAGGACAAATTATTTTTCTTTCGTCCCCATTTACAGTAGGCGATTTTTATCAAGTTGTTGAGAGTTTCAACGTAAATACTACGGGTTTGGTAGCCACCCAATTGCAATTGTTAATAAATAGACCTTTCTGTAAGAATATTGAGAGTCTAAGGTATATTATTTGTGCAGGCGGTCCGATTACTAACAAAGATATACAGCAATTAGCTCTAAAGATGCCAAATACCGAAGTATTAAGAGCCTATGGTTTAACAGAGGCTGGTCCTAGGGTTACTTGCTGTCGTCCTGGAGTAAAAAGCGATTTTGGTACTTCTGGTACTCCTCTAAGAGGAGTAAAGATTAAAATTGCTAGGGAAGATGGTGAAAATTGTAAAGAAGGTGAAGCTGGTGAAATAATGGTCAGTAGTCCAGCAATTTTCAAGGGCTATTATTTAAATAAATTAGCTACAGCTGAGGTATTAAGTAAAGGGTGGCTTAGGACTGGAGATATAGGATTTATTAAGGGTGATAATTTAACAGTTATTGGACGTGACTCGAATAAAATAATTGTTGGTGGATTTACTGTCTATTCAGAAGAAGTTGAAGAATTTATAATGTCAATCCCTGGGGTAAAGGATGTAGTAGCATATGGGATAAAGGATAATTTATATGGTGAGAATGTAGCTATAGATTGTGAGTTGGAAGAAAAATCTAAATTGGATTGTGATGTTATAAAAAAAATATGTCGACAGGACCTTTCATCATATAAAGTGCCTTCCAAGATAAATATTGTAGAAAAAGTTAAAAGATCAGAAACAGGAAAATTAATTAGAAAAAAATTAGGGGTGTTAAGTTATGACAAATGAACAGAGAATTCGAAGTGTATTAAAGGCTTTTGAAGAAGAAGGAAATAAGAAAATTAATGAATTAAGGTTAAAAGACTCAATTTTAGATGAACTACATATTGATTCTCTTAAGTTTATTGAACTTGTAGTTGAATTAGAGCAAGAATTTGATATAGAAATATCTGATGAATATCTTCTTGCGGAAAAATTTGAATCGATATCTAAAATAGATGAATTAATTGAAGGAATACGTAAATAACAAATTAATTAACAATGAGGTGAAATACTATGAAAGTCGATATTGTAATCCCTGTTTATAATCAACGTTCATCTCTTGCTTATGTACTTGCTGGTTTTCTAAATCAAGAAACTAAAAATGATTTATCGGTCTTTGTAGTAAATGATGGTTCAGATGAGGATATAGATAGTTTAATTTTAGAGAAAGCACAACTATTTATAGAAAAAGGATGGAATTTATGTATTATTAATTTAGAAAAATCAGGTAGATCCAAATCTAGAAATGCAGGTGTACAAGCGGGAGACGGTGAAATTGTTATATTTTGTGATGCAGATCGCATACCTAATAAAAATTTTGTAGATAGCCATGTTAATAAATACTTAGCAGGGTTTGACATTATAATTGGTATGCCAAAGGAAATCTATTTGAATTCTATTCTTGAAAGAAATACATTAATTTGGGAGATTGTTAATGGAAATAAATCTAGATTAGGTAGGTTGTCTTCGTATACTAAATTAGTTCTCAATATATATTCAAAAGATGGAAATACTGATTCTGGTATTCCTTGGGTTTCAACATTTAGTGGGAATATGTCAGTTTCTCGTCGTCTTATAGAACTACATGGATTTGATGAAGAGTTTAAATCATGGGGATTTGAAAATATAGAATTAGGTTATCGTTTATATTCTCAAGGTTATCAGTTTGCACATGAACCAAGAGCGATAAATTATCATCTTAATCATCCAAGGCCTGCAAATTTCTATGACATTGGAATTAAGGCTAGTAGGGAGTATTTATCTTTAAAATATAATAACAACTCATCAATTACTAACTATGGTGATTTAGCTGAAGGGAAAATCAGTCTACAAGACTTCGAGAAGAAATATGGTAACGCTGAGGCTTTATGGATTAATGGAGTAAGTACCTCTCTTGCAAATAAAATATCTCCATTATAAATGAGGGAGGATAAAAGATATTGGAATTTAAAGAGTCTGGTCTAATTATAAAATATTTTTCAAATAAGATATTGGGGATTGTTACCGAACCATCTAATGTTAAGAATAAGACGGATATTCCATGTGTGATTTTTTGTCATGGTTATAATGGCAATCGTGTAGAGGATAATCGGATAACAGTTAAGTTAGCACGGGAATTTGCTCGTTTAGGTATTATGTCTTTTCGTTTTGATTTTTTGGGGTCTGGAGTTAGCGACGGGTACTTTCATGAATGGACTTTAAATGATCGGGTAGATCAGGTTAAAGAAATTATTAATCAACTTTATAAACAGTTTCATTTTACAAAACTGGGCTTAATCGGAATTTCAGACGGTTGTCGAGTGGTATTAGATGTTTGCTCACAGATTGATAATGTAAATGCTTTAGCTATTGTAAGCCCACAATTCTTTAATAGTGATTGGAAAATTAGTAATCAAAATACATCAAAATTGGATATGGTTCTAAAAAGAAGTAAATTATATGGAAAAATAATGCCTAGTGATGATAATGGTGTGTGGCTCCATCCGAGATATTTTGGAAATGAAGGTCTGTATTATATAGATTCAATAATGAAAGCGGTTTCCAGATTGCCGATTTTAAGTATTTTTGGAGAAGGTGATCCATATGTACGTACATCTAAAAGAGAGTTTAAGAAACTTATAAATTCTAATTTATTGGTGCACAATATTCAACATGCAGATCACTTGTATAGCTCTGAAAAATGGATAGATGAATTATTTCAACAGATTTTGCAATTCTTCCTCCAATTTTTAAAAGGAGATGAATAATATATGGAAGTAATTCAAACTTATATCTTAAGTGAAAAACATCGTTTGATGTCTGTATTAAGATTAAAAGATGATAAGGATTATTCTGAGTTTTGTATTTTTCTACCTGGATATGGCTGCTCCAAAGATGAAAGGAGTTATCTTTTTTCTACGATTGGGAAAAAACTAAAATCAGTAAATAGTATAATGTTTGATTATTCTGGTAGTGGTGATAGTGAAGGAGACTTTAATGAAGTAAACTTAAAATCCATGACAAAAGATGCCCTACAGGTTATTACATATATAAAGTCCAATTATAATCCCAAAAAAATTCATATTGTAGCAAAAGGTGCAGGTGCTTTAGTTGCTTTATCATTAAAAAGGGAAATGGATTTTGGGAATATAGTTTTTATTGGTGATCCTCTCCTTTTAATAACACCTAATTTTCCTAAAGATATTGAACTCCAATGGCGTGATATGGGGGATATTGAGTTTAGGGAGTTAATGAATAGATTGGAATCAAAGAAAATTGAAGATGTGAAGGAATGGATAGCTAAAATGGGGTGGGTACCATTTGCTGAAAGAATTTCGTATTCAATTCTAGAACAAATAAAGACATTTAATAAAGAGATTTTAAATAATAGTAATCTTCAAGATACATTACTAATTTCGCAGGATCTAGAAAGAGATTATAATCAATTTGGACATTTTATAGGCATTACTATGAAAGATAAGCGAGGGAAACATTATACAGCTACAGAGGTAGATTATATAGTCATAAATACAATTGATTGGATACAAAGGTAGTATGTTAACTTAATAAGTAAGTAACATGAAAGATATTAAGTAATAGTTATATATCAGGAAGGTGGCTTCAATGAAACAAAAAAAAATTATAATGATTTTGGTTGATGGAATGTCATTTGAACTCATGAAGTTGCCTCAATCCGTTGATCTTTCAATATTAAAGAGAACGGGATTACGAGATTTTTATCCGGAAAGTATTGAATATTTTGATATTTGGGAGCGGTTTGCTCATAAATCATTTCTTGATCCGGCATCAAATCGTCAAGTGAAAATATCTTCAGCCGATGTGGCTACTATGTTTAGCGTTGGAACGTATCCGCATGTATTTACCAAAAGAAATAATCTCAATCAAAATTTATTCTGTAGATTAAAGGAGCAGGGTGTAAAAGTAGCGGCTGTTACAAATTGTCCTTTAACTGATAGTACTATTGGAATGTTTCTGTGGCCTGATGAGTATCAAAATTATAAAGAAAAGACAGATTTATCGTTTACAAATAATACTGAAATGGAGACTAATATAGCAGCAGTTTTAGATAAGGCTCCATGGGATTTATTGGTAGGTGGTGGTCGTCGTGCCTTTTTTGATAAAAATACTTTTGATCCAGTAACAATGCAAAGAGGAGTGCGTAATGATGGAAGAAATATAATTCAGGAACTTACAAATCGCCCCGAGTATAAGTTGTTATTTGAGGATCAATATAGTGAAAATATTAAAATAGATTGGTCATATAGAAATCTATGGCTATTACATCATGGAGTCTTTAGATTTCATTCTGAACGTTCAGCGACCAAAGCCCCGGAGCCACGGTTGAGTGAATTGGGTATACAGGTTATTAAGAATTTAGATGAAAGTAGAGATCCTTGGTTTTGTTTAATTGAGTCAGGAAGAGTGGACCATGCGGCTCACAATAACAATGCATATTACGCAATAGGTGAGTTGTTAGAAGTAAATAGATTGATACATCATATTCTTGAAAAGGAAAACTCTGATGACTATACGATAATATTAACTAGTGACCATGGAACTGGTGGCATTACTTATTTTGAAGAAAATAAGGTTCCATTTAATGCTTTTCGAGAAGGAATTCAATGGGGAAATGGCCCAGGGATAAAAAGATTCGATACAGCAGTTTATCAAGAAGGAAATGGAGCGAAAGGGCTAAGAGCCTTAAAAAATTTCACACCAAATTTTACTGATTCGCCAAGTTTTCGTTTACAGCCTTCTGGTGATCAAAAAAAAGTAGGGTCACATAATCGATGTTTTGTCCCATATATGGTTACTGGTCCAAAGACTAATTTCTTAAATAAGTGTGTGTATCCACATGACCTGTTTTATGCAATACAAGAAATTTATTCAAATCATAGTAAGCCACAAAAAGCGAAACTAATTGTATTACGAGGTATATCAGAATTAGTATGTAAGGAATTAGCGGAAAATATAGATTTTCAATATGTAACTGATGAAGATTACCTAATTGGCAATCAAGTTACTAATGAGGATGATTTGAATATTACATTAATCGCGATGTTCCATGAAATAGAATCTTTACTTAAAAATGGAATATCGACGGTAGTAAGACTTTCTTCTGAGAGGCCTATTGATAAATATCGCTTAAAACGCTTACTAACAGATGATGATTCTATCGCATTGCAAGTAAGTATGGATGAGAGCGAAAAGATATCAGTTTCTAAAATGAAGTTAAGTAATAATAAGCTTTGTTTAGAAGATGACTTTCAATTTAATCATAATATGAGTAGTCAGTTAGATTTTAATAATTTAGTACATATGATCCATTCCTTTTTTTATAGCCTTGTAGTAAATGAGTAAAAAAGGAATGGATATAATTGAGAGAGGGCATGTCTATTGAATTGGATTATGTATTAAAGACAAAAGAAGTAGAAGTGTTTAAATTGTTGTTAGAGCACACTATTAAAAAGCAAAAGTTACTTATTAATACTACTTTCTTCATAAGATGATGAAAATAGTAGCATAACTTAATAGAACATCTCTCCTTGTTCCCAGAGAAGGTAACGGGTGTGGCGCAAATGTTGAGTGATTAAGTTTGAAATTATATAAATTTTGGATTTATTGCTTAATCAATATGCCTGTTCAATTATAGATAACGAGGTTGATTTAAATGAAGCAAAATGTAATGTTAAACTCTATGACTTATTTTACTGATTTGGTCAATCAAGTAGATTTAGCTCCAATTAATGATATTGAGCTAGTATGTCTATTAATATATGAAGCATTCAAAGAAGGTAAAACACTATATGTTGCAGGTAACGGTGGTAGTGCAGCCATGGCAAATCACTTTTATGCTGATCTTTCTAATGAGTTATTAATTAATAAAATGCAAGAGAAACCGAGTGTTGTTTCTCTTTGCGATTCAATAGTAAGAATAACTGCTATTGCTAATGACTATGGTTATGAAAATGTTTTTTCAAGACAGTTGGAGTACGGAAATAAAGGTGATGTTTTGCTGTTGTTAAGTGTAAGTGGTGAGTCTAAAAATTTAGTTAATGCCGCTCGGAAAGCCAAGGAGCATTCTATGAATGTTGTCTCGATAGTTTCAGAAAAATCGACCTTATGCGATATTTCTGATGAAACTATAATCTTTGGAGATAAAGATTATGGAATAGCAGAAGATTTTCAGTCTATATTCCTACATCTATTAAAGCGTAAGCTAAATAATAACAAACCGCATAAATGCGAATAAATTGGAGGTTTTTTATGTGTGGTATTGCTGGAGTAGTTGATATTGATTTTACTGTTAATGTTGATATGTTAAAACAAATATTGAAACAAGTTGAACATCGTGGACGACCTGGAACGCTTGCGGAGATAGATCTTTTTAGTGGTTTTGGAACATGTCTCGGTACAAATAGACTACCAATTGTTTATCCTGGTGCTAACAGGCAGCCTGCTGTATCTTCAAGTGAAAATATTGCTTTGGTAATGAATGCTCAAATATTCAATTTTGAGGAATTATGTATCAAATATAACCTTGACTGGTTGATTAAATTAAAAAGTGGAGATACCCATTTTTTGGTGGAGTTTATTGAAAAATATGGAGTGGATTTTGTTCTCCAAGAGATAAACTGGGAGGGTGCCTTTATTTATTTGGATATGGAATCTAATGAAATTGTTTTTGTAAGAGATCATTTGGGTATAAAACCTTTGTACTATACAATAGTTGATGGGAAATTATTATTATCAAGTGAGATTAAGGGTTTTAAAAATATCACTTGTGAAGAAATATTTACAGTTTTACCTGGTACAATAAACAGATACTCCTTAGACAAGCGAAAAATTATATCAAAAAAATGGTGGAACTTAAATGCCAGTTCAAACAATGATAATTTAATGGATATATTAATCAGTGCTGTTGAAATACGAGTCCCTCAAGAACCCTACGCTGTTTTGCTTTCAGGAGGATTGGATAGTTCTATTATTTTATCACTTGCTAAAAAAGTACATGATAATATTACTGCATATACTCTTTGCACTGATGAATCACCAGATCTCCCTTATGCAAGAAAGCTGTGCAACGAGTTAAATATACCACTAGTTGAAGTTAATGCAGATAGTAGTGATGTATTACGGAATAAAATACCCAAAATTGTAGAAATAGTTGAAACCTGGGAGTGGCAGGTTATTAATCATTCAGCACCTATGGATGTTCTGTTTAAAAAAATCCGTGAAGATGGACATAAAGTAATATTAACAGGGGAAGGTGCTGATGAATTATTCTTTGGTTATGAAGATTTCAATATTCTAGACGCAAACAAAAAAGAGAAAGAAAGAGAAAGAAGAATACTTGATTTACATAGAACCAACTGTCGTCGACTGGATAGGATGTCTATGGCTTATGGTTTAGAATGTCGAGTTCCCTTTTTAGATAGAAGGCTTGTTTCATTTTCATTAAATTATTTCTACAATGATTGTGTATCAGAAACAAGGAATAAAATACCTTTAAGGGATATAGGGGAATTATTACTCCCAGAAGGATTTAGTGATCGCAAAAAATTATCTCTTTCAAAAGGCGCTGGTTATAATTACGGAAAAAATCAAAATATGAAAAATGTATTCGGTGCTAATGACGAGTTTACTAGTGAAATGAGAAACAAAAATCTCGAAAAATTAGCAAGATTCCCAATTGAAAAATACTTAATAGACATAGTAGCTGAAAATGGCTATTTTAAAGCAAAATATCTCTTGGAAGCGTGTATATGATTATGAAATTATCTAAGACAAGTGATATAAATGGACATAGTTTCGAATTACCTGGTGGAAAGCATTCTTTTGCGCATTCGATAGCATGCGGAGCGTTAGCCGAAGAATGTTTTTTTGAAAATGTCCCCAATATAATCGATTCAAAAGTGATTTTTGAAGTTTTAAAAAATATTTTTGAAACAGTAAATTTTAACATAGATGAATATACATTAGATTTGAAAGGTCCTCTTTTTCCAAAGGAAGTAGTGATAAGTAACGATCAGCTATCACAATCACGAAATATATTTTGCTTATTCCCTGCTTTATTAAATCGAGCGGAGAAAGTGGTTATTATGGGAGTGCCTACAGGTTGCGATATTGGTAGAAGACCTACGGATTGGTATTACTCAATTTTACGTGATTTTGGAGTTGACTATAGTGAAACAAACAATAAAATAATACTTTCTTGGAGAGAAAAGAAAGCTACTAAAATAAAATTTCAATATCCTACAATGACAGGAACTGTCATAGCATTAGCATGTTCCAGTCTGGTACCTGGAAAAAGCGAACTGTATAACTGTTCTGTAGAACCATCATGTTTTGATCAAATTTCCTGCATGAAAAAATTAGGAATTTCTGTTATTGGAGATTTACCAAACATACAAATTAGCAACGCGATAAGTATAAATCAAGTTTTTCATGAATGCACTTCTGATAGGGTATATGCTGTGACTATATTAACTGCAGCAATTTTAGCTGAAGTTAAATTTAAGATATATTCTAAAACTGATATTCGCATTCCAGAATTCGTGAATTTTATGAGGAAGCTAAATCTAGAGGTAATTGATAATGGAACAAGTATTGAGGTGAGTTGGAAAAATCAAAACATACCACTTAAAGCTGTTTCTTTAGATGCAGGTTCTGAACCTAAGTTTAGTAGTGATTGGGTAACTTTTGCTTTGCTCATACTCTCAACGAAAAGCAGTGGTAAAAGCAAAATAACTGACGATGTGTTTTTAAAAAGATTTCAATTTATTGAATATTATTTTAATGAGGAAAATTTCGATAACGTAAAATTGTTAAATTCAACTATTAATAATCGACCAGTTGCCATCGCAGAAATTGAGGGAGATTATAGGAGGTATTTACCAGGCGGTGTTACAAAGAAATGTCCTGATATAAGAGGATCGGCAGCAATTATTCTCTCTTCAATAATAGCTTCAGAACCCATTGAAATATTTGATCAATTTCAAGTTTCAAGAGGGTATGAAGATCTAATAGGAACACTAGAAACGATTGGATTTATAAAGGGGTGTTGAATTTGAAAGTATTAGTTACTGGTGGTGCAGGTTTCATTGGTTCACACGTAGTTTCAGAGTTGTTAAAAGAAAATTATGAAGTTTTTGTGGCGGATGATTTTTCAACAGGTGAGATGGAAAATATCAAGGCATTTAAAGGAATTAAAAAGATTATTTGTGCGGACATTAGTGAATATGCAATTGCTAATTTTATTATGGAAATTCAGCCGGATTACGTAATTCATCTTGCGGCTCAACCTAGTGTTGCTGTATCCCAGCAGAATCCCCTATTAGATGTTAAATCAAACCTATATGGTTTAGTTAATGTTCTTGAGGCATCTAGAAAAGTTGGTTGCAGAAAAGTTGTATTTGCTACAAGTGGCGGGACAATTTACGGTGATGTAGTCGATTTACAATTACCCATTACAGAAGATTTACCATTACAAGCATGTTCATTTTATGGTTTGACCAAATTAACAGCAATACATTATCTAGATTTATATAAAGAACATTTTGGTCTTGACTATTGTGCTTTAGCTTTGGGTAATATTTATGGACCAAGACAGAATCCTTATAGTGAATCCGGTGTAATTGCAATATTTACGAATAAAATTCTTAATGATGAAACCTGCATAATAAATGGAGATGGCTCTGTAACTCGGGACTATTTGTACGTCACAGATGCTGCAAAAGGGTTTGTTAAGGCTTTAAAAAAGGGATCAGGTTTGTTGAATTTAGGAACAGGCATTGAAACTTCAGTGCAAGAAGTATTTAATACTATATCTGATATAAGTAATAAGAATACAAAATTAGAATACGGTAGCATTTTACCTGGAGAGGTACAGAGAGTATCTCTGAATATTGATAAAATTAAACAGGAAATTGGCTGGAGTCCAACTATAAGTTTTAATGAGGGTATAAAAAAGACATACCAATGGTTCTGTGAGGAAAAAGGAAGGTGAAAATATGATAGATGAAATTGATGCAGTTTTTTTAGATGCTGGTGGTGTATTATTGAAGCCTGACTTTACAAGAATACAGAACCTTTTCCCAGATTTGGACCTTAAAGAAGAGAAGATTGATAAGGCTCTATATCCCACTGGATGTGATATTGGTGCAGGATTAGGACCTGGTGATGATAATAATAAATTTGTTTATCAATTTGCGATTGAATCTGGGATCCCACCTGAAAAAATCAGCGGTAATGAAAAGGAGCTTCAAAATATTATCTTGTTTAGTGAGTGGGTACCTAGAAAATTACATGAAACTAAAAAGGTATTACAATACCTGAGAAGTAAGAATAAAAAAATTGTAATTGTATCAAATACTGATAATGGTTCTGCTGCTAAATTATTGCTTAAATTAAAAGTATGCTCTGTTAATAATTTTGAAGGGGTAGAGAAAGTAGATAAAATAATTGATTCCTGGATTGTAGGAATTCATAAACCTGATCATAGAATTTATGAATATTCAGCTAACCAAATAAACGTGGATATATCAAGATGTTTGCACATAGGTGATTCAATTAGAAATGATTATAATAGCGCAAAAAAGGCAGGCGCGAAAGCAATATTATTTAGCCCATATGAAAAAAAGAGGGATGATACAGTTACATCTCTTCTTAATCTTATTTCCGGATAACAACTGGTGTCTAACTAAGATTCAGTTCATACCTGAATCCATGATGCATTTTATTTAATAATAGAGGCAAAGTGTTCTGCTTATACTGCCTGCATCTAATTAAACAATTTCAATAGCTGGCTCTCAGGTTTTGTTAGCAACAAGGTATATTCCTGCATAGGAACTTGTACCGAGGGACGTTAGAAAGGTGTTATTATATACATTTTTACATATAAACCTATAACTTACAATGGGGTAGCCTGCCATCTTGGATTCAGGTCATAGTGAAAGGATAAATTATATGAAAGCAATAATACCTTCATCAGGGAATGGTACTAGAATGAGGCCTCTGACACATTTAAGTCCGAAAGAAATGATGGAAATCAATAATAAACCATTAATTTATCATGCTGTAGTAGAGTGTGTTAAATCAAAAATCAACGAAATTATTATTGTTATAAAAAAAGATAAGTTATCAATTAAAGAATATTTCGAAGAAATAAAAAATTCTAATGAAGCTCATCCTGATTTCTTATTTAATAAGATACTCAATAATGAAGTTGAAATTAGTTTTGTGATTCAAGAAGAAGCAAATGGATCAGGTGGAGCAATCTTGGCAGCAAAAGAAATAATTAAGGACGAAGATTTTGTAGTAATTTTCCCTGATGTTTATGTTCAGGAAGAAAGTCCTAATATCCTTGATATGATAGAATTATCGGAAAAATATAACAGTTATATAATTATGGTTGATTTAATTAATAAAAATGAAATTGATAGGTATGGAGTTACTATTAATACAGACAAATCCAGTAACCATTATTTTATAGAAGAAATCATTGAAAAACCATCTTTTATGCCAGATAGTGAAGTATTTCATGGGATTATCGGTCGGTATGTACTAAAGAATGAATTTATCAGTGTACTGGAACAGCTTGATAAAAATATGAAGAATGAGATTGATCTAACACAGGGATTAATTACTTTGGAGAAAAAGATTGCTAAGGTAGTAAAAGGAAAACATTTTGAGTGTGGATCGATAAATTCTTATAAAGAATCTTTAAGAATAATGGATAAGAAAAGGAGTCTAAAGTGAAAACAGTACTTGTTTTAGCACCTAATGTAAGGCCATATCCCGGAGGGGCTGAAAGTTATATATCTGATTTAATGACTGGACTAGTTAAATGTGGTTGTCATGTTATCTGTGTTACTGAAAACCCGCCTGAAGATAATAATTCAGGTATTGAATACTTAAAGGTTTCTGCAAATGTTGAACGAATAATTTCACCAATAACAGTTACGTGGAGAGAGATGCAATTTTCATTGTTGGATGACATGACTGAGTTGGAATCAAAAGAGATTGATATAATTCATGCTAATAGTATTGAAGCGAGTATCTTAGGCAGAATTATTTCTGATCATTTAAAAGTGCCTCTTGTAGCCACTATACATGAAAGTGCTCCGCAGGAAAAAACATTTGGAAAAGGTAGGACAAAATTAGTATTCGAAAGACTAAATTTGGAGGGTTTAATTACTCCAAGCTCATTTTATTATAATCGTGCTCTAAAATATAAGATAGATAAAAATAAGTTGTTTAAAGTAATGCATGGTATTGATATTGATAAAATGAAGACAACAGTTACAAGGGTTAACAATAAAAATGGGGATATCCTGAAAATCCTCTTTGTTGGTCGCGTTTATCCTACAAAAGGTTTACATATATTAATAGAAGCTTTAGGCAAATTGGATTGCAATATACAATTTTCTTTAGAAATAGTTGGCCCATTTATTGATCCAGAATACAAAGATAAAATTGAAAGAATGATTTCAGAACAAAACCTTAAAGATAGATGTAAATTCGTTGGTCCGGTTCTTCCTGAAAATGTTAAAGAATCCATGCTTAAATCAGATTTAATGATTGTTCCGAGTGTAGAGGAGCCATTTGGTCTTTCGATAGTTGAAGCGAATGTGCTACGTTTACCGATTATTGCTTCAAAAGTTGGTGGTATTGTAGATATCATAGAACATAATAAAACCGGGTTATTGTTCGAGTCGGAAAATGTTGCTGATTTGGTCAGTAAAATTCAGTATTTTATAGAGAATAATAAAGAAAGTGTTTATCTTACTGAAAATGCATATGATAAGGCTTTATCTGAATTTTCATCTATAAGAATGGCTAAAGAAACAATAAATGTCTATAAAGAAGTCATAAAAAGAGGAATAGAGTAAAAAAATAATATAAGATCCTGAATATATTTTTATAATTCTTAATATTATAACAAATAAAAACATTTAGATGTTTTATGTATTAAATCTTTTCATGCTTTGGTTAAATCATATTATTCTAAGTAAATGGAGTGACTTTAAATATGAAAGCACTTATATTAGCAGCGGGTATTGGTAGAAGATTAGCACCGTTTACTAATTTCCTACCAAAACCAATGTTACCCGTTTTGAATAAGCCAGTATTAGAGCACAATATACTAAGGCTAAAAGAAGTGGGAATTACTGAAATATTCATAAATCTATATCATTTGCAAGAAGAGATAATTAACTATTTTGGGAATGGAGAAAAATTTGGCGTTAACATTACGTGGCGAATTGAAACAACCCTGAGTGGTCCAGCAGGAGCTGTATTAGCGTTTAAAGACATATTAATCAATAGAGAAGATATATTAATATTATCAGGTGATGGAATCCATGAATTTGACATAATGGAATTTGTTAAACATCATAAGGAAAAAAAATCTGAACTGACAGTGCTAATGAAAGAAGTAGAAAATGCAGGAAGATATGGCGTTGCTCACTTAGATCAAGATGGTAAAATAACAGAATTCATTGAAAAACCTCCGTTGCCTGTTGATGAAAAAGCGATTGTAAGCTGTGGTGTTTATTGTATGAACTCAAAACTTTTAAACTTAATTCCTTCAAATTGTGAATATGACTATGCAGATATTATTAAAGGTTTAATTAATGAAAATAAAGATGTGTATGGATATATCACAGACGATTATTGGATTGATATTGGAACTCCTGAAACATTATTAAAAGCAAATAAAGATGCTTTATTAGGTTTAATAAATACAAAACATACAAATATGAATTTCAGCAATAATACTATAATCGAGGACAAAGTTGAAGTTATAGAGCCAGTATTGATTGGAAATAACGTAACATTAAAGGCTGGATCTAAAATAGTTGGACCAGTTATTATAGGCGATAACTGTACAATTGGTAAAAACTCTTATATTGAGCATTCTCTTCTACTTAAAGATACAATTATATCTGATTATTCAGTTGCAATTGGTGGTATAAGTTGGAGTTCAAAAAAACTTCAGAAGGAGCCATTCCTATAATGAAGTAATCTGAGCTTTGAAAAAATAGAATTACCCTTTTAAGGTGGAATTGTAAACAGGAACAGTTACCCTAAAATTAGGGAATCCTTGGAAATGGTGAGCGCGTCCAACACTTCTATGGTGAACTGCGAGGCGCGCTTGTCATCTGTAATCTCTTGTTACGATGATTTTTATTCACAATCGCCTTGCAGTGCGGCTGGGGCAATCTAGCTGTTAACTTCAGGCAGGATCTCAAAGCCTAGACGTCACCGAAAATGCTCCAACAGGGAGTTATGAATATGTTCTTAATCTACAAAAGCAGTATAGCCTAAGAAGAACTGCGGATACTGATTCTCTTGGATTTGAAAGGTAGTCTCGTGGTCGCTTAAACCAAGGCGTCTTTAATGATAAGTGAGCTCAGTATGCCTTTTAGCCGATGCTTGATGACTTGAACGAGTTTACATATTTCTCTTCTATTATGTTCCAAGGGATAATTGCTGCAAGTTGTACCCAGCGGTTGGCTGAATTTAATTTTCGTAAAAGGGCAGATAGAAGTTTGCCAACAGGTCTGCTATACCTCGATTTAGTACGAACACTTTCTCTTAATTCACCTGCAAGGTTTCTTATCGATCTTCCTTGTTTTCTTTGCAGATGAATTCGATAAAAAGGACTTAAAACCCTTATTTAATAGGAATTGTTTGATTATTCAGCAGGCCTAATTTACAGTTTTTCTATGAGAAAAATTACGTATACTAGCAGTGTTAAGTAAGCTCAGTATTATTGGAAACAGCCCATAGATGTACTATGGAAAACACGATTAAAACTTTTGAAAGGAATGAAGTATGGACTATGCAAAATAAAAACTTTTGTTCTAATAAAATATCATATGCTAATGGTGATTTTTTGGAAGCCAACTTGGAAATTAAAAATAATAATAGGGGTAATTTTAGTACAGGAAAATTGTCGCGAACTAATAATGTAGAGGATTATATTGCTCCTACACTTCCTGTGGAAATTCATATACATGGCTTATCTGAGTTTGACTTTAGCAATGACAATTTTTTTGATCTTGAAGAAGTTGATAGACATTCAAGAAATGAAGGGATTATATGTGTACCTTCTATCTTTCTAGCTCAATATAACCTAGATAACTTTGTTGAGTTTACGAGAAAGTTTAAATCCTTAAAAGAACAAGGTAAGTTAAAAAATATACCTGGTATCTCTTTAGAGGGACCACTGCTTGGAAGTTTTGGAGGTACTCCACAAAAAGGAACGTGGTTACCAACTATTGATGAATGGAATAAAATAATTTCTTGTGCAGATTTTGGGCTAAAATATATTGTCTTATCACCAGATGCATTAAGTAAAGGATCTTGTTTACATTCCGAGAATAATGAAGAAAGCCCTTCTTTAGAATGGATCTTGAATAACATATTTAAATCTGGTATTAAAGTTTCAATTGGACACTTTCATAAAAAAAACACAGAGGAAAGTGCTAGATTAATAAAAGTTGTTTTAGACATTGCCAAGAAATACTACCCTTCAAATTCAGAAAGTGCTGTAATTGTAGATCATTTCTTCAATGATATGCCATCAAATATTAAATATGCTTGGAGAACACCAGAGAGCAAACTAAATAGAGGTGAAGATATAAAAAGTTTAAAAGTTGATGAATGGTCTTTAGATAATATAGAAGAAATACTTGGGATAGTACCAAGCACAATAATTAAAGCAGCTAAAAAAGGGGATTTGACAGTCTGTCTTAATTTTGATGGAGAACATGTGGATCTCATTATTGCACAAAAGATTGTAGAATTAATTGGAACACAGAATGTATGTGCAATGACAGATCGATTGGAAGTAAATAGTATGGGAAATATATCACTAAGTCAAAAAGAAAATAGCAGCCTATGGTATCAAGAAAATGGAGTTGTTGCAGCGGGAACAAGCACTATTAATCAACAAATGGGAATTTTAAGAATAATGGGATTTGATGAAAGTGAAATATGGAATATGTGTTCATTTATCCCTTATAAAATTATTGGGATTAATCAGACAATTAGTGACGATTATGAAAGTGTTTCTTGCTTGGTAAATAAAGAAAGAAAAAAAGTGTTACAATCTACCATTTAAAAATGAATTAGTCAAAAAATCTTAATTAAATGGAGACTCAATACCAAAGTTAGTGCTTGAGGCCAGAATTTTTCGTGTTATTGGCAATAGCATGCACGGTTGTATTCAATTCAAAGACCTTGCATATATATAGCTCGGTGACGGGTGAAGTAATGTCGGTGTTGGAAAGCGATTCATCCGGTATGGCTTCGTTAATTAATGGGTTACTATTCTTTATTTACCCAATAAAGCTAACTAATCATTTTATTATGTACAAATTTATACAAGGGGCAATTAAGGTGAAATTAAAGTTTGCAAATTACTAAAAAACATAAGAAGGAGTATTAATCTTGATGGAAAATAAACAATTACCTGCTCATGAACCATTAATAAAAGGTTTTTTATTTTTTGCGTATCCGCTTAGTATTATAGGTGTAGATGAGAAAACTCATCCTTGGATATTAAGTAATTTTATTCAGACTTGCTTCGACAAAGATTTTTCTAAAAGTCCTGTACCATTTACTTTTTATTCATACGACTTTACGATGTCACCATGGCTTAAACATGAAAAAGTCCAGAGGAAAACAGTTAATCACTTATCTAAGGATATAGTGAATTTTATTAAAACCTGTATTAATGATAACAAATACGTTCAATTATATTTAGATGAATACCATGTACCTAATAGGGTGGACTCTAATAAATTTCATTATATTCATGAAAATTTAATTTATGGTTATGATGATGAGAAACGTAATTTTACTATACTTGGATTTAATGAGAACATGATTTTTAAATCAACAACAATCTCTTATGAACAATTCCTTAGAGCATATTTAGGAGTTACAAATCAAATAGAATCAAAAATACTTAATCAACAACTACATCCAAACAGTATTGATATTTTCAATATTATTAATACATTCGAATTTAACGATAATGGAAATTACTCATTTAATAAAAAGTTAGTATTAGAGTCATTAAAAGACTATAAAGAAGGTAATAATACTTCTGAGCGTTTCGCAATGATTAGAGAACCTTGGGACCGTGCATACGGGATGGATTGTTACAAACATTTCATAAATTATTTTGAAAGGCTACTAAATAACGAGGCTATTTATGATATTCGTTTTTTACATAATTTATGGGAACATAAACTCCTTATGTCTAAACGTGTAGATTTTATGCAAAAGAATAATTATATTAATTTAGAATCAGACACAATTAAGAAATTTGAGACTATTGAAAAGAAAGTATTAAGTCTCCGGAATACAATGATCAAATACTCTATGACTAACAATCGATATGAACTAGAATTAATTCTTTCCACATTGCCAACAATAGCTGAACTTGATGGGCGTTTAACTGATATACTAATAGAAAACTTAACCGGTTTCAGTAGTTAACTCTTAGAATATATACTACAATTCAAAAGAAATCGATTGCGTAAAAAATAAATATAGTTAAATGAACAGTATATTAACAATCTTTTAAGAAATACAAATATAAAATTCTTTATAGAAAATACTTGTATAAATCACAGTTGGAAAATTGGATTATGATTATGTAAAACCACAAAAACAAAGAAAATCACATCAGATAATGCGCCATGAAAAGCCACTATCAGGAGTAAAATCTTACCTAGAAGGAGCACTAGGACTTAATATAAAACTTTGATTAGTTTCCAGTTCGAGTAAAGAATGAGTTATTAATTACTTGCATAGATTGGATTTGTTTTATACTTTGAATGTATTTGTACTTCAGATGATGTAACAATGAACCAAACCGGATGTGGCTTTATATCTCAAAGTAATGAATCTTCTTAATGTAAAGCCGGAGCAATCTATTGCAATTGCATTCAAAAGAGCAAGAATGTGGTGTATGACCATTTCTAATAAGGATACTAAAGAATTAGAATTTGGCAAATCAGATATTAACTTAACGTCTGTGCAAGAAGTTCAGTTAATATGATTACTAGCATTTGTAAAAATTGATTTTACTTTAAGGATTCGGATTAAATGAGGGTAGGATAATTAAGCAGTCTATAATTTTATTATCTCAAATAACGTATAAATATATCTATAATTGTAAACTAATGCAAAATTGAGAATAAATTCTAGGAGGTATCAATTTAGACATTATGTGGTCATAATCCTTTGTCAAATTATTTTTAATAAAAAATAGTTTTGAATTCCCTGTGGCAAGGTGATATAGGATAAGTGTGTCTAATTTGAGAACGATTATATTGCTGTAATAGGTTGCGTATTAATAGTCAATATATGAATTTCCTTTTAGATTTTATGTTTGTAACAGATTTTTTACCGTATTTAAGTACACCTTACACCTAAGCCACAGGGATGCCTGTGGCTTTTTATGTGTTTTAATAATAGGAGTTGTAGTATGAGACTAGAATTCTATGATGAATTGAATGAATTACTTTTTCAAATTATTTAATGCTATTTTATTAGAGGTGCTTTCTGTAAATTTTTATATGTATTATTTATTGTAAACGTCAAGGTGGATTTTACACTTTCTGCTAAGTTCCCTTTTATACTTTAGATTGCATAGAGCCCACTTGACATGGAGGCTCTACAGGTATGATAAACAGCCTTGAAGTCTTGGTATTAAAGGAACCTTGGCTGTTGCTGCAAGGCTATCATATCTACTTTTCCAAATAAAGTGGGCGACAAATGTAGCTAGAAGTGTAAAGTCCATATTAGCGAAAACTGTAAAATTTATTCTGGCGTTTACATCTATCTTAAAAAATTAAAATAAGTAGGTGATCTAATGTCTTTAATAAGTTGTCGTAACATAACAAAAAGCTTTGGTGATTTAACAGTTCTTAATGGTATTGATCTTGACATAGCAAGATGTGAACATATTGGATTAGTTGGGATAAATGGTGCCGGAAAAACAACATTATCTAATATTATTTCTGGTAAGATTCAAGCAGACATTGGGAAAGTAATACATCATGTTCGAAATTTAAAGATTGGATATTTATTACAATCTACTGCGTATACTCTTAATACTTTTAATAGTATTTTTGAAGAGAATAGCTCTGTATTGAAAGAAAATAATTTTTTAGAGATATCAAGTCATCTTGGATTAGAAAAAGTACAAGACTGGGGTGAGGAACGTATATCTGGATTAAGTGGAGGGGAAAAAACAAAGTTAGCAATAGCACATATATGGGCTTCTAAACCAGATATATTGATTTTAGATGAGCCTACTAATCATTTGGATTTTCAAGGTGTCGAATGGTTAATCAATGAAATTAAAAATTTTGAAACAACCACAATAATAATATCTCATGATAGATATTTCTTAGATAAAACAGTAAATCGTATAGTAGAGATTGAAGATGGTATTTTAACAAATTTTCCGGGTAACTATACTTTTTATCGAGAAGAAAAGCAAAGGCGATATGAAAGTCAGAAGAGACAATATGAAGAGCGGAAGAAGTATGAAAAGAAAATTGAATTAGAGATAGAAAGATTGAATAATTGGTCTTCAAAAGCCCATAATGAGGCTGGCAAGGTAGGGAAAATGGCAGATATGCGATGTGGAGTTAAAGAGTTTTATAGAAGTAAAGCAAAAAAAATGGATACACAAGTTAAGTCTAGAATAAAGCGACTTCAAAAAATTGAAATAGAAGGTGTGCAAAAACCAAAAGAAGAAGCTAAGTTACATTTTGAATGGGGCGCTCAGGAAAAGAAGGGTAAACGGCTTGTTGTGGCAAAACAAATCAGAAAAGAATTTGGCAATAAATTATTATTTCATGATAGCTCTTTTAGCATTCAAAGAGGCGATAAAATTGGACTTGTGGGACCAAATGGTTGTGGTAAAACTACGCTTATTCGAACTATTTGTGAGGAGGAAACGATTGATTCGGGAGAGATGTGGATTAGCCCTACTTTAAAAATTTCTCAGTTAACCCAGGATGTTACTGATTTGAATGTGGAAAAAACTTCAAAAGAATTAATACAAGAAACTCAATTTGTTCGCTCAGAAGCTCAAAGATTAATGAATTTACTTGTAAGTATGGGGTTAGGAGAATCGATGTTAAAGAAGCCAATAGATCAATTAAGCCTTGGGGAGAGAACAAGGCTTAAATTAGCTCAATTAATTATTCAGGATCAGGATCTTCTTATTCTTGATGAGCCAACTAATCATTTAGATTTAGCAAGTAGAGAGCGCTTGGAAGATACACTAATTTCCTATAATGGTACATTACTTGTTGTATCCCATGATAGATATTTTCTTGAAAAGATTTGTGACAAGTTGCTGGTTTTTAAAGATGGAAAGATACAGAAGATAGAAAGCGGTTACAAGGGATATTTAGAAAGAATTGAAACGAAAAAGAAACCGATTATTAAGAATAAAGAACAATTAGAAGAAGAGAAAATGGTTATTGAAAATCATCTTATCCGTATTATTGGAGAATTGGGAAAATATAAACCAGAAGATTCAAAATATCAAGCACTAGATGCAGAATTTAATGAACTTATGAAACGTAAAAAGAAATTATCTGAATAAAAGATGTATTCAGTGGGGTGGATTTGGATATTAACGTGTTAATAAATATATTAGTAAGGTGGATGAATATTTGATGAAAAAAAATGTAAGTTTCTATTCAGAAATTCCAAGTGGAATGTCTAAAGAGGGTAAGTATGAATCTGTATACGATATATGTAGTTTGTCAGAGAAATATGGTTTTACAGGCTCCTTAATCTATTATTTTAACAATGCTTTAGATCCATGGACCTTAGCAACAAAGGTAATAAATACTTGTGAGAAGTTAACACCACTTATCGCGGTTCAACCGTACTACGCTTCACCATATACAGTTGCTAAAATCGTAAAGACTATAGGTACATTATATAATCGAAAAGTTAATTTGAATTTTGTAACGGGTATAAATAATGCAGATTTAATATCTATAGGTGAAACAACAGATTCTATAAAGAAGTTCGATAGAATGGAAGAATATATATCTGTTTTTTCACAACTTATTAACTCTAAAGATAAAGTAACTTTTAAAGGGAATTATTACAATTACCAAGATTTATATAGTGGCCCAGCCATAGATAAATCGCTTGTACCTGAAATATTTATTCCCGGTTCATCACAGGACAGTATAGACCTTGCTTTAAAAGTTGCTGATACAGCTTTAGTAAGACCTCAACCATACAAACATTTTATGGGGGAATATTCAGCTAATATTTCACGTAGTGATATGAATTTTGCTATTAGGCTGTCTATTATCGCTCGCCCTAGCAAAAAAGAAGCATGGGAATGTGCAGAGGACCAATTTACAAAGAGCCGCTGGGGAGAAATTACAACAGTGATGAGAAGCAAATCTACCTCTCACAATGCTAGGACGATGGCTAACTTAGCATTAACACAAGAAAGATTTGATGATGTTTATTGGATGGGAGGATTTTTATCGGGTAAGACTGAAGATCCATATTTAGTTGGAAGTTATTTAGATGTAGCAAATTATCTTAATTTATATAGGGATGCAGGTGTAAATACATTCTTAATAGGGAATGTAGGTGGAACTGAAGAGGAAGTTAAACATATTGCAGAGGTTATGCGATTAGTTAATAATTAGATTCTCTATAAGGATTATATAGGAATTGCAGGAGGTTAAATGAGTATAGTTTAAGAATCGGTGATTTTATTATAAAAAATTGTAGAGTTGGACGTATTAAATTGGCGCTTCAGTAGCAAAGTTTTTTAACAAATAAAAAGGTGAAGCCTGGTTGAAGGTTTTGTCTCTGATTATATAGGACATTGTTTATTGCAAAATAAAAGTGCTTCTTCCGCGTTTTAGTGATAAAGGAATGTAGAAACTATAGCCAAAAAGTAAAATGACGGTGTACGAGCATGAGTAGGATTGAATCAGCCTTCAATTTAGATACAGCAGTAGAAGTAATTGATTATGAAATACCGGAGAACATCAGAGGTTGGGAAACCCTTTGGATTTCCTAACCTCTGATAGTCATTTGCTGTAATATGTATAGAAAATAGAACGAAAACAATAAAAAAAGATAAATAGCCCTAAAATGTACCCTATAGAATAGATACTTAAAAAAAGTCTATTCTATAGGGTATTTATTGTATAATAAGAGGGAAATTGGGATCGGAGAATGTTCAAAATGACAAAAAAGCTATTTACAGAAAGAGAAATTCAACTTTTATCGAGTAACCCATACGTAAAATCTGTAAGGTAGAAAGGTATCACTTATACCGAGGAATTTAGGCATATTTTTATTAAGGAAAATGAAAAAGGAAAGTTACCTCGAAATATTTTTGAAGAATGTGACTTTGATATAGATATGATTGGAATGAAAAGAGTTATGTCATCAGGAAGTAGATGGCGTGCTGCTTATAGAAAAAATGGTTTATTTGGTTTACGAGATACACGCATCGAAAATGCTGGAAGAACTCTTGAGAGAGAGCTTACGTTAGAAGAGAAGTATGTCTGTTTAGAAGCCGAATGAAACTTACTAAAGGAGGAAAATAAATTGTTAAAAAAGATCAAACTTATGGAAGGGAGGATGAGAAGGAAATAACGTTATCACCTAGTCAGAAATTCATCTTGATTCGTTCTGTCATCATAAAATACAATTTAAGGAATATGGTCAGTCATTTGTGTGTATCCCGTTCGGGATACTATAATTACTTTTCAATTTCATCTCAAGAACAACGGAAACGAAAGAGAGATCGAGATGAAATCGTGAAAGAAACCATATTAAAAGGACTTCGATTTAGAAATAGAAAGAAAGGGGCTCGTCAAATAAAGATGACATTAGCGGGTCAGTTTCAAGTTGTCTACAATTTAAAGCGTATCCGTAGAATCATGAAGAAATACGAGAGCGTCTGTCCGGTTCGCAAAGCGAATCTTTATAAAAGAATGCTGAAAGCTACAAAAGAACATCGAGTAGTACCGAATCGATTAAATCGGGAATTTAAACAAAATCCCCAGGAAAAACACTTCTTACAGATATCACCTATTTAGTTTACGGTAAGAATAAAAGGGCCTAGTTGTCTACAATTTTAGATGGCTCAATCAATGAAATTTTAGCTTACCATGTTTCAGAACGGATGACATTAGACCTCGTAACGACGACTCTTCATAAACTAAAAAGAAATCAGAGGATTCGATTGACTGAAGGTGCATATATTCATTCAGATCAAGGAGCCCACTACACAAGTTCTGCCTATCAAAAGCTAGTCAAAAAGCTAAATTTCGGGCAATCTATGTCAAGAAGAGGAAACTGTTGGGATAACACCCCACAAGAATCGTTTTTTGGTCATCTGAAAGATGAAGCACATATAAAACCTTGCGAGTCTTTTATTAAATTAAAACAAGAGATTAAGAAATATATGACATACTATAATCACTATAGATATCAATGAAATTTAAAAAAGATGACTTCTGTTGAATGATATGATCCCCTTATAGTAGACAGTTGAAAGAAAGTTACTTTACTGTTTATTATGGAGAAAATTAGAAGAACTTTTTCAATTGATTTTAAAATGAAAGCTATTGAATTATACTTACATAGAGGAATTGGAAGCAAGTTAATTGGAAAGGAATTAGGAGTTACATATTCAGTTATAGATAGATGGATTAAAAAATATAAAAATGAGGGTATTCTGAGCCTACAAGAAAAACGTGGAAGATCCAAACAAAAAAATGAAATAAGTCAAGATGCTAGAATACAACGATTAGAAGCAGAAAACGCATACTTAAAAAAGCTATTAGCTACGAAAAGGGGGATGAGGTCAAAAAGTAAATCAGTAGAATATGAGGTCATTCATACCTTAAAATAGAATTTTTCAATTGTATTGCTTTGTGAAATTGCAGGTGTATGATACAAAAGGAAAAGAAAGAAAACTAAAAATTTCTGTACAAGATAAATTGGAAAAAAATCAATATTATTTGATTGATTGGGAAGATCGTCGTGGGATTGTTTCTAAAATAGCTAAAGTGGATCAGGCAAAAATAGATAAAAGTATTTTAGACAAATTGAATGAGGCCTCATAATGAATTAGGACAAATTAACTAATAGCTGTGTTAGAGTAAAGAGGTATAAGAACAAGATGTTCTAGAAAATAAGAGAGATTATTATAAAATAAAAAGAAACCGAACCGTCTGGTTCGGTTTCTTTTTATTAGGCGTGAATTGAGGCTGTAACACTTGTACAGATAATTTGCATTGCAATTCTTCTATATCATAATCCTTGTTATTTATATTTCAATATGGCTTAAATTTTTTAAACAGGGGCTATTAGAGAAGTTTTGTTGTTATATGACATATGGGAAAAAGAAATGCTGTCAATTAAAGTAACAAATATCAACGATGAAACAAATTATAGTTACTATAATAGCTGCCCCTTAATGATTAAATAACATTTATCCAGCTATTTGAGGGGAGCCCAATTGGTGAATTTTCATTAATTTTTCACTTTATTCAAATCTTGATATGTTTTGTGTTTTTATCCATACCTATTGTAAGATTATATAGAGTTCTCCTAATAAACTGTTTTAATGGATTATTTAGGAGTTTTAAATTTATAAATCTTAAATTGTTTTTTGGGGATAATTTTTTATCTAAATAAGTTATATTGAAGTAGAGGTGAACCATCGGTGAAGCAGGTGTTGGTGATTAAAAATGAACGGTCTTCAGCAAAGAAAATTGTAAGCGGTCTAACGCAAGAAGGCTATTTCATTTTAAAACTTCACAATGAAAACCAAGGTTTAAATATAATATATGAACAAGATTGGGATATTATCATATTGGATTGGGACTCATTAAGTATATCGGGACCAGAAATTTGCAGACAAATACGACTTGTTAAAACCACACCGATAATTATTGTGACCGACAATATTTCTAGTAAGGATTGCATAGCAGGGCTACAAGCAGGAGCAGATGATTATATAAGAAAACCATTTGTGAAAGAAGAATTAGTAGCAAGGGTTCAAGCAATTTTAAGGAGAAGTGACTATATCCAGCAAAATGAGATGAAATTTTTTCAGTTTAAAGATCTCTTTGTTGATGCATCTAGCAATATTGTGAAAAAAGGTGGCGAAAATCTCTCACTTACTAAGCGCGAGTATGATTTACTTGTATTTTTAATCAAAAACAAAAACACAATATTGAGCCGTGAGATGCTTTTGAATCAAGTTTGGGGATATAACGTAGTAGTAAATCCAAATGTAGTAGATTTATATATTGGGTATGTAAGAAAAAAGTTAAAGTGCGAGAAGAAAGACAGATATATTCAAACGATACATGGCAGAGGCTATTCAATGATTGACTGATAAAAATAAGATAATAAAAAAATGAGTAAAACTATTTCATTCAGTTTTACTCGTTCTTTTATTAAATGTGATAATCAAATAGTTTCTGAGAAGTATTAAAAGATGTAAAAAAATATTTCTATCAGGTAATGGATTATGAAAACATTAGCTATTAATGAGCATTTTTTGCAGGGGAAATTATGGTTTATAAGGTGCTCATCTTTTGGGTATTGTGTAGGGGACGATTCTAGCGCGCATTAGTTGAGACCGGATCTAATGAAAGTGTCTACTCGAAAAAAATCGACACGCTCTGAAGAATAAAGGTTAATCAACACGCCCGACTTCATATATTACTTTGTTTGCCTGATTTTATGAATTCACACCATTCACAAGATTTTCACAGAATTAATGACTATACTAATTAACAGGATGTTCAAATGAAAATGATTATCAATAGCGATTCAATTGAATAAAAGTTACCTTCTAATTCAATCTATGGATGTCATCATTTTCGAAATAAATCACACTATAAGGAGTATACATATGAAAAAATCTATGCTTTTAAAATTAGTGAGTATTCTAGCAGTTTTCACTTTAATGTTAGTAGCTTGCTCAGATTCAAGTAAAGAAACTTCGAAGGCTAATAATAAAGATAATGGTAGTGATAAGCCAAAAACGGTTGAAATCACTGATGCTCATGGAACTGTTAAAGTCCCTGTAAACCCAAAGAATGTAGTTGCTTTGGATAACAGAACTTTTGAAACTTTATCTGATTGGGGAATTAAATTAGCGGCTGCTCCAAAGGATATCATGCCTGCTGATTCAGCATATAAAAAGGATGAAAAAGTTCAAAATATTGGGAATCACCGTGAACCAAATCTAGAAATTATTGCAGCGGCAAACCCTGACCTTGTAATCGTTGGTCAAAGATTTGCTGACCATTACGAAGAAATCAAAAAATTAGTACCAAATGCAGCAGTTATTGATCTTAATTTTGATGTTTCTGAGAAAGCTACTAAGCCTGGCGAAAACTTAGTAAAAGGACTTAAAGATTCTACAGTTACTTTAGGAAAAATCTTTAATAAAGATAAAGAAGCTAAACAATTAGTAGCTGATTTTGATAAATCTATTGAAAAAGCAAAATCTGCTTATAACGGAAAAGATAAAGTTATGAGTGTTATCGTTACTGGTGGTAATATTGGTTTTGCTGCGCCACATTCTGGTCGTGTTTGGGGACCAATGTATGAAATTTTCGGTTGGACTCCAGCGTTAGAAGTTTCAAATTCTACTGCAGGTCATAAAGGTGATGACGTTTCTGTTGAAGCTATTGCACAAACAAATCCTGATTGGATTTTCGTATTAGATCGTGATGCTGCAACATCTGATGCAGCTAAGTCAACACCTGCTAAGGATGTTATTTCTAAATCACCTGCTCTTCAAAACACAACTGCTGTTTCTAAAAAACAAGTTATTTATGCACCAGAAGATACTTACACAAATGAATCAATTCAAACTTATATAGAGTTATTTGGAAATATGGCAAAAACTTTAGCTAAGTAGTGTAAAGGGGTACGAAACAGTGTCAAAAAATATGATTTCTAGGGTTGAGAATATTTCTCAACCCCAGTTTTATAATCAAAATAAAATATGGACAAAACCTTTTATAATAGCAGTTATAGTTGTTATAATTTTAGGGATTATATCACTGTTTACTGGAGTTTATGATATACGTGGACAAGAGGACGGGACAGAGATGTTTTTCATAACTCGTGTTCCGAGAACAGCTGCATTAATGCTTACTGGAGCTGCGATGGCGATGGCAGGGCTCGTAATGCAACTCATTACACAGAATCGCTTTGTTGAACCTACTACAACGGGGACTATTGAATGGTCAGGCTTAGGCCTGCTTTTTGTGTATTTATTATTTCCTGCCCCGACTTTAGTTCAAAGAATGACTGGTGCAATCATTTTTTCTTTTATAGGAACTATGATTTTCTTTCTATTTTTAAGAAGAGTTAAGCTTCGTTCGTCTTTAATTGTTCCGATTATTGGATTGATGCTTGGAGCAGTAATTTCTGCAGTGTCTACTTTTTTAGGACTCCTTTTTCAAAAGACGCAAAGTATTGAAACTTGGTTTGTAGGTTCATTTGCTAACATTCAGGTGGGAAGATATGAATATTTATGGCTGATTGTTATCATTACTTTTCTTATTTTTATGTATGCTAATAGATTGACTTTAGCTGGACTAGGAGAAGATGTCGCAACAAGTCTTGGAGTTAATTACAATAGAATTGTTCTTTTTGGGACTGCTCTTATCTCTGTTGCAGTTGGAATTGTTGCAGCTGTTATTGGACACTTACCTTTCTTAGGATTAATTGTGCCAAATATCGTTTCAATGTTTAGAGGTGATGATCTTAGGAGTAATTTACCTTGGGTTTGTGTGATCGGAATGGGATCAATAACTGCCTGTGATATCATTTCTCGAACAATTATAAAGCCTTTTGAATTACCTGTTTCATTAATCCTTGCAACAGTGGGAGCAGTCGTGTTTATTACTATTTTATTGAGAAAAAGAAAACCAAGGAGGCTACGATGATCACATTAGAATATAGAAATAAAGAAAATGTCGAAATCGATTCTAGCCTTCATAATGAAAGTAGATCAGCTAGCGCTTTTCGTTCTAAGAAGGAAGCAAGGCGTTATTGGATTTTACTGATAACATTGATTGGTTTAGGTCTCCTTTCTTCATATGGCCTTTTAGTGTATAACAATCCAGTTCCGATAGATTCACCTTCTTTTATCCCAGTCGTTAAGAGAAGGATAGTAGCTATTGTTGCAATGATTATTGCTGCGGTTTGCCATAGCTTGTCGACAGTTGCTTTCCAATCTATTACGAATAATAAAATTATTACTCCTTCACTTTTAGGTTTCGAATCACTTTATTCAGCAATTCAAACGAGTACAGTATTCTTCTTTGGTGCTAGTGCGTTAATAAATTTTAATGGAGTTGGATCATTTTTATTCCAAGTTGTTGTTATGGTCTTCATGAGTTTGATACTTTATGGATGGTTACTTTCCGGTAAATACGGGAATTTACAACTTATGCTTTTAGTTGGAATTATTATTGGTACCGGGCTAAATTCTGTGTCAACTTTCATGAGAAAACTACTTGCGCCTTCAGAATTTGATATTTTACAAGCAAGATTATTTGGTTCTGTTAATCATGCAGATCCTGCATATTTTCCTATTGTAATTCCTATGATCATAATTGTAGCAGTATTAATTTTTGCTCATTCTAAGAATTTGAATGTTTTGTCACTAGGAAAGGATGTTGCTACTTCTTTTGGAGTTAAATATCAACCTAGTGTAATTTATACGCTTGTATTAGTAGCTATTTTGATGTCTATTTCAACAGCTCTAATTGGGCCACTTACTTTCTACGGCTTTTTAGTAGCGACTTTGAGTTATCAGGCGGCGTCAACTTATGATCATAGATATATTTTCCCAATGGCTTTTGCCATAGGATTTTTAATAATGACGAGTGCATACTTTTTAATGTATCATGTATTCCATGCTCAAGGTGTAGTTTCAGTTATTATTGAATTATTTGGTGGAATCATATTTTTAACTATAGTTTTAAGGAAGAGGGCTTTATGATAAAAATTGATAATGTTAAAAAGTTCTATACTGATAAGGTAAAAATAGGACCTTTGGATATTGAAATACCAAAAGCAGGCTTTACTTCTTTAATTGGACCAAATGGTGCTGGAAAGTCAACGACACTTTTGATGATTGGCAGACTTTTAGATATGGATGAAGGTCAAATTCAGGTAGCAAATATGGATGTTTCTGAATCTAAATCGAAAGACTTAGCAAAAGTTTTGACTATATTGCGACAAGAAAATCATTTTGTAACTAGGCTTACAGTTAGACAATTAGTTGGATTTGGGCGCTTTCCTTATTCAAAGGGAAGATTGACTAAAGAAGATGAGGTTATCATTTCTAAATATATCGATTTCTTAGATTTAACTAGTTTAGAGAATAGATATTTAGATGAGCTTTCTGGTGGTCAAAGACAAAGGGCATATGTAGCGATGGTATTGTGCCAAGAGACGGAATATGTACTTTTGGACGAACCTCTGAACAACCTTGATGTTGCTCGTTCTGTTCAAATGATGGAGCATTTAAGACGTGCAGCTAATGAATTTGGAAGAACAATTTTGACTGTTATGCATGACATAAATTTTGCAGCTAAATACTCGGATAAAATTTGTGCTATGAAAGATGGACAAATTGCTGCTTTTGGAACAGTAGAAGAAGTTATGGACCCAACACTTTTGACAGATATTTTTGAAACAAAAATAGAAATTATTAATGGTCCTTATGGGCCGATCGCAGTTTATTAGTTATAAAATATCTTGCGTAGATTATGCAAGCTACTCTAGTTGAAGTTGCTGTCTATATTTTATAGGCAGCAGCTTTTTTTATGTGATTACTCATAAAATGCAAAAGAATGCTTCACCTTTTCAAGTATGTACCAAACGAAAAAATATCTCTGTATAATTTTTCAAAAGAATTCAGCTTGTTTTTTGTATATGTAATATTGCATATCAGAGTGTATTGATAAAATTGTAAGGGGTCACTATAATGAGGGCATAAAGATAAATCACATTTTCGTAGCAATAACAAGGAGGAAATAATATGGAAATCGCAATGGCAGTTTTAAAATTTGTAGGTGGCGTAATCCCGTTAATTCAAGAACTTTTAAAAGCATTTATGTAAATTTATTAGTTAGCAATCATTTATCAATCATTATCATATTTTACTAAAAAAAGAACGGGGTGATTTTTCTGAATATTAAGAAAAACACTAAAAGAAGAAAGTTCCTTGCATGTTTATTAGTTAGTCTATGCATTATTAATTATTCATCTATTTCCTTCGCAGAAACACAAGCAAGTAATGCAACTGATGTAACCAAAAATGCTAGTGGCATTGATACTGGTATAGCAAATCTTAAATATAATAATCAAGAGGTTTTAGCTGTAAATGGTGATAAAGTAGAAAGTTTTGTTCCGAAAGAAAGTATCAATTCAAATGGTAAATTTGTAGTAGTGGAACGCGAGAAAAAATCACTTACAACGTCACCAGTCGATATTTCAATTATTGATTCTGTAGTGAATCGCACGTATCCAGGAGCTGTACAACTTGCTAATAAAGCTTTTGCAGACAATCAACCGAGTTTATTAGTGGCTAAGAGAAAGCCTTTGAATATTAGTATAGACTTACCGGGCATGAGAAAAGAAAATACAATCACTGTCCAAAATCCGACATATGGTAATGTAGCTGGAGCAGTAGACGATTTAGTATCTACTTGGAATGAAAAGTATTCTACAACACATACGTTACCTGCAAGAATGCAGTATACGGAATCTATGGTTTATAGTAAATCACAAATTGCAAGTGCTCTTAATGTTAACGCTAAATATCTTGATAACAGTCTAAATATTGATTTTAATGCGGTTGCAAATGGAGAGAAAAAAGTGATGGTAGCGGCGTATAAGCAAATATTTTATACGGTAAGTGCTGAACTACCTAACAATCCATCCGACCTTTTTGATAATAGCGTTACTTTTGACGAGTTAACTCGAAAAGGCGTAAATAATTCGGCTCCACCTGTTATGGTTTCAAATGTAGCTTATGGTAGAACGATTTATGTAAAATTAGAAACAACATCTAAGAGCAAAGATGTACAAGCTGCTTTTAAAGCCTTACTTAAGAATAACAGCGTTGAAACAAGTGGACAGTATAAAGATATTTTTGAAGAAAGTACCTTTACTGCTGTAGTATTAGGCGGAGATGCGAAAGAACATAACAAGGTTGTTACTAAAGATTTCAATGAAATCCGAAATATTATTAAAGATAATGCTGAATTAAGTCTTAAAAATCCAGCATACCCAATTTCATATACAAGTACTTTCTTAAAAGATAATGCAACTGCTGCTGTTCATAACAATACAGATTATATTGAGACGACAACTACAGAATATTCAAGTGCTAAAATGACACTTGATCATTACGGTGCTTACGTTGCTCAATTTGATGTATCTTGGGATGAATTCACATTTGATCAAAAGGGTAACGAAGTACTAACACATAAAACGTGGGATGGTAGTGGAAAAGACAAAACGGCTCATTACTCTACAGTTATCCCTCTTCCACCGAATTCAAAAAATATAAAAATTGTAGCAAGAGAATGTACAGGTCTTGCATGGGAATGGTGGAGAACAATTATTAATGAACAAAACGTTCCATTAACAAATGAAATAAAAGTTTCAATTGGAGGAACAACATTATACCCAACAGCTAGTATTAGTCATTAAGTATAAAAAAACACTTTTTCCACGGAAGAAGTGTTTTTTTATAGGGAATACAAATAAAATTATTTTCAAAATATGTGGTTGGAATTCAAGTAAACGCAATTTTAGTGAATACATTTTAAAGTCTTGCAATCAAATCAATCTTGATATATAGTTTAGTTAAGTAAACTAAATCAAATTGTATTCGGGGGTTTTGAAATGGAAAAAGAAATAATTTCAAACGAAAATAAACAAAAAAAGCCATTGCTTTTTAAAATTGGAATAGGACTTCTAATCATATATGTTCTACTTTGGGGAAGTGCTTTAATCATACCATTTACTTCACTTTCGACGCAGGTAAAGACCATTGTCATTCCAGGGTGTATAGTAATAGGAGAAATTCTATTTTTGATAGGTGCTGTCTTTGTTGGAAAAGAAGTGGTGGCAAAATATAAAAAGTATTTAAACCCGAAAAATTGGAGAAGAAAAGGTGAGAGAGAGAAGTATGATAAATAAAAATATAGCTGAGGAAATCAATCAAACACTTGAAGAACTATGGATATTACTTGAAACGAAAGAAAGATCTTATACGAATTTTAATTTAAATAATCAGCAATATACGTTGTTAACATTAATTATTAGGTACCCATCATCCACTCCTAAAGAGTTAGCTGAAAAAATGAATGTGACGAAAAGTGCCATTAGCCAGCAGTTAGTGAAACTTGAAACGGAAGGATATATTTTCAGAAGGCAACATGCAGAAGATAAACGTGCATTTTCAGTTGAATTAGGTGAGAAAGGATTGTTATATAAAAAAGAAATGGACGCATATATGCAACAGGTTTCTGAAAAATATTATGCAAGTTTATCACCTGAAGAGTTAACAAACCTTTTATCAGCGCTTCAAAAGCTAACGAAAGTAATTGATGAGCTGTAGTGGTTATTCAATGTAAAAAATAGTATACGCTGAACAAAACGGTCAGCGTATACTAATTCATGTTTCGAATATAAAAAGTAGATTTTTAATCAAATCAATTAAAAACTAAATTGTGGTTTCATATCACCTTTATAAGGTTCATGTTCAACGAATATAGTTATATCCTTACCAGTTTGGTCTTTACCAGTTCTTTTATACGTAAATTTATTCTTATTTAGTTCAGTAAGCTCAAGAGCAGCACCGTATTTATTATTTCCAATTGAAACATGGGCTCTTATTTTATTTTCGTGTACAACATCGAAGTAGCCATAATCACCGCGGCTTTGACCTGTTTCGCTATTGAAGAACTCATATTTATTAGATTTGTCATCAAATTTTGCTAAACTTATAAAATTCGAATTAAACTGTGTTACATCGTTACCAGCTTCGTCTAATACCTTTGTTCCGTGCCAAAGGGTACCGCCCAAAATTTTATCTCCATCAACGTTTTGAACAATATCTCCTGTATTCGTGTTCAGCTGCTTGTCCGGATCAGTGAAAGAAAGTTCTTTTTCTTTATATGGGACATGTTCAACGAAAACTTCTACATCTTTACCGTTAGCGTCTTTCCCCATTCGTTTATAAGTAAATACATTTTTATTTAGTTTTGTCATGTCAACGACAGCTTGATACTTCATTGATTCTGAAATTAATATTCTCTTCTTCCCATCATTTGTGACAAAGAAGGTTCCTTTATCGCCACGACTTGCACCTGTTTTAGCATCAAAAAATTCATATCTGCCTGACTTTGCATCATACTTTGCAAGACCAATGAAGTTTGCATTCTCTTTTGTTAAGTCATTCTTATCTTTGTCATACACTCGTGTACCTTGCCAATTTGTCTCGCTAAGAATATTAGCCATTTTTTGCCCTTTAGTTAATTTGTTTTCCTGCTTTGTTTCTTTAGCAACTTGTTCTTGTTTTTGTTTCCCGTGATTTTCTTCAGCTTTAGTACCAGCACACCCTGTTAATACTAATGTGAATCCGAGCAGTACGGATGATAGTGCTTTTGTTTTTTTGTTCATGTTTTATCGTCTCCTTATTTTATGATTTCAAGTAGTACGGTTAGCGATTATAGTAGCAGTGCGTCATATATGAACTTAGTTGCTACGTTTCTTATGTTAATCCCCGACTATAAACTGCCTCTAAATAAAACATTAAAAAAAGATAAACTAATTCCTAAAAAATGTTCATATTTATAAAAAATCGCTAGATTACTGTAGTGCCTACGAGTAATCCAAAAAATACATTGTAAAGAAGAAGGAAAGCCGCTAATAATAATGTAATTGCTAATTGTAGCTATGCGGAAGTAATAACGTTGTGAAACGATTTTGGGGTATATAGTTTCAGTGTGAAAAAAGTGAAAGTTGCTATAAGTACAAATGGATTTTGTGGACTTCACGGCAAAGTTATAGATAGAGTGGCATTGCAGGGTTAAAAACCATAACTTTGCTGGAGGAGCGGGTTATGGTTTTTTTATGAGGAAATACGATTTTAAGTTTTTGCTGAAGGTGTTTTTCTAGGATATGCTGTGAGTGATTGGAGTGAGGTAGTGTCAGATATTGTCGACCAATCGATATATTGGAAAAATCGTTGATATATTGTGAGTTGTGATAGATATATTGAGAAAATCGTTGATATATTGTGAGTTGTGATAGATATATTGAAAAAATCGTTGATATATTTGTAAAGGGGTGTTTGAGGTGATTGTGAAAGAAAGAAAAATGCCGATTTATATAAGACAGTTAGAAGCACTGCTTAGAAGGTTACCTGTACATCATCCAAAACGAAATTTAATTGGAGAAAACTTGGCAAAACACATGGCGGGGTATAAAGGGGAGCAAGCAATTGATTATCCACTTAGTTTTATTTCTGAGAAAGAGTAGAGTGTTTTACATGATGTTCGCTTATCTAATCATGATCAATACTTTCAAATTGATACTATTATCATTTCCACAAAGTTTCTTCTTTTTCTTGAGATAAAAAATATAGCAGGTACATTAATGTTTGATGCAAAGTTTAATCAACTTATCCGAATAACAGAAGGAAATTCAGAGGGATTTCCAGATCCGGTTTTACAAATAAAAAGGCAAGAAATACAATTAAAGAAATGGTTAAGCTTACATGGATTTTCCTCTAGTCTTCCAATCGAGTCCCTCGTTGTTATTAGCTCGCCTCGTACCATTATAAAATCTTCAGATGACAATCTTCTTCATACAATTATTCATAGTGCAAATTTACCTCATAAAATAAAGTGGTTTGAAAGTAAATATAAGAGAAAAGTTATAGATAATGTAGATAGGCTCATTCATCAAATAATAACGGAGCATTCTCCACTTCAACAAAATATACTTGAGCAATATAAAATAGAAAAAGAGGAGTTGTTAAATGGAGTACAATGTGAGAAATGCTTAGTTATTCCAATGGTTAAAGTGAAGAAGGGCTGGCGTTGTACAAGTTGTAAAGATTTTTCAAAAGTGGCACATGAGGATGCTATACGAGATTATGCATTGCTCATTAGTACGACATGTACGAACGGTAATTTGAAAGAGTTTCTCCATGTTTCGTCGGGTATGGTTGTAAACAGAATTCTCCACACACTAAATCTCCCCTACACTGGAAACAACAAAGGACGAATATATGATTTAACTTCTTTCCAATCGTAATTTTGCTATAATAAATAAGTACTTATACGAAGGGGAGTCTAAAGAGAAAATGAAGTCATTTAATATCGATCATGTTATAGCTAGTGTTTTGCAATGGATATTAAATATAGCTTTAATTATATTATCCATTGTGTTATCGATTTTCTTAGTGAATGAGACAATTACGTTTGTGCAGTATATTTTTTCGGCAAAAGAGTATACGTCTTATAAATTGGTTGAAAGTATCATCGTCTATTTCTTATACTTCGAGTTCATTGCATTAATTATTAAGTATTTTAAATCGAACTATCATTTCCCGTTACGTTATTTTATTTATATCGGAATTACGGCCTTAATTCGATTGATTATTGTGTCTCATGAGGAACCGATGGAGACGTTATTATACGCAGGAGCAATTCTTGTTTTAGTTATTGCTTTATACATATCGAATATGAGAGATTTGAGAAAAGAGTAGTAGTGCAGACATAAGTTTGCACTACTTTTTTATATCTTGACCTTCAAGTTGCTTGAAAGTTTACAATGAAATTAGGGCGTTTGAAATCGAAAAAAATTGAGAAATTAAGTGAAGAGGTTTCTTTTACTTGGAGGTTATAGGAATGAATCAGGAATTGAAGTTACGTCCATTGGAACGAGAAGATTTAAAGTTCGTACACGAACTGAATAATAATGCGCATATTATGTCGTATTGGTTTGAAGAGCCATATGAGGCATTTGTGGAGCTGCAAGACTTATACGATAAACATATACATGATCAAAGCGAACGCCGATTTATCGTTGAGAAAGACAATGAAATGGTTGGATTAGTTGAGTTAGTAGAAATCGATTATATTCATCGTAGAACAGAATTCCAAATTATTATTGATCCGAATTATCAAGGATATGGTTATGCAGTGGATGCGACGCGTTTAGCAATGGATTACGCTTTTTCCGTACTAAATATGCATAAGATTTATTTAGTTGTAGATAAGGAAAATGAAAAAGCAGTACATGTTTATAAAAAAGTTGGGTTTATGATAGAAGGTGAGCTTATCGATGAGTTTTTCGTTGATGGTAATTATCATAATGCGATAAGAATGTGTATGTTTCAGAAGCAATATTTTGAAAACAAATAGTTGAAAGATTCGGAAGTAATGTTGACGCTTCGTAAAACCGTATGCTAAAATCCTTTTTAAGTATTAAGGAAGGTGCATAATATGCTTTATATAAAATTTGTAAAACTCATTAGAAAACTTTGCTCCGCACAAATGTATACGGTGAAGCGTTGTACGGAGCTTAATCAAGGGGTATAAATCCCCTATATTCATCGGCTGAATAACTTTTCTAAAAAAGTATAGTGTATCTATGCTTATTTCGTTATGGTTTTTCAGCTGGTGTATAAAATAGATTAAGGGGCCATAGACAATGCTTTGTCTATGGCCCTTTGTGTATATTATTCCGATGAGTCTTTACTGTAAATTGGAGTAGTATAGGAAAAACCACGAAGCAGAGGGCTAGTGTCGAATGACGCTATCTCTCTGCTTTTTTTAATTTCAGGAAAAGAGGAATAAAAATGAGTTTACTTAAAGTGGAAAGTTTATCACATAGTTTTATAGATAAAGTATTATACGAAAATGCTTCTTTTGATTTGCATAAAGGGGAGCATATGGGAATTGTTGGACAGAATGGTGCAGGAAAAAGCACATTAATGAAAATATTGGTGGGGGAAATTATTCCTGATAAGGGAGACATAAAGTGGCAACCTAATATTCAAATTGGACATCTTGATCAATACGCAGAAATTGATGAGGGTTACACCATTTCAAAATATTTAAAGAGAGCCTTTTATGATTTGTATGAAATGGAAAAGAGAATGAACAAGTTATATGAAGAAAGTGCGATGACTGGAGATGAAAATCAACTATTGAAAGCGGCAGAAATTCAAGGACTGCTCGAGGCTCATGATTTTTATTCAGTAGATAGTATTACGAATAAGGTGGCAGCCGGTTTAGGTATTGATGTGATTGGGATGAATCGTGTGATTGGTGAATTAAGCGGAGGGCAGCGTGCAAAGGTAATTTTAGCGAAGCTCTTATTAGAAGAGCCTAATATTTTATTGCTAGATGAACCGACGAATTTTCTCGATAAGGAGCATGTGGAGTGGCTTGCTAATTATTTAATGAATTTTGAAGGAGCATTTATTGTCGTATCACATGATTTTGATTTTCTGGAAAAGGTAACTTCTTGCATATGTGATGTAGAGTTCGGGACAGTTAAGAAGTATTACGGCAAATACTCAGATTTTGTAAGGCAGAAGGAGCATTTGCGAAAAGATTATATTCGCCAATATTATGCACAGCAAAAGAAAATTGAAAAAACGGAAGAGTATATTCGTAGAAATATTGCTGGGGTGAATTCAAAAATAGCGCAAGGTCGTAGAAAACAATTACAGCGTATGGAAAGAATTGCGCCACCAAGTTTTACTCATAAACCGTCTATTCATTTTCAGGAACTTCCCATTTCAGTTCAGACAGTTCTTGAAGTAAATAATCTTGAAGTTGGTTACGACTTCGCTCTCTTACCAAAGTTGAATTTTTCAGTAATGAGTGGGCAAAAACTTGTCATTACAGGTTTCAATGGAGTAGGGAAATCTACTTTATTAAAAACAATCGTTGGAAATATTGCTAGTCTTTCTGGAGAGTTTCACTTTTCAGAGCAAATAAAGATTGGATATTATGAGCAAGATTTAAATTGGAGCAATGATTCTTTAACGCCGCTTCAAATTATTTCAGAACAGTTTCCTAAACTGAATATGAAGGAAATACGTCATCATTTAGCTGCGTGTGGAGTGAAGGATACGCACGTTTCGCAAGAAATTCGTACGTTAAGTGGTGGTGAACAATCGAAGGTGAAACTGTGTGGATTATTACTATCACCTTGTAACTTCTTAATTTTAGATGAGCCGACAAATCATTTGGATGCAGAAGCGAAGGAAGCTTTGCAAAAGGCGTTAATTAAGTTTAAGGGCAGTATTATACTCGTATCTCACGAAGCAAGTTTTTATCTTGATTGGGCAGATAGCATCTTTCATATAGAGACGGGATTAGTTAAGGGGGTGTGAAACATATGAGTGAAAACAATTGGAAAACGAAAATTATATTATTTTTGACCGCTCAAACTATTTCGTTGTTCGGCTCCTCTCTCGTGCAATACGCGATTATATGGTATATCACCCTTACAACATCATCAGGAGTGATGTTGACTATTTCAACTGTTTGCGGTTTTCTACCACAAATTGCGATATCTTTGTTTGCAGGTGTTTGGATTGATCGTTATGACCGTAAAAAGATGATTATGTTATCGGATGGAATTATAGCGATTGCGACGTTAGTTTTAGCAATTTTATTTTTAACAGGATATAAAAGTATTTGGTTACTTTTTATTGTGTTACTCATTCGTTCAGCTGGAACAGGAGTACAAACGCCAGCTGTGAATGCATTAATTCCGCAAATCGTTCCGAAAGAGTATCTTATGAAAGTAAATGGAATAAATAGCAGTATTACATCTTTAATTATGTTTCTTTCTCCAGCAGCAAGTGCTGCGATTCTTTCTATTGCCAGCATTGAAACAACATTTTTTATTGATGTTATTACAGCTATGATTGGAATTAGTATTATGTTTGTCATTCATGTGGAAGGACATGTGAATGTAGAAAGTAAGCAAAAATCTAATCTACAAGGAATTAAAGAAGGGTTCACTTATTTAAAAGAAAATGTATTTATTAAAAGGCTAATCGTTTTATTGATTATCGTCATGATTTTAATAAGTCCAGCTGCTTTTTTAACACCTTTAATGGTAACTCGTTCTTTCGGGGCCGAAATGTGGAGACTTACTGCTAGTGAGATGACCTTTAGTGCGGGTGCGGCAGCTGGTGGCGTATTGATTGCAGCGTGGGGTGGTTTTCGTAATCGTATGCATACAACAGCGCTAGCTTGTGCATTATATGGACTGCTTATGATTGGACTCGGAATAGCACCGATATTTATTATGTATTTAGTCTTTAATTTTTTAATTGGTATAACAATGCCGTGCTTCAATACACCAGTTACTGTGTTATTGCAGGAGAAAGTAGAACCATCAATGCACGGACGGATGTTTAGCCTTGTACAAATTGCGAATTCATGCGCGCTTCCTTTAGGAATGATAATATTTGGTCCGTTGTCGGATATGTTTAGTGTAGAGATTTTGTTAATTTATGCTGGGATATTCGTGCTATTTTGCGCAATGTATATTGTATTAAGCAAGAGGTTTGAAGTGTAAATATTTATAATTTAGAAGGTTTGCGAAGTGATTTAAGATGCTTTGCAAACCTTTTTGTTGTTTGTTTAGTCAATAATTATTTATTGTTTAACAATAAATAATTATTGACTGTTAATTCTTTTTTAGATAATATGATGGTAAGAATCTAAGGGGAATTACATAAGTAGAGGAGAATGTGAAATGAAAAATAAATACGTAGTAGCTATTTCTTTCATGATTTTAGCGATTATTTCTTTAACGATACATGCTTCAAACAGTAAAGTAGGAGCGGATGGATTTCTTGAAGAACCTTTCTTTTTCCTAGTACCGATAAGTTATATATTGTTCCTTAGTGGTATTGGTATATTGCTATTTGGATTTATTACTTCAAAGCTGAAAAAGGGCAATAGATAGGGACAAAACACTCACTATGAAATAGAAACATACCATATGGAAGAAAAAGAATAAGTGAGATGAATCATGATGAATCATTATTTTTATAATGGTAGACAAGTAGGAGCTGCTATTACGCTGGCTGGGGCACAAGGGACAATTCATGCTGTGAATCAAGCTATTCAAATGCAGCAACAAGCATATTTTGCACAAATGATGCAAAGTCAGTATATGCCGTATTCACAACTTCCGATGCAAATTGTACATTACGATGTACATCCAGCTGGTTTATTTTCCATTCCATATGGCGGGACATATTTCTTATGAAAGAAAGCGACTCAATAGAGTCGCTTTTTTTATATTCCGCCTAGCTTCATTCCAAGGAAGGCGAAGAGGATACCAATTATGTAAGTAGCACTTAAATATAAAAGGAAGATGTATAGCTTTTTACGATTGAGAAGCTGAACAGATTCTAATTTAAGCGTAGAAAATGTAGTGAATGCGCCCATAAATCCAGTACCTAATAATAGTTGCCAGCCTGTAGTAACTCCGTTGCCGATTATATATCCAAGTAAAAATGCTCCTGTTATATTAATAAGGAATGTAGCAATTGGAAATTGTGTTTTATTTCTTTTCTTAAACCAATTGCTAATTGCAAATCGTGTAATCGCACCGAAAAATCCTCCTGTTGCGACTAATAAAGCTTCTATCATGAGTAATCACCTTCTGTAAGAGATTTCTTAATTAAGAAATCTCCAAGTGTATAGCCAAGGCCAGACATAATGAGGCCACCCAGTATGCTGCATGATACATATAAGAAGGCTATGCTCCACCCAGAATGATTGATCAATTGCACAGTTTCTACACTAAATGTTGAAAAAGTCGTAAAGGAACCGATGAATCCAGTTCCGATGCCTGTGATAACCTCTGAAGGTAAGATGTTTAGCCGAGCGATATAAGTAGTTAGCCACGCTAAGAAAAAGCAACCGATTAAGTTAATGAGTAATGTTGCCAATGGAAATGAATGATGCCAAAATGTGTTGATATTAAGACCTAAATAATAACGAGAAAGAGCTCCTAATATACCAGCAATGCCAACGATAATATAAATCAATTTTCTCACCTCTTTAAATAGCTTGCTCAAAAAAATAGACTCCTACCAGTATCCATACTGGTAGGAGTCATTAGCTAAGCAGCGTTTATGGCGAACTCCATCGCCTATGATTATTACATATAGTGTACTAAATATACCGTTTAATTTCCAGTGAGGAGGTGGGTGTAACGTTTCTTTTTTTGATGTATGAAGGTTTTTCAAGTAATTAAAATGGGATCGATTACTTATCAACTAAATATAGTGATATACGGTTTTAATTATGATAAAATGTTTCTTATGTGTGTCGTTTTGTTTTATTTGACTGAAAATAAAGAAAAATAAATTTGCGTGAAAAGGAGTCATTTATTTGAAGAAATTTTTAAAAATCGTATTTACATGTGTTTTAGTAGTAGCGGGCATTGTAGGAGGATTTCTAGCTTATATGACACTTACTAAAGAACAGCCTGCTGATGTTATAAGCTTGAAGGTAGAGAATAATAAGGAGCGCGTATTAGCGACTGGAAATGAGTTTAAAGTTACAACATTTAATATTGGATATGCTGGGTTAGATAAGGATCAAGATTTCTTTATGGATGGTGGAAAGGGATCTGGTTCAAGTAGTAAAGAGCAAACGGAAACTAATTTAAAGAATATGCTTTCGTTTTTACAAAATGAGAATAGTGATTTTGCGCTATTACAAGAAGTTGATATAAAGTCACTTCGTTCATTTGATGTAAATGAACATGAATTTTTGAAAAAAGGATTACCTGATTATGTTTCGTCATTTGGCAAGAACTACGATACGAAATGGGTTCCAGTGCCAATAACAAATCCAATGGGATATGCGGAGGCTGGATTAAGTACGTTTTCTAAATACACTGTTCAAGAAGCGAAGAGGTTCCAGCTGCCTGGAATGGAGCCTTGGCCAAAGCGTTTGTTTGATTTAGATCGAGCAATTGTGGAATATAAAATTCCTGTTAATAATGGGAAACATGTTAGACTCGTAAATTTACATTTGTCTGCTTATGATGAAGGCGGGAAAATTAGAAAACAGCAAGTAGAGTACTTAAAAGAATATATGAACAAGCATTATGAAAATGGTGATTACGTAATAATGGGCGGAGATTGGAATCAATTAGTTTCAAACGCTCAATTAAGTGATCCGAAGTTCGTGAAAGAGCGCCCTGAGTGGTTAGTAGAGTTACCGAAGGACTTTACAGACGGCGGCTTTAAGTGGGCTGTAGATCCGTCTGTTATGACTGTGAGAGATGATGTAAAGAAATATGTAGAAGGTGAAAATTTCGTCACTATTATTGATGGCTTTATCGTTTCACCGAATGTAGAGATTGTAAATGTACAAGGGAGAGATTTAAAGTTTGAAAATAGCGATCATAACCCAGTAAGTGCGGTATTTAAACTGAAGTAATTGATATGTATAAGTAGAAGGTGGGGCTTCATATGGAGTGGTTAAAGAGGACTTGTTTTTCTAACCTTGAGAAAGAATCACAGAAAAATCATTTATTACTGTTTATAACGATTTGTAGTTTCTTTCTTGGGATAATCGCAATTGGGTATTATGGATATATTTTTACAGAGAGAGCAATAGCGTTTTGGATTTGTGGTATTTCTGTCGTTGCATTTGGAACGCTTTTTACTTTTATAAAAAGTATGGAATCAGCGTATAAATATATCATGACATTTATGTTGCTTACAATGTCTTACATTATGGTACAAGCCTTTAATGAAAGCCCGGCTGTATTTCAAATGGTCTATTTTACATTAGCTGTTTCACTTATTTACTTAAGTGAGCGCCTCATTTTAATTCTTGGCGGGGTAGCTGTTGTGATCACATTTATCCTTTGTAGCTATTGGCCGGAGCAATTTTTTGCTTATACAGCCTCGTCTGAAGCTGCTAATTTCGCAAGTTTGTTAGCGATTGTAACAATCGCTATGTGGGGCGTCACGAAAATCGGTTCTAATCTGCTCCTTCGTTTAAGTGATGAGAAGCAAGAAGTAATGAGAAAAGCTCAGGAGTTAGAAGAGACGCAAAGACTTATTGAAGAAACAGTTGTGAAACTAGATAGTAATTTCAATCATTTAAGACAAAATATGAACACGTCGATGGAATCGATGAGTGAAATTAATTTTGCCTTTGAAGAGGTGGCAGTTGGTACGCAATCACAATCAGAGATGATGTATCGTTCGGTAGAAGTATTGAATGATATGGAGGGAAATATTGAACAAATCATCTCTCAAGTAAGAACTGCATCGGCTCGTGTGGATGAAAGCTTAGAAATTTCAAAAGGTAGTGTACATACTCTAAGAAATTTTGAAACTAACATGAGAAGTTTAAATGATGTTGTTTCACAGTCTGGAATTATATTTAGAGATTTAATGATGCAATCGAAACAAATTAATGAAATTGTAGATGTAATAACGAATATTTCAAGTCAGACGAGTTTGCTAGCTTTAAATGCAAATATTGAAGCTGCGAGGGCAGGCGAGCATGGAAAAGGTTTTGCTATTGTAGCGAGTGAAGTGTTAAAGCTTGCTGAAGAATCAAATCGTTCTGCGGGAAGAATTCAAGGGATTTTGAAGGAGTTTAGTAATCAAGCAAGTAAGGTAGAAGTGCAAGTAGAGAAGTCAGAAAGAGTACAAGAAGAATGTAACGAGATGTTAGTAAGCGTTTTAACAAATGTAACTGATTTAGGGAAGTTTATTGATGCGATTAATGAAGTAATGCGAGAGGTTGTTGTTCATCAAGAAAGTTTCCAAGTTAAAACAACGAATATCGTAAAGGATGTTACGCATGCTTCTAACGTAATTCAGCAAACTTCTACAGCTACAGAAGAAGTGCTAGCGAGTGTGGAAGAAGAAAAACATCGAAATGATACGTCAGTGAAGACGTTACAAACTGTTAGCGAGCAAGTGAAGTTGTTAGAAGATATTTTAGAAAAGTAATATTGCTTGGAAAGAGCACGAATGATGTGCTCTTTTTTCATTGAAACGAATACTTGATAGGAATTTAATTGCTTTTCTGCGCGTTTTCTGCCAAGCTTAAGGAGATAAAGTGAGACTAGTACATACTGATTATTAGCCCTCACCAATCAAGCTATCCGCAAATAGCGGAATAAAATACTTCAAAGAAAGAATTAAATAGGTGACGCATATGATCGAAGTTAAGACTTCTGAACTTAGTGATGGAGAATTTAATAGAGGTGTATTTGCAACTCGTGATATTAAAAAAGGTGAGTTGATACACGCAGCACCAGTTATCTCTTATCCGAATGAACAGCATGAACACATTGAGAAAACATTACTTGCTGACTACGCATTTGAGTATGGAATCAATCATACGGCAATCCTTTTAGGATACGGTATGTTATTCAATCATTCATATACACCGAATGCAACGTATGATATTGTCTTCGAGAACCATACGTTTAACTTCTATGCTTATAAAGATATAAAAGCAGGAGAAGAAATTTTAATCAATTATAATGGTGAAGTTGATAACGATGAGCTGTTATGGTTTGATAAAGAAAAAGAAGAGAACGAAAAGTAATATAAAGAGTATAGAAAGAGCGCATTCTGTGGGATGTGCTCTTTTTTTATTGATGTAAATAAAGTAAAAAGTACAAAAAAATACCACTTTCTTTTTGTGTGGTATAGTAAGATACTGAGGGATAGTGTTTTGAAAAAGTCACATATTTTACAAATTGTTGTCTTTCTGATGACATGTCAAGTTTAGTAGTCCATTTGGGTTGCTTTATTATGCAATATATATTTTAATATGAGTGGCACCTCTTATAAATTAAGAGGTTTATAGGTGTCTCGAATTGATTTTGGGTACACTGTATCCACCACTTTAGGTTCTTTCATGTACGTGGGGATATTATGGGCCCGTATAACGGGATAAAATGAATATAGAAATAGAGGAATCGTAAAATGAATATGCAAGAGGTTTATAAATATTTAAGTACGGTATTGCCTGAAGGACATGTTAAACAAGATGAAATGTTAAAGAATCATACGCATATTAAAGTTGGCGGAAAAGCAGATGTTTTTGTTGCGCCTACAAATTATGATGAAATTCAAGAAGTTATCAAATATGCGAACGAATATAATATTCCAGTTACGTTTTTAGGAAATGGATCGAATGTCATTATTAAAGATGGTGGAATTCGCGGGATTACAGTAAGTTTAATTCATATTACAGGTGTTACTGTAACAGGAACGACGATTGTAGCACAGTGTGGTGCAGCAATTATTGACGTATCACGTATTGCCTTAGACCATAACTTAACGGGTCTTGAGTTTGCTTGTGGTATTCCAGGTTCAGTTGGCGGAGCATTATATATGAATGCTGGTGCATACGGCGGTGAAATTTCGTTTGTATTAACAGAAGCTGTCGTAATGACAGGTGATGGAGAGCTACGTACTTTGACGAAAGAAGCATTTGAATTTGGATATCGTAAGAGTGTATTTGCGAACAACCATTACATTATTCTTGAAGCGAGATTTGAACTTGAAGAAGGTGTACATGAAGAAATTAAAGCAAAAATGGATGATTTAACGTTTAAACGTGAGTCAAAACAGCCTCTAGAATATCCTTCATGTGGTAGCGTATTTAAGCGCCCACCAAATAACTTTGCTGGTAAGTTAATTCAAGACTCAGGACTACAAGGTAAGCGAATTGGTGGAGTAGAAGTTTCTTTAAAACACGCTGGGTTTATGGTGAATGTTGATAACGGAACAGCACAAGATTACATCGATTTAATTCACTTCGTACAAAAGACAGTTGAAGAGAAATTTGGCGTGAAGTTGGAGCGAGAAGTAAGGATTATTGGAGAAGATAAGGAATAAAGAAATACGTATGAAGATATGAATTATTTTAAAATAATATTTGGGTATTGTTGACAATTTGTTTTCAATTCAATATAATGGCTAATAATTTAACAAATAACATACGTTGAAAGAGCCCAGTAGCAGTTTGTCACTGTTAACGAGAGAGCTAGGGGTTGCTGGAACCTAGCACAAACAAACTTGTGAATTACACTCTGGAGTATCTTAGGTAATGCTAAGCGGACTGGCAATCGATATTATTGCTAAGAGTGGTATGAGTAGCTATGCTATTTATACAAACTGGGTGGTAACACGGTGAATAATCGTCCCTATGTCATAGACATAGGGATTTTTTGTTTTAAAAAAATAAAGGGGATGACAAAAGATGAATATCATTGATGAGTTAGAATGGCGCGGCGCCGTTAATCAACAGACTGACGAAGAAGGTTTACGTAAGTTAGTAGAAGAGAAGAAGATTTCGCTATACTGCGGAGTTGATCCGACTGGTGATAGTATGCATATCGGACATTTAATTCCGTTTATGATGATGAAAAGATTCCAGTTAGCTGGTCATCATCCTGTTATTTTAATTGGCGGAGCAACAGGAACAATTGGTGATCCGAGTGGACGACAATCAGAGCGTCAACTTCAAACGTTAGAAGTGGTTCAGCATAATGTAGATGCGTTAACAGCACAAATGAAAAAGCTATTTGATTTTGGTGGAAATAGCGAAGTGAAGATGGTAAATAACTATGATTGGACACATGAAATAAATATTATTGAGTTTTTACGTGATTACGGGAAAAACTTTAGCATCAATAGCATGTTAGCAAAGGACATCGTAGCGAGTCGTTTAGATACAGGGATCTCTTTCACAGAATTTACGTACCAAATCTTGCAAGCGATGGACTTCCATCATTTATACACGAAAGAAGATGTTCAACTGCAAATTGGTGGTAGTGACCAATGGGGCAATATTACGAGCGGTTTAGATTTAATTCGTAAGTTAGAAGGGCACGAAGCGAAAGTATTCGGATTAACGATTCCGTTATTATTAAAATCAGATGGTACAAAGTTCGGTAAATCAGCAGGCGGCGCTGTTTGGCTTGATCCTGAAAAAACGACACCGTTTGAATTTTATCAGTTCTGGGTGAATACGGATGATCGTGATGTCGTTAAATACTTGAAATACTTTACATTCTTAACGAAAGAACGCATTGATGAATTAGCGGTTAAGGTGGAAACAGAGCCTCATAAACGTGAAGCACAAAAAGTACTAGCAGAAGAAATGACGAAATTCGTTCATGGAGAAGAAGCATTCCTGCAAGCTGTGAAAATTACAGCAGCGTTATTTAGCGGAGATATTAAATCGTTAACAGCTGATGAAATTGAACAAGGCTTTAAAGAAATGCCAACATTCCAGTCTTCAAAAGAGACGAAAAACATCGTAGAGTGGTTAGTCGATTTAGGAATTGAACCATCTAGACGACAAGCACGTGAAGATATTAATAACGGAGCGATTTCTATGAATGGTGATAAAGTAACAGATGTGGGTACGGATGTTACTGTAGAAAATTCATTTGATGGAAGATTTATTATTATTCGTAAAGGGAAGAAGAACTACAGCCTTGTGAAGTTAGGCGAATAGTTTGTGTGAAAGGATGGGAGTAGGAAGAATACTTCCATCCTTTCGTATACACAATTTGGACATAAAATAATCAGTAAATTTAGATAATTAAAAGGGTTATATTATTCTTCTGCCGAATAAATAAGTTAGAGAAAATTACGGATAAAAATAGCCCGAACCATGCAGGGCATGATTCGGGCTTATATTCAGATTAGTAAGCTAAGCTGAATAGACCTTTAATGTGTGATAAGTAACGAACGTTACTTGCTTCTTTCATTAATGATGCTGGTAAGCCTTTAAGTGGAGTATTGCTTGCTCCGATTGTAGCAACTGCATCTTTACGTCCTAGACTAGCAAGTGTTCCAGAGTTTACAGGTGCGAACTCTTCTAATGCTTTGCCTTCTAGTGCTGCATATAAGTTGTATCCAATTAACTCACCCATTTGCCAAGCGATTTGTGCAGTTGGTGGGTATGGACGTCCGTCTGGAGCGAAGACAACAGCGCTGTCTCCAGCAACGAATACGTCTTTGTGAGAAGTAGATTGTAGGTATGCATCAACTGTTGCACGTCCACGGTTAACTTCAAGACCTGATTCACCGATTAGTGGGTTACCTTGAACGCCGCCCGTCCAAACGAATGTGTTAGCAACAAGTTTTTGACCGTCTTTTAAGTCGATTTCGTTGCCAGCAACGTTTGTTACAGGAAGACCAGTTAAGAATGTAACGCCGCGCGCTTCTAGGCTAGTAGTTGCACGTTCGATTAAGTGGTCTGGTAATACTGGAAGGATTTTTGGACCTGCTTCAACAAGAAGAAGTTTAACTTCTTTTGGATTTACGCCGTGGCTTTTTGCAAGTTTAGGCATAATGTCAGCAAGCTCACCAACTAGCTCAACGCCAGTTAATCCGCCACCACCGATTACGATTGTAGCATCAGCTTCGTTTTTCGTTTTCGCGTATTCACGAATACGGTCTTCAACGTGTTTGTAGATTTTATTTGCATCAGCAGCAGATTTTAATACCATGCTGTTTTCTTCTAGTCCTGGAATACCGAAGTAAGCAGTTTTACTTCCTAAAGCAACTACAAGTGCATCGTAAGATAAAGTAGTGCCACCAGCTAGTTTGATTTCTTTGCTATCAACTGAGAATGACTCAACTGTTGCAATTTTAAGATCGATGTCTTTCCCTTTGAAAAGCTTTGTAAGTGGCATTGCAATTGCTTGCTCAGACACGTTACCAGCTGCAAGGCGGTGTAGTTCAGTGATGATTTGGTGTGTTGGGTATTGGTTAATCACTGTAACTTGTGCTTCTGATTTGCTGTAATATTTACGTACGTTTAAAGCGGCAAGAAGACCGCCATAACCAGCGCCTAAGATGACAATTTGTTTTGACATAGTATGATATCCCCCGTCTTTACTAATTGTTGTTATAAGTTAAATTATTTATTGTTACGTTCTGCACTAATTTGAAGATATGCGTTCACAAAGCGGAACATTTTTTGTGCTTGTGGATCTTTTAATAATTTTAAAAGACCGAATAGGCCGATAACTTCGTTGCTTTCGTCAGCACGATCTTTCGCTTCGATTGCAGTTGCAGCCATGCTTTTCACTGTATCTTTTACAGGTTCTACAAGCTCTGTAATTGCACCAACAGTGTCGCTTTTTAATACTTCATCAGTAGCAACAGTTTGAGCGAAGTCATAAGACTTAGTTAAAATGTTAACAAGCTCAGTTAATTTTGGAAGCTGTTCTACTAGTGTTGTTAATGATTCTTGTACCTCAGGTTTTAACAACTGATCAAGTACATCAAGTTGTCCTTGGCTAGCAGAAATTTGTACAGTTTCTTGTTCTGGCTTTGTTTGAGTCATAGTTTCTGGCATCTCCAATTCTCCTTTACGATAGCAATACTCTTATTTTTGATAAGTAAGATAGTAAACGGTTACGAAACTTTATACAAAGTTTCACAAAACACAATAAAATGCCTTTAAATTTATGACAGCAAGTAAGCTGCAAACATAAATCTAAAACCATAACGTCTTACTTATTATTTATGAACTGTCCGATACATGGCTTGTCCGCATAATGGAAAAGCTCCGTTACCGGAAAGTGTATATAATATATATCCTATATTATATACTATATACACCTATGTTAACATAAAAATGATTCCTAATTATTTGATATTGAGTGTATAACGTAGTGCTGACAAGGTATGAAAGCGTATAAAATATTTTGTTTCAGTTAGAAATGTACATATATATATAGAAAAAAAGGAAGAAACGAACAAATTCATGTTCGTTTTTTCTTTTTTCCTATTATTCACCTTCCGCAATTAGCATCGATGTGTTACCTTCTTTTTCAAGATGGCATTCGCCCCAAGAACAAAGAGAATCAAGAATGGATTCTAAAGACCAACCGTAATCAGTAAGAGAATATTCTACTTTTGGCGGGACTTGATTGTATACTTTTCTTTGAATAACGCCGTCGTCTTCTAATTCACGTAATTGCTGTGTTAACATTTTTTGTGTAATACCAGGCATGGAACGTTTTAATTCACTGGTTCTCTTTGTACCTTTCGTTAAGTGACAAAGAATAACAACTTTCCATTTGCCGCCGATAACTTCTAAAGTCGCCTCTACAGGAATATTGTATTTCTTCATATGAAATCCTCCCTTTGTGAGTAAAATAAGTTAAATCATACAAATGTTACTTTTTAGTACCTATAGCACTTTAAAGTACGTACTTTTTATCATGTTAAATATGTTTCATAATAGCACATGTAAGAGGCAAATGAGTAGTACGGTACCAAAAAGTGACTATGTTACTTTTTGGTTCCTATAGTACTTTAAAGTGCGTTCTTCAAAAAAAGAATGAAACCATTCATAATAGCATTTGTAGAGATTAAATATATTTTTTAGAAGATAAAAGGGCCTTTTTATCGCACTATTATGATTGGATTTCTTGTAATAAGGAGGAATTCAATTGAGTTCATATACAGTACCATCTTCGGAAGTTCAGACGAACCGAAGAAGTATGTTTGCTTTATTAGCACTAGCAATTAGTGCGTTTGGGATTGGTACGACTGAGTTTATTAGTGTCGGTTTATTACCATCTATTTCAAAAGATTTAAATGTTTCGGTTACAACAGCTGGTTTAACTGTATCCCTATATGCGTTAGGGGCGGCAGTAGGAGCTCCTGTTTTAACAGCGTTAACGGCTAGTATGTCGAGAAAGACATTATTAATGTGGATTATGGTTATCTTCATTATTGGTAATGGTATTGCGGCGGTAGCAACAAGCTTCACTATATTAATTATTGCAAGGATTGTAGCTGCGTTTGCACATGGTGTGTTTATGTCAATTGGATCTACAATTGCAGCTGCAATCGTACCAGAGAATAAACGTGCTAGTGCCATTGCCATTATGTTTACTGGATTAACAGTTGCGACTATTACAGGTGTGCCAATTGGAACGTTTATCGGTCAACAATTTGGCTGGAGAGCGTCATTTATGGCGATTGTTGTAATTGGAATTATTGCTTTTATCGCGAATAGCATACTCGTCCCATCCAATTTAAAAAATGGTGTACCTGTATCGTTTCGTGATCAATTCAAACTAATTAAAAATGGAAGACTGTTACTTGTTTTCATTATTACTGCACTTGGATATGGCGGTACATTTGTAACATTTACGTATTTATCACCGCTATTACAAGAAGTAACAGGATTTGAAGCAAGTACCGTTACGATCATTTTATTAGTGTATGGAATCGCAATTGCGATAGGGAATATGGTCGGCGGAAAATTATCGAATCATAATCCGATTCGAGCGCTATTTTACATGTTCCTTATTCAAGCGATTATATTATTTGTTTTAACATTTACAGCGCCATTTAAAGTAGCTGGATTAATCACAATTATTTTCATGGGACTATTCGCATTCATGAATGTTCCGGGGCTACAAGTATATGTAGTTATATTGGCAGAGCGCTTTGTTCCAAGTGCGGTTGATGTTGCTTCAGCAATTAATATTGCCGCATTTAACGGAGGAATCGCTTTAGGTTCTTATATAGGTGGCCTTGTAACGAATTCGTTAGGATTAATCCATACTGCTTGGGTAGGCGGTCTTATGGTAGTAGCCGCTGTTATTTTAACAGCGTGGAGCATGACATTAGAAAAAAGAGATCAAGTAAAATAAAAGGAGAGAAAATAAAATGAAAAACTTACAAAGTAAAACAGTATTAAGTAATGGTGTAGAAATGCCTTGGTTCGGTTTAGGTGTATTTAAAGTAGAAGAAGGACCAGAACTTGTAGAAGCAATTAAATCAGCAATTAAAGCAGGATACCGCAGCATCGATACAGCTGCAATTTACGGAAATGAAAAAGCTGTAGGTGAAGGAATTCGTGCAGGTATTGAAGCGACTGGTATTGCAAGAGAAGAATTATTTATTACTTCAAAAGTATGGAACGCAGATCAAGGATATGAAACAACAATCGCTGCATACGAAGAGAGTCTAAAAAAATTAGGACTAGATTATTTAGATTTATATCTTGTTCACTGGCCTTCAGAAGGAAAATATAAAGATACATGGAGAGCGCTAGAAACACTTTATAAAGAAAAGCGCGTACGTGCAATTGGTGTAAGTAACTTCCAAATCCATCACTTACAAGATGTAATGAAAGATGCAGAAATTAAACCAATGATTAACCAAGTAGAATACCACCCTCGTTTAACACAAAAAGAACTACAAGCTTTCTGTAAAGAACAAGGTATTCAAATGGAAGCATGGTCACCACTAATGCAAGGTCAATTATTAGATAACGAAACATTACAAGAGATTGCTGAGAAACACGGTAAAACAACAGCTCAAGTTATTTTACGTTGGGATCTTCAAAATGGAGTAATCACAATTCCAAAATCAACGAAAGAACACCGTATTATTGCAAACGCTGATGTATTTAACTTTGAATTAACGAAAGAAGATATGGAAAAAATCGATGCGTTAAATCAAAATCATCGCGTTGGTCCAGATCCTGATAACTTCGATTTCTAAGATTAAAGTAAGAAAGAAAAAAGAGTGCTTTTATGCACTCTTTTTTTGTGCATAAAAATATTTTCTAATTAAATACTACTTAGTATTAAGTTTGTTATTAAGGGGCTGTAAACATGAATATAAAGCAATCGTTCAAACTTTTAGCTATGTTTTTAAGTGTCTTATTTGTATTATTCCCACTTCAAAAAGCATTCGCAGAAGTTATGGATCATACAAAGTATGAAATGAATTGGAGTTATAGTAAGTCAAAGAAGAAACCAATTCGAACAGAACTTATTAAAACGGCAGATGGAAAAATTGCATTTTGCTTAAATGTAGATTTAAAATCTCCGAGTGGTCAAGATTTACCAGAAATGGGTAAAGTGGATATTAATGTGTACCGTGTACTGTTGAATGGATATCCACAAAAGAGCCCACAAGAATTAGGAGTATCTGATTGGAGAGAGGCGCATTACGCAACGCAGCTTGCAGTATGGAATGCGTTAAAACAAATCGATATTAATGATTTAGACTTCCGTAATAAAAATGTAGAAAAGGTAACGAAAGATATCGTTGCAAAAGCAAGTGCTAGTGAAGAACTACAAGAAATTACGATGAGTGTAACTCCTACAGAAGAACAAGAAGCAGTATTAAAAAATGATTTCTTTGAAACAAGCTTATATACAGTAGAAACAAATGCAAAAAGCGGAACGTATAAAGTGCAAGCAACAGGTGCACCAGCGGGCGTGAAATTTGCAAATGAAAAAGGCGAAACAAAAACAGAATTTAATGTAGGAGAAAAGTTCCGCATTTTAATTCCGAAACAAACACCAGCTGGTGGATTTAGCTTTAAAGTATCAGGAAATTTAACGAAATTACAAGGGATTGCGCATAAAGGTACACCGACTATTCAAAATGCAGTAGTATTACTTGAGCGTAGTGAAGAAAAAACAAGTCCAGAGTTAGCGGTAAGTTGGAAAAAGGCTGAGGCTCCAAATAAACCAAATAAGCCATATACTCCAAATGAACCGCATAAACCGAATCAAAAGAGATAATGAAAAAGCATTGGTATATGCCAATGCTTTTTCATATGAATTCTTTAAAGGTATATTAAGATAATAATTAATCGAGTGAAACACTATTCTAATGTTTGAAAAAGTATTTAAAAATAATAAAATATGGAGAAATCTAAACGTTACAATAAATGGATTTTATTCACGAAATTGTAACATTATTCTAATTAGAGAGGCTATCAAACAAAGTGTAAAGCGTGTACAATTCAGTTGGAAAAACTACCTATAGATGGTCATATATGAAGAAAATGTAAAAATCTATTGTTGTTCACATTTTTAGATGTATAGATGACAATACTGAAAAATATCTTTTACTATTCTCTTTTTTATGTAGCAAGAGAACTCATCACAAATAGAGGGAAGTGAGGAGGGCATATTACATAAAAATTTTACAATGTAAGAAAGCGAATACATGGAGGGAAATGCGGTAGTAATAGATACAGGTGCGCGAGGTGTTAGTCTATTCATTAAATGTTTTTATAAAAATAATAGGATTTTTTATTAAATGGATATATAGGATAGTTTCTCTAAATAAAGGAACAGGGGACACAGATTATGTCAAAGAAGAAAAAGAGTAGGGTATTAGTAGCTGGTGTTTGTTTAGCTACGTTATTAACGCCATATGGACTTGAATTACCTAAGGTGTATGCAGAGATGACGATTGAAGATAAAGAGAAACAGCAAGAAGAGCGAGTGTATCAATTACTGCCAAAAGGTGATGTAGAAGGGATGCGTGAGTTGCATCAGCGTCGAATGAGTTTTTCTCCTTATGAGCCAACGGGCATTTATGTAAAGTCAGGTGAAGAAGTAGTTATTCAAGTAGAAGGGACTCAACAGATTAAAGCTTATATTGGTACATATTCTTATGAAAAAGAAGAACCTAAACAATTCAATTTAAATCCTGGTGAGAATAAAATTTCTTCTTCAAATGGGGGACTATTATACTTTTACAATTATCACAACACAGCAGAAGTAGTCGCTAAAGTGAAAAAAGGTGGTACACCAAACCCTTTATTTATTTTAGGAAAGCATACGACAAAAGATTGGAAGCGTATGTTGGCAGAAAACCCTGATCCATATGCAATAGAAATGAAGGGAGAAAATAGTTTATTAACTATGCATCCTGAAACTGTGGCGGAACATTTGAAGCAAGAAGATCCAGCTGCGCTATTAAAGAAGCACGATGAAATAATTAATATAGAACATAAGATATCAGGTTTATCAAAAGATGGTGCGGGTGTTGCGAATCAAGGTAAACATTCCATTCATTTTGTTGAAGACTGGTATACAGACGATTATATGTATGCGACTTATTATCGAACAGCTTATAGTAAAGGCAATTTAGAGTCAGTACTAAATCTAGAAGAGTTAACCAATGATGGATGGGGGCCTTGGCATGAAGTTGGACATCAACATCAACAAGACACTTGGTTATGGGATGGACTTGGAGAAGTAACCGTTAATATTTATTCTTTGGCAGTTCAAACTACATTCGGGCATAAAACAAGGTTAGAGCAAGAGGGGCGCTATGAAGCTGCATTTGCTTATTTAGGTAAACCGGATGCACAAGAAAAGATGAATGAATTTGAGAAATTAGTTATGTTTTGGCAGTTGCATTTAGCCTATGGGGATCAATTCTATCCAAATTTACATCAAATGTATCGTTTGTTACATGATACAGAACTGCCTAAATCTGATGAAGAGAAAAAGCAGATGTTTATTTATATGACGTCAAAAGTGGCAGGACAAAATTTAATTCCTTTCTTTGATAAATGGGGATTAATTGCAAATGATGCTACAAGAGAAAAGATTGAAAAATTAAATTTACCAAAATTAGAAAAAGAAATATGGTTATCTACAGATAGCAATCCAATTCGTGAAAAACAAACTGAGTTATATGAAGTTCCATATGGCGAGCCAAATAATGAAAAAATACAAAATGTGGTAATCGGTACTACATATGATGAGGAAAAAGCAAAGGAACTTGTACAGAATTTAGGAGAAGGTGTAAAGACAACAGGTGTGATTATGCAAGATAAGCCTGAAGTTGGAGAAAAAACTGTAAAAGTAGAAATTATAGATGAAAAAGGTAATAAGAATTTAATTCCTGTTGTGGTGAATGTCGGTTATGAAAATGGTATAGTCTTCCAAGGTGATGGGAATAAGATACGTTCTATCGTAACGGCTAATTATAATACGAAAAAGCTACAGGCAACATTTACGGACTCTAAAGTTCATTATCGTTTTGAAAACGAAAAATATATGGGAATAACGATATATGATCGAAGTGGAAATGTAAAGAAAAGCATTTCAGTAGAAGGGCAAGAGAGTTCGAAAAACTTTGCAAATCAATTAAATGGCTTAGATTTCGCATATGGTGATGTTGTCGAAGTATATCATGCGGAATCAGATCGATTAAACTGGTATCAAAATAACGAATTTGTAGGCAAGGGGAAAGGGAAAGCGGAACAAAAGTTTTACTTTAAAATAACGGAGCAAGGTTTCGAGAGAGTCGAAGCTCAGCAACAAGTAACAGCAGTACCGCAAAAGGTAGTAATTGGAATAGACACTGAAAAATTAAATGCAAAAGACTTTGTTCAAGTAAAAGATGGAGAAGTAATCGGATTTGTAGAAAAACCAAATACAACAAAAATCGGTGAACAAAAAGTAAAAGTAGAAACGAAAGATCGTTTTGGAAATAAGCAAGTAACAGAAGTGCCAGTAGAAGTGGTTTATGGAGATAGTATTGCATATGCAGGATATGGCGATGATATTGCTTCAATCGTAACTTTAAAGCACGAAGAGAAGAGATTCCATGCAACTGATATGGATAGCGAAATTCATGAGTATTTTAATAAAGAGCTATACATGGGAATCACGTTATATGATGGAGCAGGAAAAGAGAAGAAACATGTAACAGCAGAGGGACAAGAAACATCAGAGAACTTTGCGAAGCAAGTGAATGGTATGCAGTTCGAGTATGGAGATGTAGTGAAAGTATTCCACGCAGAACCGGTTCGTTTGAAATGGTATCAAAATAATACACTTACTGGTCAAGGTGAGAAAAAAGGGGCAAAAGAACTATTCTTCAAAGTGACAGAAAAAGGCTTTGAGAGAATGGATATGTTGCAAGAAGTAACAGTGAAGCCTCAACAAGTAATAGTTGGAACGGATGTAGAAAAGTTAGATGCGAAAAACTTTGTTGAAATAAAAGACGGAGAAGTAGTAGGTTTTGTAGAAAAGCCAAATACAACAAAAATTGGTGAACAAAAAGTAAAAGTAGAAACGAAAGATCGCTTTGGAAATAAAACGGTGACGGAAGTTCCGGTGGAAGTGATTTACGGAGATAGTATTATGTTCTTTGGTACAAGTTATGGAGGAACAAATATTAAATCAGTTGTAACGTTAAATCATGAAGAAAAGAAATTCAGTACAACGGGTGCAGAAGGTGCAGCGCATACGTCATTTAAAGACGAAAAGTATATGGGAATGACTGTATACGATAAAGATGGAAAAGAAAAGAAAGAAGCATCAGTAAAAGGATCTGAAAATACAAAAGGGTTCGCAGAACAATTTAATGGCATGGCCTTTGAATATGGGGATATGGTAAAGATATACCAAAAAGAGTTTGATAGATTTAAAGTATATAAAAAGAATGAACTAGTGGATACGGAATACGGTGTTCATGAAGTGATGTTTAAAGTTACAGAAAAAGGCTTTGAGAAAATGGAAGCTCAGCAAGAAGTAACACTGGTACCGCAAAAAGTAGTAATTGGAACAGACGCTGAAAAATTAGAAGCAAAAAACTTTGTTCAAGTGAAAGACGGAGAAGTAGTAGGGTTTGTAGAAAAGCCAAATACAACAAAAATCGGTGAACAAAAAGTAAAAGTGGAAACGAAAGATCGCTTTGGTAATAAAAAGGTGACAGAAGTTCCATTAGAAGTGATTTACGGTGATAGTATTATGTTCTTCGGTACAAGTTATGGAGGAACAAATATTAAATCGGTTGTCACGTTAAATCATGAAGAAAAGAAATTCAGTACAACAGATTCAGAAGGTCCAATGCATACTTCATTTGCAGATGAGAAGTATATGGCGATGACTGTATACGATAAAGATGGAAAAGAGAAGAAAACTCTATCAGTAAAAGCATCTGAAAATACAAAAGGATTTGCGGAACAATTCAACGAAATGACGTTTGAATATGGAGATATAGTAAAAGTATATCAAAAAGAGTTTGATAGATTTAAAGTATATAAAAAGAATGAACTAGTGGATACACAGTATGGTGTTCATGAAGTGATCTTTAAAGTGACAGAGCAAGGTTTCGAGAGAATGGAAGCTCAACAAGAAGTAACGGTAGTACCGCAAAAAGTAGTAATTGGGACAGAAGTTGAAAAATTAAATGCAAAAGATTTTGTTCAAGTAAAAGATGGAGAAGTAATTGGATTTGTAGAAAAACCAATTACGACAAAAATCGGTGAACAAAAAGTAAAAGTGGAAACGAAAGATCGCTTTGGAAATAAGCAAGTGACGGAAGTTCTCCTGGAAGTAACATATGGAGATAGCTTACTTGTATATGGGTTAAGCTATGGTGGTGACGATATGAAATCAATTGTAACGTTACATCATGATGCGAAAAAAATGAGTGCGACGGATACGAGTAATTTGATTCATGATTATTTTGGAGATGAGAAGTATTTTGCATTCACTCTGTACAACAGAGAGGGAAAAGAGAAGAAAAATATAGAGGTAAAAGGGCTGGAGAGTACAGAAGCTTTTGCTAAGGAAATAAACGGACTAGCGTTTGAATATGGAGATGTGGTGAAAGTGTATCATGCTGAATCTTCACGCTTACACTGGTACAAAAAAGATGTATATGCGGGAGAAGGAAAGAATAAAGAGATAAAGGAACTAGTCTTCAAAATTACTGAAAACGGCTTTGAAAGAATGGAAGCTAAGCAAGAAGTAACAACTGTACCGCAAAAAGTAGTAATCGGAACAAACGCTGATAAATTAGATGCCAAAAACTTTGTTCAAGTAAAAGACGGAGAAGTAATTGGTTTTGTAGAAAAACCGAATACAACAAAAATTGGTGAACAAAAAGTAAAAGTAGAAACGAAAGATCGCTTTGGAAATAAGAAAGTGACGGAAGTTTCATTAGAAGTAACATATGGAGATAGTATAGTATATCAAGGTGTAGCTAATGTAACACGTTCAATCGTTACGTTAAATAATGAAGAAAAGAAATTACATGCGACATTTACCGATGATGAAATACATTATCGTTTTGTAAATGAACAGTATATAGGACTTACGATTTATGATAAAAATGGAAAAGAGAAGAAGCATGTAACGGCAGAAGGACAAGAGACTTCAAAGAATTTTGCTGGGCAAGTAAATGGAACGGCATTTGAGTATGGAGATGTACTGAAAGTATACCATGCGGAACCGAGTCGTTTGAATTGGTACAAAAAGAATGAGTTATTTAAAAAAGAGGATGCGATGAAGGGGCAAGAAATATCCTTTAAGATTACTCAAAATGGATTAGAGCAAGTGCAATAATAAGAAAAAGCTCGTAAAACATAATGTTTTACGAGCTTTTTTTATTATTCAGCTTCAGAAACTACTGTGAAGCGTTCATTTACGTGTTTTGGGTTTTCTATTTCATCAAGTGCTGCAACTGCGAAGTCTTCGTAACTTACGTAGCTATCACCTTTTGAGTTAACAAGGAGATTGTCTTTGCCAGCTTTGTAAGAACCAGTGCGTTTTCCTAATGCGAATAGTGCAGAAGGGCTGATGAATGTCCAAGTGATATCATTTGTTTGTTGTAAGATTTCTAGGTTTTTACCTTGGTTTTGAGCTGTTGCAAGGTATTCGCCTGGGAAACCTGATGTCTCAAATACACGTGTTGTTTTCTCTTCGTCTACAAATAAGCTTCCAGCGCCACCAACTACAAGTAATTTTGTATTTGGTGCACCTTTCATAGCTTCAATTAGTACGTTTCCTGCATCTACGTGAAGGTGTTCTTGTCCTGCTGGAGCGCCAAATGCATTTACAACTACGTCGAATGCTTGTAGGTCGTTAGATGTAAGAGAAAATACGTCTTTTTCTAAAACTTTTACGTTTTCTTCTGTAATTTTTGCAGCGTTTCTTACGATTGCAGTTACTTCATGTCCACGATCTAATGCTTCTTTTAAAATACGACTTCCTGCTTTACCAGTTGCTCCGATAATTCCGATTTTCATAATAAATCCCTCCAAAGTGTTTTGTTAAAGTGTATATCTGAAAGTAAATGAATTTGTTGTAATTAGGTTTGTTACAACCTGTTGTAATCATTATAGTTACAGGTTGGCATTTTTGTCAATAGGGTTGTTTGTGAATTTATTTTTTGTTTTAGTATGCACAGTTAGAGGGAGGGTAGTCAGTCATAAAGATATTGTTACTGTGAACCTGGCTAATATTTGGAAATTGCAAATTGTCGAAAAATGTTGATTTTTGAATGTTTTTTAAATATAATTCGTTTTATGGAGAAAAGGAGGGGTTAATTGTATGAATATTTTAGAGCAATTTATTTCATCAACAAATACAATTCTTTGGTCATATATTCTTATTGCAATGTTAATTGGTTTAGGTCTTTATTTTTCTATTAAATTGAAATTCGTACAAATTACTCATTTAGGGGAAATGGTTCGACTAATGAGTGATGGATTAACTGGAAAGACGCGTAAAAAAGGTAGTGTATCTTCTTTCCAAGCGTTTTGTATGAGTTCAGCAGCTCGTATTGGTATCGGTAACTTAGCTGGTGTAGCATTAGCTATATCTATGGGAGGACCTGGAGCTGTATTTTGGATGTGGGTTATTGCGATTATCGGGGCTTCTTCAAGTTTCGTAGAAAGTACGCTTGCCCAAATTTATAAAGTAAAAGATGGCAGTGGCTTCCGTGGTGGTCCTGCTTATTATATGGAAAAAGGTTTAAATAAACGTTGGATGGGAATTTGGTTTTCTATCCTTATTACAGTTAGTTACGGTTTAATTTTTAACTCAGTACAAGCGAATACAGTAACATTAGCGTTTGAAAATGCATTTGGTTTAGAGCGTTATATTGTTGGTATTGTACTAGCTGCATTAGTTGCGGTTATTATTTTTGGTGGTGTAAAAAGTATTGCACGTATGTCGGAAATGATTGTTCCACCAATGGCGCTTATTTATATTGCAGTAGCGGTTTTTGTTGTCATTAAAAACTTCTATTTAATACCAGATGTGTTTACGGAAATCTTTAAAGGTGCATTCGGTTTAGATTCAGCTGTAGGTGGCGGTATCGGTGCTGCGATGAAATATGGTATTCAGCGCGGATTATTTGCGAACGAAGCAGGTATGGGTAGTGCGCCGAACGCGGCAGCAACAGCTGATGTAACGCATCCAGCAAAACAAGGTTTTATTCAAACGATTGGAGTATTAGTAGATACATTCTTAGTGTGTACATCAACAGCATTTATCGTACTATGTTCTGGTGCGTATAAAGCAACGAATTTAGAAGGTATTGAATTAACACAAAATGCATTAAGTTCACAAATTGGCCCATGGGCGAGCAGTTTCTTAGCGATTATTATTTTCTTATTTGCATTTAGTTCACTTCTAGGAAACTACTATTATGGTGAAACAAATATTGAATTCATTAAGCAAAGCAAAACGTGGTTAACAATTTACCGTATTGCGGTAGTTGGAATGGTATTATTCGGTTCTGTTGCGACGCTTCAAGTTGTATGGAATATGGCAGACTTATTTATGGGTCTAATGGTAATCACGAACTTAATTGCGATTACACTTCTTGGCCGATTTGCGTATGCAGCATTAGCAGACTATGTAAGGCAAAAGAAACAAGGGAAAGATCCAGTCTTCAGTGCAGATTCTATTCCTGGTTTAACGAATACAGAGTGTTGGGATAAGTCAGCGGTAACGGATAAAGAAAAAGCAGTGTAAATGAAAAGGCGAGCATCGAGGTGAATTCGATGCTCGCCTTTTTTGTTGTAGTAAATGATGAAAAGGGTGAGAGGTAGTTATCAATATAACTTTTTTTGTTTGTTTCTCTCGTTATTTATGGGGAACGTACTATTTTAAAAGTATGACTGGTCGAAGAGGATAAGTGATTGAGTATTGGATAAATGCATGTAATAGCTATATTTTTATGGAAAAACACGTATGTTAAGATAATTAACATACTCATGTCATAAAACCTTACATAAAGTTCTTGATTACTTAAAGTTTTTAGAATATAATTTTCTTATTGTTAGGAAGAGGGGGCAATACAAATATGGATTTTTTAGCTAGGGTAATTGGGGATGTAAATAATATCCTTTGGTCATATGTCATTATTGCGATGTTAATTGGGTTAGGGCTCTATTTTTCATTTCGTGTGAAATTTGTCCAAGTTCGTTACTTCGGTGAAATGATTCGTTTGCTTGGGGATGGAGCAAGCTCGAAAACGAGGAAAGCGCAAAAAGAGAAGAGCGGCGTATCATCATTCCAAGCGTTTTGTATGAGTACAGCTTCTCGTGTAGGTACTGGTAACTTAGCTGGTGTAGCTATTGCGATTTCAGCAGGTGGTCCAGGAGCAGTATTTTGGATGTGGTTAATTGCGGTAATTGGGGGTGCTTCTGCATTTGTAGAGAGCACATTAGCGCAAATTTATAAAGTAAAAGATGGGAATGCATTCCGTGGGGGCCCAGCGTATTATATGGAAAAGGGTTTAAATAAACGCTGGTTAGGTGTTGTGTTCTCTGTTCTAATAACAGTAAGTTTCGGATTGATTTTTAACGCTGTACAGTCTAATACTGTAGCAGCTGCCTTTGATGGTGCATTTAAAACAGATAGCAGATTAGTAGGTCTTGTTATGGCTGGTTTACTTGCGGTTATTATTTTCGGCGGAGTAAAACGAATTGCTCGCGCGGTTGAAATGATAGTTCCAGTAATGGCAATTATTTATGTAGCAGTGGCATTATTCGTTGTTGTAACAAACATTACGGCAATTCCATATGTATTTAAAGAAATTTTCTTACATGCTTTCGGAATTAAAGAAGTAGTAGGCGGAGGATTAGGAGCTGCGATTTTATTAGGGGTAAAACGTGGGTTATTCTCAAATGAAGCAGGTATGGGTAGTGCGCCGAACGCAGCAGCGACTGCAAACGTAACGCACCCAGTTAAACAAGGTTTCATTCAAACTTTAGGGGTATTTACTGATACATTATTAATTTGTAGTTGTACAGCATTTATTATTCTTTTATCAGATGTGCATAATGCAGCTGATTTAAATGGAATTCAATTAACGCAGCAGGCGTTAAGTCAACATATCGGTCCATGGGCTTCTATATTTGTAGCAGTTGCGATCTTCTTGTTTGCGTTCAGTTCATTAGTAGGTAACTACTACTATGGTGAAACAAATATTGAATTCTTAAATGGAAGTAAAGTGCTATTAAATGCATACCGCATTGCTGTACTTGGTATGGTTATGCTAGGGTCTGTAGCGACAATTCAAATCGTTTGGGATTTAGCAGATTTATTTATGGGAATTATGGCTGTTATTAACTTAGTAGCAATTGTATTCCTTTCTAAGTACGCTTTCGCAGCGTTATCAGATTATATTAAGCAAAAGAAACAAGGGAAAGATCCAGTCTTTTATGCGGAGTCTATTCCAGGTTTGAACAATACAGAGTGTTGGGATAAGCCAGCGGTAGCTGATAAAGAAAAAGCAGTATAATGAGGTGAGCATCAAGTGAAACTTGATGCTCATTTTTTGTTGGTTCAGCTATTTGTGTGAAGTGAAACTCCTGCTCATTAAAGTTTCGCTTTATAATGAAAAAGACGAACATTCATGAATGGTTCATAATAAAATGTATTTTTTTAAGAAAAGTGCGGATATGAGTTGTGATTTATGTTAGAATGGAAAATGCCTTTGAAATAAGAGGTTTTATGATCTTTTCTATCCGATTGAAGATTTTGGAGGAGAAATGGAAAGTTCGGATTATTTCTTGTTTTGAATGGTCAGACGTTCAACGTTAATGAAGAGTTAAATGGAGGATTTTATTAATGAAGTTTGTTATGTTCCTTGTAGGATTACTCGTTGTATTTGTACTCGGTTTTCTTATAAGTGCCGATCGAAAGAAGATTAAGTATAAACCAATCGCAATTATGCTTATTATTCAGCTAGCATTATCTTATTTCTTATTAAATACGCAAGTTGGTTATATTTTAGTAAAAGGAATTTCAGATGGATTTGGCGCACTTCTTGGATATGCGGAAGCTGGAATCGTTTTCGTATTTGGTGGTCTTGTTAATAAAGGAGAGGTTTCATTCTTCTTAACAGCGTTATTACCAATCGTATTCTTTGCGGTTTTAATCGGAATTCTGCAACACTTTAAAATTTTACCGATATTTATTCGTGCTATTGGTACGTTGTTAAGCAAAGTAAATGGTCTAGGAAAACTAGAATCATATAACGCAGTAGCAGCTGCCATTGTTGGACAAGCAGAAGTATTTATTACAGTAAAAGATCAATTAAGTAAAATCCCAAAACATCGTTTATATACATTATGTGCATCTTCTATGTCGACAGTGTCGATGTCAATCGTTGGTTCTTATATGAAAATGATCGAACCGAAATATGTAGTAACAGCACTTGTATTAAATTTATTTAGTGGTTTCATTATCATTCATATTATTAACCCGTACGATATTACAGAAGAAGAAGATACACTGAAATTAGAAAATAAGAAAAAACAATCATTCTTTGAAATGCTGAGCGAGTACATTATGCTTGGTTTCACGATTGCGATTACAGTAGCAGCTATGTTACTCGGTTTCGTAGCATTAATTACAGCAATCAATAGCTTGTTTGATACAATGTTCGGTATTACATTCCAAGCTATTTTAGGATATATTTTCTCACCATTAGCATTCGTAATGGGCATCCCGCAAGCAGAAATGGTAACAGCGGGACAAATTATGGCAACAAAATTAGTATCAAACGAGTTTGTTGCGATGCTTGACCTTGGAAAAGTAGCTGGTGATTTATCGGCTCGTACAGTTGGTATTCTTTCTGTATTCCTTGTATCATTTGCGAACTTCTCATCTATCGGAATTATCGCGGGTGCAACGAAAGGTATCGATGAAAATCAATCAAATGTTGTATCATCATTTGGTCTACGCCTTGTGTACGGTGCGACATTAGTAAGTATTCTATCAGCGATTATCGTTGGTGTTATGTTATAAAGTGAAACTTTAATGAATGGGGTGGCTTTATCCCCGTTCATTATTAGCCCTCACCAATCGGGATAAAAAAGGGTGGTCCTAGCTCATAGCTAGGGCTATTTTTATGGTAAATTTACATGAAAAAACCAATTAATTAGGAATATATTAACATATAAAAATCTTTTAAAATTTATATTGCATTTCATCTAGATAACGCTTACAATTTGATTTGTAGGTGGTATCAATTTCAGACTTTCAAGTATGGTAGGAGAGAAGAAGCTACCTTTTATAAATTGCAATTTATGTAAACGCTTACTGATTTTAGATGACAGTTGAATAGTTTTAGGGGTTTTAAATTTTTTTAACAACAATGGTCAGACGTCATTCGTTATACGTTATACGACCAATAACTCGTGGGAGAAGTGGAGGATTCACATATGAAGTTCGTAATGTTTCTAGTCGGTTTACTTGTAGTGTTTGTACTAGGTTTCCTTATCAGTTCAGATCGTAAGAAAATTAAATATAAACCAATTGCACTTATGCTTGTCATTCAATTGGTACTTGCGTATTTCTTACTAAATACAAAGGTCGGATTCGTATTAGTAAAAGGGATCGCAGATGGATTTGGCGCTATTTTAAAATTTGCGGAAGCTGGGGTTAATTTCGTATTTGGTGGTCTAGCAAATGATGGACAAGCACCATTCTTCTTAACAGTATTATTACCGATTATTTTCTTAGCAGTATTAATCGGGATCCTGCAACATATTAAAGTTTTACCGATTATCATTCGTGCAGTCGGTTTCCTATTAAGTAAAGTTAACGGTTTAGGAAAACTAGAATCATATAATGCGGTAGCAGCTGCAATCGTTGGTCAAGGGGAAGTATTCATTACAGTAAAAGATCAACTAAGCAAATTACCGAAAAATCGTTTATACACACTTTGTGCATCTTCAATGTCTACAGTATCGATGTCAATCGTCGGTTCTTATATGAAAATGATTGATCCAAAATATGTAGTAACAGCACTTGTATTAAACTTATTCAGTGGATTCATTATCGTTCATATCATTAATCCATATGAAGTAAAAGAAGAAGACGATATTTTAGAATTACAAGAAGACAAGAAACAAACATTCTTTGAAATGTTAGGCGAATATATTATGCTTGGTTTTTCAATCGCTGTAACAGTAGCGGCGATGTTAATCGGTTTCGTAGCATTAATTACAGCAATTAACGGTGTATTTGATTCAATTTTCGGAATCACATTCCAAAGCATTTTAGGATACATCTTCTCACCATTAGCATTTGTAATGGGTATTCCAACATCAGAGATGCTACAAGCAGGACAAATTATGGCAACAAAATTAGTAACGAACGAATTCGTTGCAATGCTTGATCTTGGTAAAGTAGCTGGTGATTTATCAGCTCGTACAGTAGGTATTTTATCTATCTTCCTTGTATCATTTGCGAACTTCTCATCTATCGGAATTATCGCAGGTGCAACGAAGAGTATCGATGGCAAACAAGCAAACGTTGTATCATCATTCGGTTTAAAACTTGTATACGGTGCAACGTTAGTAAGTATATTATCAGCGATTATCGTTGGGGTTATGCTTTAATAAATAATAAAGAAGTCGTTTATCTCTCGCTTAGAGGGATGAACGACTTTTTTGTTTTTGTATGATAAATAATATAGAGAGGAGGAATTAGGTTGAAAGAACAGGGTATTTTAAAGGAACTTGATGAGGTTATAGATAACATTAATCATTTAACTGGAGAAGATGCTAGAGCATTTTTGAAATTTACACATGGGTACTTAAACATAGTAGAAGAGGGAGAGGGTACTTTTACTCATAGTGATTTTGTTGAAAAGGTTGCAGGGCTTTATAAGAAGGATATGGCTAAGGTTATTGAGCTTAGAAAAGAACAAATTAAAAAATCACCTTAATCCATTCATTAAGGTGATTAAAAGTATTATTCAGCTGGAGGCGTAAATGTACGTTTCTCTAATTCAGCATCTAGCATAAACAGTGCGTTTGAATCGCTTGTAATACGTTTTAATTTTTGAATGATGCTATCGAATGAAGCTTCTTCTTCAACTTGTTCGTCAACAAACCATTTTAAGAATGTAATTGTTGCATGTTCACGCTCGTCCCAAGCGATATCAGATAAGTTATAAATACGTTTCGTTACTTCACGCTCGTGCTCAAGTGCGACTTCAAAAGCGTTTAATACAGATTCGTATTCGTTATTCGGATTATCAAATCCAGTAATAATAGCGCGCTCTCCGCGGTCATTAATATAGTTGTAAAGCTTCATTGCGTGGAAACGTTCTTCTTCAGCTTGTACAAGGAAAAAGTTAGCGAATCCATCATAGCTCTCAGCTGTACAGTAAGCAGCCATTGCCATATAAGCATGGGCAGAATAAAATTCAAAGTTCATTTGTTCATTTAATGCGTCGTGCAATTTTTTTGATAACATAAAATCCCCCTTAGTATTGTGACAAGAATATTATACCATAATTGATAATATTCTCATTTAGATACTTCGAACCTTTTCGAAAGCTTTGTGACGTGTGCGTCCATAATGTCTTGTAAGTCTAAATCATATTTTTGCGAAAGAATAATAAGGTTAGATAGTACATCGCCAAGTTCTTCTTTTAGTTCTTGTTTTAGCTCTTCTTCTGTTTTCGCCTCTTCATCAGGGCGATCGCGGCCAATTTCAATAGCACGAACGACTCGTGAAACTTCCCCAACTTCCTCGGTTAAGAAATTTAAGCGAATAAAGGCATTATACTGTGACCAGCTTCGTTTTTCGTAAAATTCCTCAACCCATCTTTGAAATGCAACGATATCCATTTCTTCCTCATCTCCTCAATATGTTGTACAATGTTCATTGTATCATAACAATATATAGTTTCGGGGTGTAGGAATGAGAAAGATTTGTGTGTTTGCAGGTTCTAATTTAGGGGAGAGACCAGAATTCAAAGAGCAGGCAATTCAGTTAGGTAAAATGTTTGTTGAGAACGACTATGAGCTCGTATACGGTGGTTCATGTGTCGGATTAATGGGAGAAGTAGCAAACGAAGTTCTTCGTTTAGGTGGACGTGTAACAGGTGTTATGCCGCGCGGTCTATTTCGAGGAGAAATTGTACATACAGGATTAACAGAATTAATTGAAGTAGAAACAATGCACGAACGTAAAGCGAAAATGGCAGAGCTTGCGGATGCTTTTATCGCGCTTCCAGGCGGATACGGAACGTTTGAAGAACTATTTGAAGTTGTATGTTGGTCACAAATTGGTATACATAATAAGCCGGTTGGTTTATTAAACATAAAAGGTTTTTACGGACCAATTTTGCAAATGGTTGAACGTGCAGCGGAAGAAGGATTTATGAATCCATCGAATAAAGAATTGATCGTTTCAGCTGAGACAGCAGATAAACTAATTCATGCAATCCAAAATTATGAGCGTCCTGTTTTGGGAACGAAGTGGAAGCAACTATCATAGCAAATACGGAAACACATGTCGTTTTAATGTAAGACGGCATGTGTTTTTAATTTGGTTAAATATGTTAATATTTAGATGTAATGTTTTTGGGAAAGGAGAAATAGATGGAGGAATTCGTATATTTACGTCCGGTTTTTAAAAGTATTTTAGCAGCATCTATTCTTGTTATGCTAATTGTTTTGAGACAGAAGAAAGAGTTGATTAATGAATTTTCGCTTTGGTTTATCTCGGTATTGTGTATCGGTGTTTCCGCGATAACGTTGTTTATGTCCGGATTTATCGTTGATGATTATAATCTAGGTGGAGATCCACAATCGTTTTGTATGTTTATTGCGATTGGTTGTATTAGCGGTCTGAATTTCATTATTTATTACAGAAGGCAATAAAAGAGGCATTCCATATTACTTTGGAATGCCTTTATCATTTTGATTGCTTTGTTTTTTATACAGGTACCAGCCACCCCAGCCGCCACCAATTGCTACGACAACGAGGAAAGCATAGTCCTTAACCTCGACACGTATATTGAAAATATTAGCTATAAGTAAGAGAATCCCAACTGTTATTAACGCAAAAAATGCTCTAATTAAGTAGTCTTTCAACTGAACCACTCCCGTCATTTAAGTAGTAAATGATGAATTTGGAAAAGCTAAAGGGTGTTTCCTATATTTTAACATAGATGAGATTGTAATATATTGATAAAAGTAGGGGAGAGGGGCGCTGATATTGTCGTGATTTGTCGGCAAATCGATATCCTTTGTCAAATCGTTGATATATTGCGGGTAATGATCGATATAATGAAAAAATCGTTGATATATTGCGAGTTATGATCGATATATTTGAAAAATCGTTGATATAATTTCGTGTACCGTTAAGTGCGACCATTACATAAAAAAGCGACTCTAAACGAGCCGCTTCTGCTTTTAATTATTATTGATTCAAGAACGCACGTAGCATCCAAGCGTGTTTTTCTAGTTCTGTGTAGATGCCTAGTAGTAGGTCAGATGTCATTTCATCGTCAGAGTCTTGAGCGATTTCCATGCCTTTTTTCAGTTCGACTAGCATCATTTCGTAGTCTTTCATGATTGCTTCGACCATCCCTTCTGCAGTTTCTCCGTATGCTGCTTCTTGAATAGAAGATAGTTCTAAGTATTCTTTCATTGTTGCTACTGGTTCGCCGCCAATTGCTAAAATACGTTCTGCAATTTCATCGATGTGAGTAGCTGATTCTGTGTAAAGTTCTTCGAATTTCTCGTGTAATGTGAAGAATTGAGGTCCTTTTACGTACCAATGGAAGTTGTGAAGTTTTGTGAATAAAACGCTCCAGTCTGCTACTTGTTTGTTTAATACTTCGATTACTTGTTTGTTCATTATGATCAATCTCCTTTTGAGTTGTTATGTGATATCAATTACTAATTTATAATCATTATAATCTAGTAATCTCTATAAATCAACCCTTTTGCTGGAATTAATTTGAACAAATTATGAACTGTTGTAAATAAAAGGCCCTATTACGGTGAAGTAATAGGGCCTTTGTTTGAGATATGGCTCTTGTTCTAAACGAGCCGCTTGTGCTTTTAGTGATATCCAGCTCCGGTGACTAGATCAGTCGGTCATTTAGCGCCTTCCTGTGAGGCAAAGAACGCCTCTTCGTCAGGAGCTCCAATGCCCTCCTGTTCTGAGCAAGTCACCTCCGCTTTTAATTAATATCCAGCTCCGGTGACTAGACCAGTCGGTCATTTCGCGCCTTCCTGTGAGGCAAAGAACGCCTCTTCGTCAGGAGCTCCAATGCCCTCCTGTTCTGAGCAAGTCACCTCCACTTTTAATTAATATCCAGCTCCGGTGACTAGACCAGTCGGTTGTTTCACTCCTTCATTTGAGGCAAAAAGCGCCTCAAATGAAGGAGTTCCAACACCCTCCTGTTCTGAACGAGCCACTTCCGCTTTTATTTGTTAAACGGCTTTTTGTTTTTCTTCTACATCCTGCCCATCCCAGCACTCTGTATTCTTTAAGCCGGGGATAGAGTTTGCAACGAAGACAGGATCTTTTCCTTGTTTCTTTTGCTTCAAATAGTCTACTAATGCAGCGTAAGCAAATTTGCTAAGGAATGAGATGGCAATTAAGTTTGTGAATACCATTAGTCCCATGAATAAATCAGCTAAACTCCAAACTGTTTTAAGAGCAGCGATTGATCCGAAGAATACCATTCCGACAACTGCAACACGATAAATCATTAACCATGTTTTACTTTCTTTAATGAATGCGATATTTGTTTCACCATAATAGTAGTTTCCTAGAAGTGAACTGAAAGCGAATAGGAAAATAATAATGGCTAAGAAAGTGCTTGCCCACGGTCCAATTTGTGAACTTAATGCGTTTTGTGTTAATTCGATACCTTCTAAATTTGATCCTTTGTAAAGTCCAGAACATAATACGATAAATGCTGTTGATGTACATACTAAGAATGTATCTACGAAAACGCCTAACGCTTGAACAAGCCCTTGTTTTACAGGGTGAGATACATCAGATGTTGCGGCTGCATTAGGAGAACTACCCATTCCCGCTTCTGTAGCGAATAAACCGCGCTGAATTCCGAACTTGATTGCTGCTCCAATACCACCAGCGATAGCTTGGTCTAAACCGAATGCACCGTTAAAGATTTCCATGAAAATGCTTGGTAACATACTGAAGTTGTTAATAACGACAAAAATAGCCACGCCGATATAAACGATTGCCATTGGCGGAACAATCATTTCTGTAATACGTGAAATGCTCTTAATGCCACCAAAAATAATAACTGCAACTAATAAGGCTAATAGAGCTCCTACGATTGTTCGCTCTAGTCCAAAAGCATTTTCAAACGCTATTGTTACTGTATTTGCTTGTACTGAATTGAAAATTAATCCGTACGCAACTGTAATAAGAAGTGAAAACCAGACGCCCATCCAGCGTTTGTTTAACCCTTTTTCCATGTAATATGCTGGTCCACCACGGAACCTACTTCCATCTTTTACTTTATAAATTTGCGCAAGTGTACATTCTACAAAACTAGTAGCTGCTCCGATAATTGCGATAAACCACATCCAAAATATTGCGCCAGGTCCACCCATTGAAATTGCTAATGCTACACCAGCTAAGTTTCCGATACCGATACGTGCTGCTGCACTTAAGCAAAATGCTTGGAATGGTGAGATGCTATCTTTCTTTTTTTCTTTTCGATTAAACCCTTTACTAATTAAGCTGACCATCTCACTGAAATGAGTAATTTGGACAAATTTTAATTTAAAAGAGAAGTAAAGACCGAAGCCGATTAGCATTGCAATAAGAATATATGACCATAAAATATTATTCGTTACCTCAAGGAATCTGCTAAAGATATCAACCATATAATACACTTCCTTTTTTTCGTAATAAGAAAATTATATGCAAAAAATATACGAGAATCAATTTTTCTAAAAAATTATGTTACTTAAATCATTTTTGTGTTATGATTATGTTACATCGTAATATTTTTAGAATTATTTACATTTTAAAAAACTAAATTTAAAGCGAGAAGGTGGGGATAATTTGAAAGAAAATTCTTTATGGAAAGTAAGCCTTGAGAGTTTGAAAATGAGAAGTAATATATTTTTTATCATTACATCTTTAAGTATCTTTTTAGGGTTCACTTATTATTACAATAAAAGATTTCCAAATCACAAATATCCTGAGTGGTTAGAATTTCTAAAGTTGATTGGATGAATAAAAGACAGAAAAACAGAAAATTAAAATAAACAAGTTATGGAGGAGCTAAAAATGAATATTAGAGAAAGTGAACTTCCAGGTATTGGTTATAAGTTTCAAATCGTTACGAAAGGTAACGAAAAGATGGTAATTGTCATTCATGATGATGGTCGTAGAGAAATGTATCATTTTGATTCAGATCATGAAGAAAGCATCTCAAGTATTTCACTACGTGACTCAGAGGCGAGACAAATCGCTGCAATATTAGGTGGAATGGTATATAAGCCTAGGGCGTTAGAAAATGTTGAGATGGTTTTTGAAGGTTTAGCGATTGAGTGGTTCAAAGTGGAGAATACAGCTCCAGCAATCGGAAAAACAATTGGCGATCTTGAAATAAGAAAAACATATAGCGTAACCATAATCGCAGTTATGAAGAAGAACATGAAGAAGCTATTTAATCCAGGACCAGAAACAGTAATTGAAGAAGGAGATATGCTTGTAGTTTCAGGTGAGAGAGAAGAAATAAAAAAAATCATTAATGAATTACTTTCAAATAGGGGGGACTGATTAGATGGATACGTTAATTTTTGAAGTTGGTACAGCTTTAGTTTTAGTGGCAATTGCAGCAGTAATTGCTGGAAAATTTAAATTCTCAGTAATTCCTTTTCTAATCGTTCTTGGAATGTTAGTAGGACCGCATGCACCGACAATAGGTGTTATCGATCTCAAATTTATTGAAAGTGCAAGTGTAATTTCCTTCCTTGGACGGATTGGGGTTCTATTCCTTCTATTCTATCTAGGATTAGAATTTTCAATGAAAAAACTAATTAAATCTGGACGCTCTATTGCGATTGGCGGAACGATTTATATTTTAATTAACTTTTCACTTGGTTTGTTATACGGATTTATAATGGGATTCCCATTACTAGAAATCTTAATTATTGCGGGTATTATTACGATTTCTTCTAGCGCTATCGTTGCTAAAGTGTTAGTGGACTTAAGAAGAACTGGTAATAATGAAACCGAATTAATTTTAGGAATTATTATGTTTGAAGATATATTCCTTGCTGTATATTTATCAGTTGTTTCTGGTTTAGTACTTGGAGATCACGCTTCCTTCTTAGGTGCCCTTACTTCAATTGGAATTGCTTTAGGATATATGCTTCTATTCTTTATAGTAGCTAGAAAGGCTACGCCTTTATTAAATAAATTGCTCAATATTAGCTCAGATGAAATCTTTATTATTGTAGTATTTGCTTCTTTATTCTTCATTGCTGGTTTTTCAGAAACAATTCACGTTGCAGAAGCAATTGGAGCACTTCTTCTAGGATTAGTTTTCTCTGAGACAGAGCATAGTGACCGAATTGAACATCTTGTTGTTCCATTTAGAGACTTTTTCGGAGCTATTTTCTTCTTCAGCTTCGGGTTAAGTATTGATCCGTTCTCATTAGGCGGAGCGATATGGTTAACGTTAGGTGCTGTCCTTCTTACGATAATCGGTAACTTTGTAGCAGGAATGATCGCAGGAAGACAAGCTGGATTATCTCATAAAGCATCAACAAATATCGGATTAACAATCGTTTCAAGAGGAGAGTTCTCCATCATTATGGCTAATATCGGTATCGCCGGTGGCTTAATGTCAGTACTGAAACCATTCTCAGCACTATACGTGCTTATACTATCCATTTTAGGCCCACTTCTGACAAAAGAGTCGAAGAATGTATATAAATTCTTAAATAAAATCTTTAAGTGGGATACGAAGACTAACTAAATTGAAAAAAATAAAAGTACAAGATATTTCCTGCTTGTACTTTTATTTTTGTAATGAAAACAGTAAAGAGAGGTAAATGATGTTAGGAGAGTTGATTCATTCGGTTTTAGTTTTTTTAGAAGGACTTGGTTATTGGGGAATTATGCTTGGATTAATGCTAGAGGTTATTCCAAGTGAAATCGTATTGTCTTATGCAGGTTATTTAGTATCAACAGGAAGCATTACATTTTGGGGCGCTGTCGCGTTCGGTACAATTGGTGGTGTAATTGCACAACTATTCATTTATTGGATTGGTCGATATGGAGGAAGACCTGTTCTTGAGCGATATGGAAAATATATTTTAATTCAGAAGAAACATATTGATTATGCTGAAGATTGGTTTAATCGTTATGGAACTGGCGTTATCTTTACCGCACGTTTTATTCCGGTTGTGCGTCATGCTATTTCGATACCAGCGGGTATTGCGAAAATGTCACATGCTAAGTTTATTACGCTAACTACATTAGCTGTTATTCCGTGGTCAATTGTGTTTGTATATTTAGGTTTTAAATTAGGAACAGAGTGGGAAAGTATTAATAAAGTTGCGGGGCCATATGTGAAATACTTTGCACTTACTGCTATTGTTTGTGCAATTGGTTATTTTGTATTAAAAAAAATGATGAAAAAAAAGTGATTACAGAAAAGGAATCTATGTCGACGTAGATTCCTTTTTTATTGGTATTTTTTCAAGGATGAAAGAATACGTTTAATATTTACCATATTGTGGCATACATATAGAAAAAGGGTGCTTGGAAAGGGGAATAAAGAGAAATGGAACTCCAGTTTCAAAATGTATATCAACAGGTAGAGAATTGGTATGTGTTGGATTCGGAGCTTCCTTGGGATGTCAAAAAGCTGAGAGAGGATTTGTTTTCTCTTATTGAATTATGTAAAACGCCCGTTATTTTTTGTGATACGTGTGATGCAAACGATGTGCTTCTATCATTAGGTGAGGAGGAAGAAGAGTTCTTATTCCCGGTAGGTGGTTTTTATCATAGAGAAAAACAATTAATTTTCGTTTGTATGTGGGAAGAGTATGAGCAAGTTCTCAAAACGCTACTGCATGAATTTCGCCATGCGATGCAGCATAAGAGAGATATATTGTATGTGGGAAGTGAACGGTACGAAGAGCGGTGGATTGAAAAAGATGCGAGGAAGTTCGCGGAGAGGAAATTGGATGAATATAAGAATAGAAAGTTAATGTAAAGCATAGTGGAGAAATAGCGCTGTGCTTTTTATGCTTATTAAAAATAAGTATTTGACTTTTATTAAGTTTAGTTCTAAACTAATGATATGAAACGAGCGAGGTGATGAAATGAAAACAGAAGATAGACTAGGGCTACTATTATGGTTTCGTTTGTCACGCTTTTATAATAAGAGTATTCGTGAGACGAATCAGCATTTGAAAAAATGGAATATATCTGCCGCCCAGTTTGATGTGCTAGCTCAAGTTGGAGGACATAATCGTTTAACGCAGCAAGAACTTGGGAATAAGCTATTTGTTACGAAAGGAAATGTGACGCAGCTTTTAAATAAAATGGAGCAGCTTGAGTGGATTCATCGTGAGCAAGAGGGTACTACGAAATATATTTCATTAACAGAAAAGGGCAGAGCTTTATATGAGGAAATTGTTCCACCTCAAGAAACGTTCCAAGCAGAGAAGTTTCATAATTTAAATATAGAAGAACAAAATCAATTATTAACACTACTAAAAAAGTTACAGTAAGAAAAAAATTTTAAAATAAATCTCGAATTCGAGATAGTATGAGGTGAAGGATATGTTTAGAAAAGTTGATCATAAAAATATGGGCAGAGCAAATCATGGTTGGTTAAATACACATTTTCATTTTTCTTTTGCCAATTACTACAATCCAAATAACATGAACTTCGGAGCGTTACGTGTTATTAATGATGATCTAGTAGCGGCGCAAACTGGTTTTGATATGCATCCGCACCGTGATATGGAGATTATTTCTTACGTTGTAGATGGTGCTTTAACACATGAAGACAGCATGGGAAATCGCGGAACGATTGAGCGTGGACATGTTCAATATATGAGTGCTGGCACGGGTGTATTTCATAGCGAGCATAATTTAGGCGATGAAACGCTGCGTTTATTACAAATTTGGATTTTACCAGACCGCGCAGATCATAAACCAAACTATGGTGAGTTTAAATTTGATTGGAGCAAGCGTAAAAATGAATGGTTCCATATGGTATCTTCAGTAGAAGGAAATGCACCAATTCAAATTCACCAAGATGCGAATTTATATTCTTTATCATTAGAGGCTGGAAAAGAAATTCATTTTCCAGTGAAAGAAGGCCGTCAATTGTACCTTGTACAAATTGAAGGAAGCAGTGTAATAAATGGTGAAACGTTTGTTATGCGGGATGCAGCAGAAGCGGTAGAAGAAGATATTCACATTCAAGCGAAAGAGCAATCACACTATTTAGCAATTGAATTGAAAAAACAATAAAATGCGTAAAAAAAAGAGGACATCCGATAGGATGTCCTCTTTTTTTGATTGGAATTGTCTGAAAAATGTTTCTCAAATTTTGGGTAGAGGTATCAGCTGTAAAAATCAGAATTGTATAAAAGTGTCAAAAATCTTTATGGGAATGGGGAATGTTATAGTGAAAAAGCAAGTCATTTCATCAGCATTAGCGTTAACTGTTATCGCCGGGGGATTTGGAGCGTTTGGGGCAACGACAACGAAAGCGGAAGAACAAAAAATTCAATATCATCAAGAATTTAAAACACCTGCATACATAGGTGAAGAATGGAAAGCACCGGAAGGGCTAGATAAAAAAGAGACGGTCTTTCAATACTTAGAGAGTAAGAAAGATATGTTTAAATTAGCAGGAAATATTGAAAAGCATTTTAATATCGTTGGGGAAGAAAAAGACGCTGAATCTGATACGACACATGTGAAGCTAGTTGAGAAACATAATAACATTCCTGTGTACGGTTCTGATCAAACTGTTACACTTGATAAAGAGAATAATGTAAAAGCATTCTTCGGACAAGTTATTCCGAATTTAGATGATAAAAATATTCCTGCAGCTGCAAGCATTACTGCGGAACAAGCAGAAACGATTGCAAAGGCAGATATTGAGAAAGAAATTGGTAAAGTAAAGAGTTATGACGGTGTGAAAAAAGATTTATTTGTATATGAAAAGGACGGTAATTACTACCTTGCATACTTAGTTAAGGCATCGATTTCAAAACCAGCTCCAGGATATTGGCATTATTTTGTTGATGCAACGAATGGAAATGTTATTGAGAAATATAACGCTGTAGATAACATTACTGGATTTGGTTACGGAGTATTAGGTGCTAGACAATCATTTGAAATTGCTCAAGATACGAAAACAGGACAATTCAACTTGTTTGATGGTAAACGAGGACAAGGTGTTCATACATTTGATGCAGAAAATATGGACGAGAACTGGTTTAATTTATTCTCACAAATTCTTGGATATACAGGAGAAGAAGTTGAAAGTAAATCTAAGTTCTTCGAAGATAAAGCTGCAGTTGATGCGCATGTAAATGCAGGAAAAGTATATGATTACTACAAAAAGACATTTAATCGTAACTCTTTCGATGATAAAGGTGCGAAGCTTATTTCAACTGTTCACGTAGGTACAGCTTGGAATAACGCAGCTTGGAATGGTGTGCAAATGATGTACGGTGATGGCGATGGAAAAACATTCATTCCATTATCTGCTGGACTTGATGTTATCGGTCACGAATTAACGCATGCTGTAACTGAACATACAGCAAACCTTGTTTACAAAAATGAGTCAGGGGCGTTAAATGAATCGTTATCTGACATTATGGGTGTTATGGTTGAGAAGAAGAGCTGGGATTTAGGTGCTGATATTTATACACCTGATAAACCTGGTGATGCGCTTCGTTCACTAAAAGATCCAGCATCTATTCCAAACCCATTAAAACCAAGTGAAGGTTACCCAGATCACTATAGTAAACGTTATACTGGAACAGCTGATAATGGCGGCGTTCATATTAACAGTAGTATTAATAATAAAGCTGCTTATTTAGTTTCTGAAGGCGGAGATCATTACGGCGTGAAAGTAACTGGAGTGGGCCGTGAAGCGACAGAAAAAATTTACTACCGTGCGCTTACGAAATATTTAACTGCAAACTCTGACTTCAAAATGATGCGTCAAGCGGCACTTCAGTCAGCTGAAGATTTATACGGTAAAAACTCTAAAGCTGTACAAGCTGTAACGAAAGCTTATGATGCAGTAGGTGTAAAATAATAAGAGAAAAGACCTGACATCCTAGTCAGGTCTTTTCTTTATCCCGCTATCCGCAAATGATGAAATTTCCACTTTATTTAGTCGCGAATACCTAATGCGATTTTCGCCATACGTGACATACGTTCTTTCGACCACGGTGGATTCCAAACGACATTTACTTCTATTTCATTAACTTCAGGTACGTTTGTTGATAATACTTTTTTAACGTCTGATACGATTTGCCCAGCCATTGGACAACCGATAGAAGTCATAGTCATCGTAATGACAGCATTATTATTTTCATCTGCTGTAACATCATAAACTAATCCAAGATTAACGATATCAACACCTAGTTCAGGGTCAATAACAGCTTCTAAATTGGCAAGTAATTTATTTTCAAATGCTTCTTGTGACATAAGCAGCCCCTCCTACACTTTAATGATATCGATTCTCATTATAACGGAAATGAGCATAATGTGCAGGAAATGAGCTCAAAAAAATATCCCTCTTTCAAAGAAGGGATATTTTTGAACATCTATTCTGTTTTAAAATGAGATACGAGTTGATCTAACTCTTCAACTGTTTGTTTCATTTTTCTAGCAGTTACTGTCATTTCATTCATAACAATAACTTTCTGTTCAGCAGATTGTGCCGTTGCGGCAGTTTCGCTCGATACTTCAGTAGAGATAGAAGCGATGTTATTAAGTGAAGCGTTCATTTCTTCAGCACTTGCAGCCATTTCTTCAGCAGTTGCTGATATGTCTTGCATTTGAGTAGAAGCTTGATTTACTTGCTCCAAGATTGTTGTGAAAGAAGAACCTGCTTCACGAATAACGTTAATACCTTCTGATGCTTCAGATCGCCCTTGAGACATCATAGAATTGGCAATTTCTGTATCGTTTTGAATTTGATGAAGTAATTGATTAATGTCTGTTGCAGCTGTTTTAGATTGTTCAGCAAGCTTTCGAACTTCGTCAGCTACGACAGCAAATCCTTTTCCTTGTTCACCAGCACGAGCTGCCTCAATAGAAGCATTTAAAGCAAGTAAGTTTGTTTGCTCAGCAATATTAGATATAGATTGTAAAGCTGTATCAATATATTTCGTATGAGTGATTAGACGTTCGACTACTTCTGACGTAGCATTTACAGCTTCGTGAATCGTTGTCATTTGTGTAATAGATTTTTGGATAACGTTATTTCCATCATTCGCATGTTCATAAGTGGCTACAGCCAATTCTGCTACAGAGGACGCAGAATTAGCAATACGTTGAACACTTACTGCCATATCGTCCATTGCAGTTGAACTTTCTTCCATACTAGCAGTTTGAGATTGAATACTTTCATTTAAATTAGACATCGATCGTTGAACTTTTATTGTTGCCTCGCGTGATGTAGTTGTTTTTTCTAGCATATTTTCAGAAGCGGTTTGTACTTCCACTGATGTTTTTTGAACACGATTAATGATATGTTGTAGGTTTTCTAACATTTTATTAAATGATGTTGCGATAGCACCTATTTCATCGTTGCTATTTACTTGTAGACGTGCCGTTAAGTCACCTTCTTGAGAGGCCAATTCTTTTAGTTTCGTGTCAATTTGTTGAATTGGTTTCACCAGTTTACCAGAGAACCACCATGCAAGAATAATTGCAACGATAATACATACAACAAGTGATAAGAAAATAACATATTCGATTAAGAGTGCAGATTGATCAATTTTTTCAATAGATTGTTCACGTAATTTAGCTTGTTCATTACTGTAATTTGTGAAGTCACCAATTACTTTATAGACCGTTCCGTTTTCTGAAGAAGCTACTTGTAAAGCTTCTTCCCATTTTTGTTCTTTTGCAAGAGTGAATACTTTTTCTTCAATGAACTTTCTCCAAGTAGACCCTAATTCCATTGTGCTTTTTACGGACGAAGAAAGATTTGGATTAGAAAGAAGTTTATCTTTTGAATCCTCAAGACGTTTACTCATCTCATTAAACTTGTCTAATTCGACTTGATCATGTTGTAGTAAATAACCTCTTAAAGCAGAGAGCTGTACTTGATAAGCGTCCCCACGTTCTTTCAATTCTGTTGCCAGTGGAGAAATTTCTTTTTGTAATGTTTCAGCTTTACGAGATTGATCGATAGCAAAAAATAAAATAAATGCTAAGGCGATACCAAATAAAGCGCAAATCGTTCCCATCATGAACATAAGTTTTTTTCTGATACTTACAAAATTCATATGATTAAAAGCCTCCTTTGTGAAATCTTAGTATTAGAATTAATAAATGTAAAAAATTGAAAGAAAGCTTTACTCCAGTTGGAATAAAGCTTTCTTATTTCCTTTAGGAATTATAGCAGACGGAATGAGAGATAGAAAGAGATATTTTAAAGTGAAAAAAGAGAGCCTGTAAAACTTTCATTCCTATACCTTTGAGCTCGTGTCATTTTCACTTTAAGCGTTTGTTTTGAAATGAGAGACGAGAACTTCAAGTTCTTGTACGATTGTTTTCATTTCAGATGATTTTTTAGCCACGATACTCATTTTGTTTACTTGATCACCAGCCGAATGCGCTGTTTGTGATGTTTCTGCAGCAACTTCGTTTGAAATAGAAGCGATATTATTTAAAGCTGCGTTCATTTCTTCAGAGCTTGCAGCCATCTCTTCAGCAGTTGCAGACATTTCTTGCATTTGTGTAGAGACTTTGTTAATGTGGTTAACAATTTCTGAGAATGAAGATCCGGCGGTACGAATAACCGTAATTCCTTCAGAAGCTTCTGTTTGACCTTGTGTCATCATGTCATTTGCTATTTTTGTATCAGCTTGAATTTGATGAAGTAAATGGTTAATGTCAGTTGCGGCTAGTTGAGATTGTTCAGCAAGTTTTCGAACTTCATCGGCAACAACAGCGAATCCCTTTCCATGTTCACCAGCACGAGCTGCTTCAATAGAAGCATTTAAAGCGAGTAAATTTGTTTGGTCGGCGATATTCGAAATAGATTGAAGTGCAGTATCTATATGATTTGTATGTGTAATGAGTCGCTCAACTACTTGTGATGTAGCGTTAACAGCTTCGTTAATTGTATGCATTTGTGTAATAGATTTCTCAATGACTTTATTCCCATCATCTGCTTTTTCTGAAGTTGTGACAGCTAAACTAGTAACAGAAGAGGCGGACTCAGCGATACGCTGAACACTCGTTGCCATGTCATCCATTGCGGTTGAACTTTCTTCAATGCTAGAAACTTGTGAACGAATATTGTGTTCAAGAGCATTCATAGTTTCTTGGGTTCTTGCGGTATTTTCCATAGAAGCGGTTGTTTCGATAAATACATTTTCGGAAGCTTCTTTTACACTTGTTGATGTTTGTTGAACTTGTTTTATTATATGCTGTAAGTTAGTGAGCATTTGATTAAAGGAATTTGCAATGTCACCAATTTCATCTTTACTTGTTACGTGTAATCTAGCCGTTAAATCTCCATCTTGAGAAGCTAATTCTTTTAACTTCTCATCAATTTGTCGAATTGGTTTAACGAGTTTACCAGAGAACCACCATGCTAATAAGATAGACGTTAATGTACATGTAATGAGTGAGAAGAAAATAATATATTGAATAAGTGATGAAGAAGACTCGACATCAGCAATTAATGCGTCACGTTTCTCATTCTCTTCATTTGTATATTTATTAAAACGACCTAAAAGATCATTTACATAATCTGTTTGTGCTAAAGCAATTTTGGATGCTTCGTCCCATTTTCCTTCACGCGCAAGAGGTAGTACCTCATTATCTATGACGCTACGCCATTTTCCCCCCATTAAAATAGCTTCTTTCATTCCTTCTGGGAGCTTCTTGTCACTTGTTACTTTCTCTCTAGTATCAGCTAATTTTTTCCCTTCTCGATTGAACTTATCTAATCCTTTTTGATCATGTGATAGCAAATATTCTTGTAAACCAGCAACTTGTGCTTGGAACCAATCGCCACGTTCTTTTAAAATCGTCGCTCTTTTTGATACATCATTTTTTAACGTTTTGATTTCACTTGCTTGATTCATGGCGAATGAAAGAATAACAATAAGAGCAATGCTAAATAAAGAAGAAATGCTTAAGAGTGTGAACAGTAGTTTTTTTCGAATACTAACATATTTCATCGTTACCCCTACCCTCATTTAAACTATTTATTATGATTTATAGATATTTAAAACAAAATTAATAAAAACATTATTATGAAGTTATTAATCTGTTCAATGAAAATTATAGCAGATAATGGAAGGAGTCAGATTGATATTAGAAAAAGTTCTTAAAATGTATACATTTGCATATCATAAAATTCATAAATAAATATTAGAAATGCTATTGAAATTTGAAATGACATCATGTATACTTCTAATTAGTTGATAACGATTATCAGTATCAACTGAAAACATTACTCTTCGTTATGTTGGTCATACCCCTTTTTGACGACGTAAGTCAGAGACGAAGTGTTGAAATATCTTGTGTCCTATTCTACAGAATTATGGTAATCTCCAACCTCAACTTATATGCGTGAGCATGCAAAAAGGATCCTATCCGTGAAGGGATCCTTTTTTGCATGCTGTCGCAATTATTGTATATAGACCAGGGATACGTTCTTCGATTCCTTCTGGTGCAGTAGAAGGAAAGACCCATCTTTGATGAGATCCATGTTCTTCAACTAGTTTTTCGATTTTAAAATGTTCTTCCGCAAGTGTTGTAATAATTTCTCCTAGCGTCCAGCGACGGATGGTTGTTTTAGGTAGCGATTCTTTCTGTGCTTCTGTAAGAAGGATGCTATAAGCAACATCATCTTCAATCAATTCTTCATCAAAATAATTTCCATTGGCCTGAAATGATGGGTGGTCGACTCCTAATAATTTCGTGTAAACAGGATGATAGTCACGAAGGATAAGCATTCCATCTCGCTTAAGTAAAGGAGCAATTTTTTGAAAGAGTGGTTTTAAATCTAGAAAGTAATGGAGTACACCAAGTTCCAGCAATACGATATCAAATGATTCGGAGAGCTGCACATTTAATACATCAGAAACGACATACTGGATAGAGACACCTGCTGCGTCCGCAAGTTCATTTGCATATTTTGCATTACTTGCTGAAATATCAACAACTGTTACGTCAGAGCCTAAAAGGGCAAGTGCGACAGCTTTATTTCCTTTTGAGCCGAGTAAGTTAATAATACGTTTTCCTTTTGGAGATTGTATGTAAGGTAAATAATGTGCTACTTCGCGTGTGGGATCTTCCATAATTTTTTTTGCATAATCCTCCGGTGCCCCATGGCGATTCGTCCAAGCTTCATAAGCAGCTGCATTCCAGCTTTTTTCATTTATAGTGCTTAGTTGTTTTTGGTTCAATGTTATCACTCCTTTTGTGAACGTATAGGTATTCGGCAGGGGGATGGAATTTCCTTTTCTTTCCGGATAAAAGTTTGATTTTTCTGTGATTAAGTCGTACAATACTTGTTATACGTAAAAGCGTTGAAAAGGAAAAGTAGGATGAACACATTCTTTCCAGAGAGCTTCGGTAGCTGAGAAGAAGCAAGAATATTCATTTGAACAATGGCCTTTGAGCTTCGTCCTGAACTTATCAAATGATAATAGTAGGCGGCGACGAGAGTTGGTACTCGTTATCAAAACCACAGTATAAGAGCACATAGCTCCGTACTTGTTAAGGCTAATTATGTGAGTAATTGGCGAAATAAGGTGGTACCGCGACTGTTTATACAGCCCCGCCCTTATCTTTTTTAAGATAAGGGCGGGGCTTTTTATATTTAAAAGGAGGAATGTAAGATGAGTATTTTTATTGGAGGCGCTTGGCCGTATGCAAATGGTTCGTTACACCTTGGCCATATTGCGAGTTTGTTACCTGGAGATATTTTAGCGCGTTATTACAGGGCAAAAGGTGAGAATGTGCTGTATGTTTCAGGGAGTGATTGTAATGGAACACCGATTGCAATTAGAGCAAAACAAGAAGGTGTGACAGCGAAAGAAATTGCTGATAAGTATCATGAAGAGTTCCAGCGATGTTTTCGTAGCCTTGGTTTTACTTATGATTGCTATACACGTACAGATAGTGAGCACCATCATGAAACAGTTCAAAATGTTTTTTTACGTTTATTAGGAGAAGGACATATTTATAAAAAAACAGTGGAACAAGCGTATTGTGAAACGTGTACGCAGTTTTTACCGGATCGTTATGTAGAAGGAATATGTCCACATTGCCATGAAGCAGCAAGAGGAGATCAATGCGATGCTTGTTCTGCTATTTTAGATCCTCTCGATTTGTTAGAAAAGAAATGTAAGTTATGTGGTAGTACGCCATCTGTAGAGGAAACAGAGCATTTCTATTTTGCATTGCATACATTTCAGCAGCAAATTAAAAGGGCTGTAGAAATTGCCAAACAAACAGGGACATGGCGCGACAATGCGATTCAACTAACAGAGAGATATGTAAAGGAAGGATTACTAGATAGGGCCGTATCACGTGATTTACCAATTGGAGTACCAATTCCAGTAGAAGGGTATGAAGATAAGAAAATTTACGTATGGATTGAAGCAGTGACAGGCTATTATTCAGCGAGTAAACATTGGGCTGAAGAAACAGGGAAAGATGATCAAGAGTTTTGGGATAGAGAAGCGAAAACATATTATGTGCACGGAAAGGATAATATTCCGTTTCATTCCGTCATTTGGCCAGCGGTATTACTTGGAATAGGGGAGGAAGCAATCCCGCGTCATATCGTTTCGAATGAATATTTAACAGTTGAAAAAAGAAAATTATCTACAAGTAAAAATTGGGCAGTATGGGTGCCTGACATATTAGAACGCTATGATCCAGATTCTATTCGTTACTTTTTAACCGTCAACGCACCAGAAAATCGCGATACTGATTTTTCATGGCGGGAATTTATTTACAGTCATAATAGTGAATTGTTAGGTGCATACGGGAACTTTGTGAACCGGACATTAAAGTTTATTGAAAAATATTATGGTGGTATCGTGCCGAAGGGAAGTATTGAGGTAGAGCTGAAAGATAAAGTAGAAGGATTATATAAACATGTAGGAGAGGCGATTGAGCAAACTAAATTTAAGGTGGCGTTAGAAACAATATTTGATGCAGTACGTTTTGCAAATAAATATTTTGATGAAAAGCAGCCTTGGAAACAAAGAGAAGATGATCCAGTTTCATGTGAAGAAACGATTTATAACTGTGTGTATCTTATCGCTAATTTTGCCCATCTCCTTGAACCATTTTTACCATTTTCAAGTGAAAGAGTTCGAAACACATTGTCGATTGTGGAACGAAATTGGGCACCTCAAAATACGTTGCCAAGTAGAATTGATGGTGTGCAGCCACTATTTGAGCGAATCGATGTAAAACAAATTGAGCATGAGATAGAGAAGCTGTATGGAGCGATAAAATGAGATAGAGAAAAAGACCTTTCAAGTAAATGAAAGGTCTTTTGTTATGCAGTATGATTCTCTTTCTTATCTTTCAAAAAGAAAAGTACAGCAAGGATTACAAGAATAATAGCTGCAATATCATACGTTATTTTAAATGTAGTATTAAAGTTTAAGTACTCTACGAAAGGAGTTTTCACTGCTCCTGCATATATACAAACGGGAATGAGAAGTAAATCGTAAAATTTCTTTTCTTTCATATATCTTATTAGGAAGAAGATACACATAATAGCAAAAAATACGATGCTTAAAATAGTCATTTATACCTCCAGATAAATTTACTTATTTTAATTGCAGTTATATCTTTTATATAAATTCTGTATTTTTTCAAGCGCTATGCACGCGATTGTGTTTCCTTTCTTTCCTAGCTGTAAGCAGCTGAGGAGTGAAAATCCCAACCAATATAAAAATAATACCAATCCACTGCATGAATGTTACGACTTCATGTACAAGTGTAATAGAAGCGATAATAGCAGTTGGTAATTCAGCTGCACCTAGTATTGTACCAAGTCCGGTTCCTACTTTCGGTACGCCAATTGAAAAACAAATGACAGGTACAACAACGCCGAATAATCCGAGGAAGAAAGCATATTTCCATAGACCGGCTTGGAGGGCACCATCTGTTAAAAAGGTTGGTGGGAAGAATAGACATACGATAAGAGTCGCACTTGTTGTCATGAGAAAGCTTTTCGTATAAGGGGGAACATCTGTAGCAACGCGTCCGCTTGCAAAAACATAGAATGAAAAAGAGACTGCAGCTAATAGTCCAAAGATAATCCCTTTCGTAGAAAAACTTTGTCCGAGGCCTTCAAATACACCACCTGCAAACAATGTACCAGCAAATAAAATAAGGATAGATATGATCTTATCGCGGCTTGGAAAGGTTCGATTTGCAATCGCTTCGATAATGACACCAATCCAAGTGAACTGAAAGAGTAGGACGACAGCGATAGATGCGGGTAGTTCTTCTACAGAAATAGCGTAGAAAATCCCAGTCATACTCATTGTTGTTCCGACGGTTAGTAAGGAAAAGAATTGTTTTTTTGTTACCTTATGACGTGAAAAGAAAAGAACGAGTAGAAATAGTCCAATCCATCCGAAGACATATTGTCCCCCTAATAGTTGATGTGCTGAAAATCCATTTATGAATCCGAGTTTGAAAATAGTTGAAAGTATGCCATAGCTGCAAGCACCGAATAAAACGAGCAATGAATATTTAAACTTCTCCATAAAAAATCCTCCTTTTAAGTAATAAAAAACGCCCGCTATCCAAATAAGGATAACGGGCGAACGAAACAGAGTAAGACACTCTACAAAATTCCGCCACTCACACATGAAGTATAAGTTTGGGGTATGTAATTATAGTAAATGTTACATTGCTTTTGGGAATACAATAGAACATTTTACACCTTGAGGCGTGTTTTGTATCCCGTAAGGAAACTGATGTTTATCTAATATTTGTTTCACGATATATAATCCAAGACCACTACCTTGTACTAAACCGTGTTTATCAGGGTTTGCGCGATAGAAAGGCTCAAATAAATGAGCAAGTTTATCTTCATCAATTTGTGAACCTGTATTTAATACTTCTAATGCGTAACCATTTGGTTTTTCATAAAGCTTTATATATACGTGCTGATGGTCAATTGTATAATGAATTGCATTTGAAATAATGTTAAAAATAGCAGTTTGAATAAATTTAGGATCAGCTAAAATTTGTACGTCGTGTTTAATATTAGATTGTACATTTAATTGTTTTACAGATACAAAGTAATCTACTTTCTTCATAACATCCTCAATAATATTAGATAAAGAAATGACTTCTAAATTCGGTTTAAATTGAGGGTTTTGTATTTTGGATAATTCCGACATTTTTTCCGTTAATATGTTAATGTCTTGCATCATCTCGTAGGAACGTTTCAAATACTTATCTCTATCTTTATAAGCTCCAATTCCGTGAATCATGCCATCTAGTTGTCCCATAACGGCTGCGATTGGTGTTTTTAATTCATGGGATACCATAGACATAAATTCTTTACGAGATTGTTCTAATTGTTGTTCCTTCTTGAGCTCGTTTCTTAAATCTTGATTGCTTGCATGTAAATTCTTCACAATATTTGGTACTTGTGAAGCAGCTACTTGCAAATTAAAATCTGTTTGATCTGCATTTTTGTTAAGTAGCTTTTTATCTGAGAAATCAAGATTCATAATATCTTTTAAAGCATCACTCATATATTGAAAAGGTTTGGCAATTAGTTTTGTATAAATTAATGATCCGAGTAGTGATAATGCAAGCATTGTCGCGCCAATATGTGGAGCTAATTGTTGCAACGCATCTGCTAACTTTGGATTATCATTTGTATCATTTGTTTTACTTGCTGCATTTTGTGTATGTAAGGCATCATTATTAGCGGCTTTCTTTTCTGCTTCTGTAGGCGGATTAGAAGTGCTATTTTTCCCCGAAAGATTTTGTGTATGTTCTTTTGCCTTTACAGTTTGGCTAGGCTGCAAAAGGTGATTGATAGCTGTAGAAAGAGATTTATAATCTATAATAGAAGATTGGAAATTAGAAATGCTCCCCTCTGACACAGCTTTATTTTGCTTCGTTTTACTTCCGTCGTTTTGCTTATCTGAATCGGCCTGTTCTGTAGTCGGCGTTCCATTTTCTTTCGCAAAACGTTCTTTATCGTAGTTTGAAGCTAGAAAGTAAATAATTTGATAAAGGCAAAGTGATAAAAGAATACAAAATAATAAGGTTTTGATGAAAATATTTTTGGTGATGTTGTCTTTGCTACGATTCGATTTTGTAGCCAATGCCTTTCACCGTTTTGATATAAGGAATTCCTAATTTTTTTCTTAAGTTTTTAATATGTGTATCTATAACTCTTACATCACCATAATGTTCATAGCCCCATACCTTATTCAACAAATCACTTCTTGATAATACTTTTCCTCGATTTTGCAGTAAAGTATAAATAATTTCAAATTCTTTTGTTGTCAATTCAATTTGATTACCATGAACATAAGCTGCATATGCTGTAGAGTTTAACATCAACTCATGGAATTGTAGTATAGTTGCAGCTTCTGCTTCCTTCGTTGCTGCCCTTCTTAATACAGCCTCTACACGCTTAATAAATACAGTGTAATGGAACGGTTTCGTAATATAGTCATCAATACCTAACTCAAATCCTTTAATTTCACTTTCTTCATTATGTAAGCCTGTTAACATAATGATTGGTACATCAGATTGTCCTCGCATAATTTTACAAATACTATAGCCATCTATATCTGGTAACATTACATCGAGGAGGACAAGATCGTATGAATTTTTTTGGAAAAGAAGAATACCTTCTGTTCCAGCACCAACTACATCAACTGTAAAGTTTTGTGCCATTAGAAATTCACGAATAAGTTCTTGTATATCTGGGTTGTCTTCAATCACCAGTATATGCGTCATAGTAACACCTCCTAAATAACGCTTTTTACTGCAATATTCGAATTCATCATTTTTCGAGTGACTCAGATTGTTTATACATATAATAAGCCCCCGCTATAAAATAATCATGAAGGTAGCAAGGGGAATAGTTTAGTGTTACTGAATGGTTCAGAATTACAGTAGTTCTATTATAGTATGTATTATAAAATTTATAAAACATTATAACTGTATAATTTTAATATCTACGTTTATCAATGTTTAAATATTAGCTAATCAAATCTATTCCTATTATATATGTAAATACAGTTGTTTTGCTACTGTAAATGAATAAATAAAATAAGCCAAGACATAAAATTCTTGGCTACACATAAATCTTGTTTTTAGGCTATTTTACAGTGACAGTAGCTTGCTGCTGAACGCGCTCAAATAACCAGTGTATATCATTGTTATACATACGAATACAACCAAGTGTTGTCCATTTGCCGATTGCTTGATTATTGTTAGTTCCGTGAATCGCATAAGTTGTTCCGTAAGTTCCTGCCATATTTAATCCGAGCCAACGGTCACCAAGTGGATTACGTGGATCGCCGCCTTTAATTTTACCTGTATAATAAGGACGATTTTTAATTTTATTTACGATTTGAAAAGTGCCTTTAGGTGTAGGTGTTGCAGCTTTTCCAGTAGCGACAGTAAAACTTTTTATAAATTTTCCATCCTGATAATAATCCATTTTATTTAACTGAGTGTCTACGATTAATTGATCTTTCGTTGTAGCTGCCTCTGCGCTAGCGAATGGAAGAGTTAAAAATCCTAATGATAATAGTGCGCTTAATAATAATTTTTTCATTGTTATTCTCCTTTTACTATCGTAAGAGTCTTACATACAATGAAGTTGTAATCCTCGTAATGCTTTATTTACATTTTCATCTAATGTTTCAAAGAATGTAGTGATTTTGCTGTTGTGTTTGTTGTTGTTATCAATAAGTAATCTTTCATTTAATAAAAGCTCACCACGTAGTCCAAAACTTTGAACTTGAATATTTAGCTCATCTTCATTTTCAGAGATGATTGGTAAGAAATAATGAAAAGCTTTTGTTGGAATGATGTAGCTTTTGCCAATCATGCTTTCTTGATTTGAATTAATCCATTTTTTCGTGACAATTTTAATATTCTTTTTTGAAACGATAAAAGATAGTGTTGTAGATTTTGTTAAACTTACGTCAAATTCACTTGTTTCACATATTTGTAAATTAAAAACGGTTTCATTTTGATGAGATTCAACATTTGTATTAATAAAATCGTGCATTTTATATGCTTCCATTTCGTATTCACCCTTTTTTCAATTTCGAAAAACGACTTATATTTATTCAAATTAATGCTTAGTCATATATTGGTTAAATTTTTCAACAAATTCCGATATAATCTTACAATACGTATATGAAGCTAATATGAAGTTAGCATGAGTTTGTGATGGTTTTTTATTGAGAACAAAATAAGAGAGGTTTTTTAGTGCTAAAAAATGGATAAAATCTGCATGTTATTAATGCGCCTTTTCGCTATTTCGACCTGAAAAATGATTTTTACTATTTACCAAAGAACGAAAATCATTAGTGTGACCCTTACAAAAATGTAATAAAAATGTAAGCTATTGTGATAGTTATTTCGACAATTTTTTTATACAATAATAGTAAGAAGTTGTACGTGATTGAAAGGAGAGATGACATGGAATGGATTCATGAATTATTTCAGCAATACGGGTACTATGTTGTACTTGTCGGCTTGCTGTTAGAATATATTGCACTTCCGTTTCCGGGAGAGCCAACATTAGCATATGCGGGATTTTTAGCACATAAGGGTGATTTAAGTTTACCGATTTTAATTATTCTATCTTTTATTGGGACAAGTGTAGGAATGACGATTCAATACTTTTTAGGAAATAAATTAGGTATGCCTTTCATTCAAAAGTATGGGAAATACGTATTTTTAACGCAAAGAAAAATCGACTTAACGAGAATGTGGTTTGATAAGTATGGGTACTTCCTGATTTTTATTGGTTTCTTTATTCCTGGTGTACGTCATTTCACAGGATACTTTGCAGGAATTATTAATTTACCATTCCGTCGTTTTGCCATTACAATTTATTCAGGCGCTCTATTTTGGGTATCATTCTTCTTAATCGGTGGTTACTGGTTAGGTGGAAACTTACATGATATCTTTGGAGTGCTAGAAGGTCATATCGGTAAAATCATTTTTGGAGTTATTGTGATTGTAGCGGTTACGTTAGGTATTCGTTTCCGTAAGCAGTTAAAACGAGTATTACTACAAAACGCAAGTTAATATGAAATCCATTCTATGTCAGAATTTAGGAAGTCAGTGCAAAAGCACTGACTTTTTTATTTTTAAGACTATGTTTAATGCACATTTTACATTCTTTATAGGAATTTGATACAGGATAAGAAATAAGTATCTTGTCAATTATTATAGTCGTAATGACAATTATAATTGACAAAGATAAGGATATTATTTACAATTTTAATTAAATAAATGAAAAAGAGGGAAGACATGAAGCTTCAAAATCGAGTGAGGGAATTGCGAGCAAAGCATCGTTTATCACAAGGGGATTTAGGGAAAGCGATTGGATCATCACGGCAAACGATTAGTTTAATTGAGCGCGGGGATTATGCACCATCTATCGTATTGTCGTTAAAAATCGCACAAATTTTCAATGTACCGGTGGAGGAAATATTTACGTTAGTAGAGGGGGAAGAGGACGATGAAGAGTAAACGAAAAAAACAATTTGATTCTGTGGGGAAAATAGCATTAAGTATGATGGGGGGCTTTTTAACGTCTTATATAGCTTTAAATTTACTCTCGGATGAACCGAGAAAATTATCATCCAATACATTTATAGGTATATGTACTATTTTTGGAATCTTAATGATGTACTATACTTGGAAGAATACACGTATGTTAGCAGAGGCACGCGATGAAGAAGAGAGCGTACAAGGCAGAAAATTAGGCATTATAAGTATATATTTACGTGTAGGCGATATAGTTACGCAGGCATGGTTTGTATATGCAGTTATTATATGTAGACGTGCACTGTTGCAGGATACAAATGTTTCATTTGCGGTGTGGAATTTAGTAGCTTCTATTGTTTGTTTAACTACTGTAGTAATTATCGGACTTATAACAAAAAATCGTTATAATAAGCTATATCCTGAACAAGGTGTAACGTATATGGAATCTATGAAAATGTGGACGAAAAACGCAGATGAAGGATTAAAGCACATTGTGCATGAGGCTGGATATAAAGCGTATGAATTTACGAATACAATATTGGCATATGTATGGTGGGCTGCCGTTATATATACAGCTGCTAGTGATATCGATTTTGTATTAATTGGCTTAATCTCATTTATTTGGATATTGCATCTCGGGAAGTTCATGTACGAAATGCAAAGAAAAATGATTTATTAAGGGGAGAAAAAGGTGGATATTTTAAGAAGGCCAGCTGGCTCAATGACAGTGGCGCTAATTCTGTCCATTTTATACGGAGTAATCCGAACTGGGAAATTAGAAGTAATTTTGAACCTATGGGCAATAGTTGGAATTTTATTGTTAGTGTTAGCCATTCATGAGCTAGGACATGTAGTGTTTGGTTTAATAGGTGGTTTACATTTTAAATTTATGACAGTAGGGCCGATTACTTTTCAAAAAGAGAAGGGGAAAGTACGCATTCGAGAAAATAAATTATGGGCGTACTTTGGAGGCGTTGCAACACTAGTACCACCTTCTATAGAGACACCGAATCTTTCGAAAAAGTGGGCATGGCTCACTTTAGGTGGACCGATTACGAGTTTACTGTTTGGTATTACTTCCGGTTACATATACATGGTGAGTTATTATCAATATCTTTTATATTTTTCCTTTTTCCATTTTGCAATCTTTGCGGTTACAATTGTGCCGATAAAAGGAATGCTTATGAGTGATGGGATGCAATTTCTTATTTTAATTAAAGATGATGAAAGAGCTAGAAATCATTTATATGAGATTCAAATATCGAGTGAGTTATTTAGTTATAAAAGACCGAAAGATTGGGATGAAAGATTAGTAGAATTGAGTGAGGAGAAAATAAAAGAGAATAAAGGGATAAGAGAGATAATGAGTAGACTTATGCTTGTCTTCCTTGCTCGTGCAGATCAAGAGGGAATGAAAAGAGCGATACCGTATATAGAACGAATTGTTCAATTACCTGTAACGAAAGAAAATAAGTTTTTCGTTAGTAGTTTTCATAGTTGGTATCTTTTATATAAAGCCCTTTATCAGATGGATAGTCTTTCTTTGCAAGAAGCAAAGGAACATGCAAAGGCTATTACAAAAATGGACTTAAACGGATATTATCGTACACAAGGAATTATCAAATATTTAGAGAATGATCTAGAAGCTTCCCATACTTATATGAAGAAAGCTGATAAAGAATTGGAGAGCGCCGAGAAGAGTGAGATGGGATATTTACAATTAGAAAGAGAATGGTTTGAGCAGCTGAAAGAGAGGGTATCTTACGATGGGTGAGGTATCCTCTTTTTTCTATGTCATCTTATGCCGTTCCATAAACAGCCTAGGACGAGTAAAATGAGATAAGAAGAGCAAAGCTTGGAGGAATTCTAGATGGAAATTTTAACGATTATTTTAATCGTCTTGCTCATTTATGTTGTTTTTAAAGTGGCATATGTAGCATTAAAGATACTCGCGATCTTATTAATTATCTTTTTAATCGTAGAGTTCGGCAGTAAGTTGCTTGGTGGATAGGGTATGTTGTGCGTTTTGAGTGTCGAAGGTTGTCGGTAAATCGATATCTTGTGTCGAACCGTCGATATAATGAAAAAATCGTTGATATAAGTGGAGAAACGATCGATATATTTGAAAAATCGTTGATATATTTTAGTGAATACGAAGTGGGGTATATGGAAAAGAAGTTGCCGTGAAGGCAACTTCTTTTTATCGTGATGCGGGGTATGCAAACCAACATAAAAAAGCTGGAAGAGTATCTTCCAGCTTAAGAGTTACTTTCAATTTGGCGACCGCTATCTTCTTCATTGTCTTGTAATAGGTTGAATACGTCTGCTAAGCAGAATGCAATGAACCAAGTCCATAGACCGTGGAAGAAAGCTGAGCTTAATTGAAGTGGTAATGTATAGTTTGTCATTGAGTAGGAAATACATCCACCAACGATTCCGATCATTGTTAATAACATTGTTTTTTGAGCGTTTTCTTCTGGATTGAAGAGGAAGTAAATGTATCCGCCTAAAATTGAAGCGCTTACAAGTGTTTCGATTCCATTAAAGATGATATTCTCTCCAAGCTGAGTGTTTGTCCAGAAGCAGATTGTTCCGCCGATAATAGCAAACAGGACAGCTATTGTATATCGTATATATTGATTCATATGTTCATCTCCTTATGTAATAAGATGATTTGGAAGTCAAAAAGGTAGGTATAGTATATTGAAGTGAGTTTTAATTGTACGTATCTTTTTATAAAAAGATCATTGAAGAGTAACTAAGATGATCGGTTGTTTAAACCGTTACGTGTATGGTGTCTGAAATATACCCGACTGCTCGTTTCTTTTTGCTTGTAAAATAAGAGAAACTTCCAAGTCTATATACTCTTTTTTTGTGAGTCTGCTTTCATTATAACACATTTAGGGACATAATAATAGAATTATCTGATTTTGTAATAAGTGTAAAAAATAAAAAGCGCAAGGAAATACCATTAACGGTGCAGTTTAGTGGAAGAAGGATTTTAATTTATTATGATGAAATATGTAATCAAGGTGAGATCTAAGAATGAGGCCTAAATACTATAAAAAATGTTTTATAGCATGAATGTAAGGGAGGAGAGCTAACTTGGAGTTCACAACAGAAAGATTAATAATTAGACCTTTTAAGAGTACTGATTTACAGGATGTATTTGCTATTTATAATAGTGATGATACATGTAAGTTCCTATTACATAATAAGTGGACTCATGAAGACATGCAAAAAAGATTTAATAAGAAGCTAGCAAATCATGTACTTACTAAAGAAACAATATTAAGTTTGGCAGTTATATACAAAAATAAAGTAGTTGGTGATTTATCCGTATGGTACACAAATATGAAAGACACTGTTGAGATTGGTTATAGTTTTTCAAATGAAGTAGCTGGGAGAGGTTTGGCGACAGAAGCAGTAAGTAGTTTGGTATTGAAATTATTTAATGAATTCAATGTACATCGTATACAGGCTAATCTTGATGCACGTAATACAGCTTCACAAAAATTGTGTGAACGAATAGGCATGAGAAAGGAAGCCCATTTCATACAAGATTTTTGGAATAAAGATGAATGGACAGACAGTATTGTATATGGAATGCTATCCTCCGATTTGTAGTAATAAACTTAGTGATTTTATTATGCTAAAAGGTACGTTAGTTGAATAACAAAGGGCATAACATATTATATATGACTAATATGTTATGCCCTTTAATTTATTAACCTTTTTATATGCGTTTGAAACGGCCGACAATTTCAACTGTTTCAGTAATGTTCATAAATGCTTTGTTATCCACTTGACGGATAATACGTTTCATTTCGCCTAACTCATAGCGAGTCACGACAGTGTAAATCATTTTTTTCTTATGGTTTGTATAGCCGCCGACAGCGTCTACCATTGTCACCCCGCGTATGCCGTGATGTAGTAGTGCGCTTTTTATTTCCTCGCCTTTTTCTGTAATAGTCATTATCGTTAATTTAATATGTTTCGTATGCACAGCGTCGATAACTTTGCTGACTACAAATCGACTAATTAACGTATAAAGTGTAATATCCCATCCGAAAATAAAACCTGCTGCTACAAGTAAGATTAAGTTGAATACAAATATGATTGCTCCAATTGAAACATCTCGATATTTCGCTACAATCAATCCAACAACATCAAAACCACCTGTTGAAGAAGCAAATCGGAATATAATTCCTGAAGCTGCTCCGCAGATAACACCACCGAATACAGAAGAAAGTAAAATATCGTCTGAAACTTGGTGTACCGGGATAATGTTCATCGCTAACGATGACACAGCTACAAAGTAAGCTGTTAAAAAGGTTGTCTTCTTGCCTAAGTAAAAGTGACTTAAAATAAGAAGAGGAATGTTTAGTAAAAAGATAAGTGCACCGATATTGTAGTGCATTAAATAACCGATAATCATCCCTACACCAGCGAATCCACCGCTAATCATATTATGCGGGATAAAAAACATATTCATAGAAATTGCATACAAAATAGAAGCTATAAAAATAACAACCAACTGTATCATAAATTCTAAGTGAAATGTTTTAGCTGCTGGGAAGGATAAAAAGGCGGTGTCGGGAACGTAATCGGCGTCTCCTAGTTGACCCATAGTATGTTTCATCTCCATATTCATTTTTGATTACAAGAAGAGAATAAAGGTTTTTTCAAAAACTGGCAATAGTTTTATTATAATGCAAAAATTTTATAAATTTCTAATAAATCAAGCCTATTCATTGATGTGTGTGAATATGCTAAAGAAAGCGAATACAACGTTTCTTAATTATTGTTTTCTTGAGAAAATATGCAAAATACTTTTTTTGAAAATAAAAGGAAATAGAGAATATTTGCCCGATGTGCTAAAATGACCTTATTAAGGATGTGAAGCGATGGAATTTTTATTGCAGGATGCAATTCTATATATATCGTTTGTAACGACGGCACTTTGTTTATTAGAAGTTTTCTTCCTTGCTAATGTTTCTCGCTTTGTGCGTCAACAAGCATCAAGCGGTAGACAAAGAGCTTTTGCGTTAGTTGATACATGTGAAGATAGTGCGGGAAATGTACCGCTATTTTCTATTTTTTATAAATATGGAATGATTCGTTCTGTACGCAGACAAGAATCAAGTGAAGAGAATGACGAGGTCGGTCCGTATACGCCAATGTTTCGCTAAATAATTACGAAACATTGGAGGAATGAACATGTTAAAATCATACCGAGCTGTGCTCGTTAGTTTATCATTATTATTTGTTTTTGTTTTATCTGGTTGCAGTAATGCGGCCCCAATTGATGCACATAGTACTGGGATTTGGGATCATTATTTTGTATATCCAATCTCGTTTATGATTCAATTTGTTGCTCATCATATACCTGGAGCTAGCTTTGGGATTGCTATCATTATTATGACGCTCGTTATTCGTTCAGCGATGATTCCATTAGCTGTTTCGCAATATCGCAGCCAAGCGAAAATGAAGAAAATGCAACCTGAATTGCAGAAGCTAAAGAAAAAGTACGGTGATGTAAGCAAAGACCTTGAAAAACAAAAGCAGTATCAAAAAGAAATGTCAGAACTAATGAAATCAGGCGGTTGGAATCCACTTGCTGGTTGCTGGCCAATTTTTATACAAATGCCGATTTTCTCTGCTTTGTATTATGCGATTAGCAGAACTGAAGAGATTCGCACATCTTCGTTTTTATGGGTGAACCTAGGACATGCAGATCCATATCATATATTACCGATTATTGCAGCGTTAACGACATTTATTCAGATGAAAGTTTTCCAATCGAATATTACACCTGGAGAACAAGTGCAGATGCTGAAAATGCAGCAAATTATGATGCCAGCAATGATTCTATTTATGGGGTTTGCGGCGCCATCAGGACTTGTGTTGTATTGGATAACAGGTAACTTATTTACAATGACACAAACAATTGTATTAAGAAAAATAATGGAACGTGAAGAATTACAATTACAAAAGGCTTAGTGAAACACCGCTCATTACGAGCGGTGTTTTTTTTTGTTAAGTCGTTAAGGAAATGTTAAGAAACCGACATTACTATAGGCATTGTATACGAAAGTGTACATGCATTAGAAATATGAAGGAGGAAATTTCCTATGAAGAAGAAAACAGTTGGGTATTTAGCGATTGCAGGTGCGGTATCATTCGGAATTATTGGAGGGGTCGGCATTCCGGCATTCGCGGCAACGAATACTCCAGCAGTGGATCAGCCTGCAAAAACGGCGAAAAAGGATTTGGATGACGCTACAAAACAAAAAGTAAAAACAATTATGGATGATACAAAGAAACAGTTAGAGGAACTAGGTGTAAAGCTTCCAGAGAAAGAGAAGCGTAAAGACATGTTTGCAGGATTAGATGAACAGGCGAAAGAAAAAGCGAAGTCAATTTTAGAGCAAGAGAAGTCTGGTAAATTAACACGAGAACAAGCAAAAGAAGAATTAACAAAATTAGGCGTGAAGTTCCCGGAAAAGGGTAAGCACAAAGAAATGTTTGCGGGATTAGATGAACAGGCGAAAGAAAAAGCGAAATCCATTTTAGAGCAAGAAAAGTCCGGGAAATTAACACGAGAACAAGCAAAAGAGGAATTAACAAAGCTAGGCGTGAAAATGCCGGAGAAAGGTAAGCATGGAGATATGTTTGCTAACTTAGATGAACAGACAAAAGAGAAAGCGAAGTCAATTTTAGAGCAAAAGAAATCCGGAAAATTAACGCATGAGCAAGCAAAAGAAGAATTAACAAAATTAGGTGTGAAACTTCCAGAGAAAGAGAAGCATGAAGACATCTTTGCTGGATTAGATGAAGCAGCAAAAACAAAAGCAAAAGCGATTTTAGACAACGAAAAGAAACAATTAGAGGCATTGAATGTTGATTTACCGCACCATAAGTTTTTTATGAAAAAAGAAGATAAATAATTGATTTATGTATCTTTCGTGTGGGCAACCGGAAGGTACGTGCGAGGACCGATTTCTGTCAGCAGAAATCGGTCCCTTTTAATGATTCAATAAAATTCTTTTCATTGTTAGTATGTATCCGAAGATGCAGTAGAAGATTGCAAAACCGATAAACACTTCCGTATATTGATATTTACCCAATACGTAGAAGGAAACAGCTGGTATAATAGCTACCGCTAAAATGCTATAACCAGGATACTTGTGCCGATGCATGATAGCGAATAGAATAGAGAGAAACGTAGCAATGATACAAAAGACAGCAATCATTATTGGTGCACCTCCTAAACGGATTATACCATTTTTAGGGAAATAGGGAAGTTTTGTATCTTCTGTTATAATATAAGAAGAGAAATATTTCCTATGTTATATAAAAAACATATTGATTTTTTCTAACAATTCAATATAATGAACAATAACTACAAAATTCGACATCAAGAAGTGATGATGAGGACACGATCAATTTTTTACGATTTTCAGAGAGGGAAGCCTTTGGCTGTGAGCTTCCTAATACGGAAAAATGGATTACCACCTCTGAACTGCAGCAGTGAACGAGCATCTAGTAATTGCTTGCCGGCAAAAACCGTTATTTAGACTTGAGAAATTGGTGAAGTGTGTTACTTTACGAATTGAAACAAGGGTGGAACCACGAATACAACACTCGTCCCTTTTTTAGGGAGGAGTGTTTTTTTATTTCATTTTTGCATCACACTAGGATTGGAAGGAGGATACGCAGCATGCATCATGATGAGAAGAACAAAATTGGTTTAACAGTAGCACTTTCTATCGTAGTAGGAACGATTATTGGATCTGGTGTGTTTATGAAACCAGGGAGCGTATTAGATTACTCGGGGAGTTCTAATATGGCCATTCTTGCTTGGGTAATTGGTGGTCTGTTGACGCTAGCAAGTGGTTTAACAGTAGCTGAAATTGGAGCGCAAATCCCGAAAAATGGTGGGTTGTATACGTATTTAGAGGAGATTTACGGAAGGTTTTGGGGATATTTATCAGGTTGGATGCAAACAATTGTTTATGGACCTGCTATTATCGGAACATTAGGTTTATACTTTAGTTCTTTAATGATTAATTTTTTCTATTTAGATAAAGTGTGGAATTTACCAATCGCAATTGGAACGGTTGTGTTCCTTGGCGTTGTAAATAGTATGGGAACAAAATACGGAGGTATCGTTCAAACAATCACGACAATTGGGAAGATGATTCCGATTGTGTTAATTGTTGTGCTAGGTTTCTGGAAAGGGAATAGCGATATCTTTAACGTAGTTGTGCCAATATCGGAAAATCAAAGTATCGGTATGGCAATTTTAGCAACGTTATTTGCTTATGACGGCTGGATTTTACTTGCTTCGATTGGTGGAGAAATGAAGAATCCAACAAAGTTATTACCGAAAGCAATGACAGTAGGGATTTTAATCGTAACGGCTGCTTACGTATTAATTAACTTGGCGTTATTAAATGTATTACCAGCAGCGAAAATTGTAGACCTTGGAGAAAATGCAACAGCGACAGCTGCGGGCATGTTACTTGGAGAATATGGCGGAAAAATTATTAGTATCGGTATTATCGTTTCCATTTTCGGCTGTTTAAATGGAAAGATTTTAACGTTCCCACGTATCCCAATGTCTATGGCAGAGCGTGGACAACTTCCATTTTCTAAGTTTATTGCAAAGGAAAGTCCGAGATTTAAAACACCAGCAAATGCGATTACTGTTGAAATCATTTTAGGAATTATTTTAATGATTATTAGTGATCCAAATAAGCTATCTGAGATTTCCGTATTCATTATTTATATTTTCTATGTAATGACGTTTATTGGTGTCTTCATTTTAAGAAAACGTAATAAGAATAAAGAGCGTGCATATAGTGTGCCGTTATTCCCAATCGTACCAATCGTAGCGATTTTAGGTTCGCTCTTTGTAATTGGTAGTGCAATTATCAATGATCCGGTAAGTTGTTTCTTATCAATTGGAATTGTCTTTACGGGACTTCCGGTGTATTGGTATTTAAATAAGAAGAAAGAAACAGAATGATGGAAGGGTAGGCGTATAATACGCCTACCTTTTTTACTGTAAAAAAATTATACTTGCGTCCACTTTCTATTTTGGTTACTATAGTCGTAGTAACCAAAATAGAAAGCGTGGGGAAAGACTTGAATTTTCGTGTTTATATTTTAGCTATCGCGGCTTTCGTAGTCGGAACGGTTGAGTTAATTATAGGAGGAACGCTCGATTTAGTTGCCAATGATTTAGGAGTATCTATTAGCGCAGCTGGTCAGCTTATAACAATATTTTCGGTAGTATTTGCTTTGTCAGGTCCAGTTTTATTAGCTGTGACAGGGAAGTTTGAAAGAAAAACATTGTATGTTGGAGCATTATCGATTTTCTTAATCGGAAATATTATTTCGGCATTTAGTGTGAATTACGGAATGCTAATGTTCTCAAGGGTTATTTGTGCGGCGAGTGGTTCATTAATTATTGCACTATCGGTAACACTTGCTTCTAGTGTAGTAGAACCGCATTTTCGTGCGCGTGCAATTGGAATCATTTTTATGGGAATTAGTGGATCACTCGTACTTGGAGTACCGCTCGGTCTTGTACTCGGAAATGCATACGGATGGCGTGCACCATTTGTATTAATTTCTGTATTAACAGTTATGGCAATAGCTTGTATTTCATTGTTCTTAACGAAAGTACCACCGACATCGGTATTATCAATAAAAGAACAACTTGCTACTTTAAAAGATAAAAAAATTGTAAGTGCACAGTTAACATCATTTTTGTTTTTAACGGGGCATTTAACATTGTATGCATATTTAACACCGTTTTTAAAAGATGTCATGCATGTTGAAGCAAACTGGATTAGTGTGTTTTACTTTATTTTCGGAATCGCAGCAGTAATCGGCGGCGGATTCGGTGGCTGGCTTGCTGATAAATGGGGATCGAAGAAAAGTATTATCTCGATTATTATCGTATTTGCATGTGCAATCTTCATACTGCCAATAATGACATTCTCATTCCCGCTCTTCATCATTATGATGGGACTTTGGAGTATGCTGAGCTGGGCGATTTCACCAGCACAGCAAAATTATTTAATTGAAATTGCACCGGAATCAGCTGGTATTCAGCAAGGTTTAAATAACTCTGCGCTTCATTTAGGAATTGCACTCGGTTCAACAGTAGGCGGAGTTGTTATTGAAAAATCATCTGTTATATATAATGCTTGGGTAGGCGGTGGCTTTATTATATTAGCACTGCTTTGCGCGATTTTCTCAATTACGAGAGGACGCTCTACTCAGTTCGTGAAAGAAGAATCTATCGTTTGATAGGTTCTTTTTTTATTTGTAAAAAATTGCAGGTTTTAGTAGGTAAATGGAGAAAAGGGTATATAGCGAGGTGATAGTATATGGATTATTCAATTATTGGTTTTATATTCACAGTATTGCCGTTATTTGTAGTTATCATTGTTTTTAGATGGATTCGTTTCATCTATCAAAATTCAGAGAAACAGGTAGAGCAAAATGAGAAAATCATTGAGCTGTTGATGGAGATAAAGGAACAAAATAAAAAGGAGTCTAAGTGAAAAACTAGACTCCTTTTTATTATTTAATTAGTACCTCAATTTCATCAACAAACTCTTAATTTCCTCATCTTCCATAAAGAGATCGTGGTGCTTCTGGGTAATCTTTGCAAGTGCAACGTCGTGATAGAAAAATTCTGTAAAGAACTTTACGAAAGGTTGTGACATTGTTTTCATCGCTTGCCATGACTCTTGTTCTACGCCAGCAAATAAAATTTCACGATCGTCAACGATGAGTAGCAAGTAGCGCTCTAATGCATTAGGTTCTTCAGCTGGGATTAGAAAATGCATGTTTTCTAAGTCTGTTTTTACTTCTCCAACAATAAGGGACTCAATTTGAACACCTTGTTTTGCTTTTTGTTCTAGTAAAGGAAGATATTCTAAAAGAGTATCATTCCAAGCGGAAATACGGATTGATTCTTTTGCACTTTCAATGAGTTCTTTACTTTGAACTCGAATAGAAGATTGCATCTTTAAGCTCCACACACGGTCATCTGTAAATGATTTTTTTGATATATTTGTTTCCAGTTCTTTAATATTTGATTGGAATTCTGTCGTTAATTTTTCAATTGCTAGCTTTAGTGGTAATGCTGTATACAATTTTTTCTTTTCTGAAACAGAATCCATTACCATTCCTTTATCGATTAGGCGTGCTAGCACTTCATATATTTTTGCTTTTGGAACACCTGAATGCTTCACAATTGTTGTAGCATCTAATGGTTCATTGCTTGATACGACAACTTCATAAGCCTGGCTTTCATATTGTGAGAAACCGAATTTTTGTAACATAGTTCCCTCCGAACGAATGAGATTATATTTTAAGGATAATGAACTATTTGTTTTTGCACAAGTGGTAGTCCGTTTTCTAATTGTATTAAGGTGAGAATTAATTTCAATTTTTTAATTTTATCTATTATACTTAATATAGTGATTAATAAGATTTTAATTTAATGCGAAGGGGATGCTGGGGGGAAGATGTTAAAAAGTTTACGTTTAAAAATTGCGGTAGTGTTTTCAGTACTTATTTCTATGATGTTCGTAATATTGGGTACAGCTGTGTATCAATTACAGAAAGAAAAGGAAGTGCGTTCCTTAGACGAGTATTCTCAAAATGCGATGGATCTTGTGACAGAGCAACTTACGACATTTGTTCAAAGAACGGATGAAGATATGGGGTATTACGCGAACAGTGAGATGATTCGTAATATACTTCAAGGTGGGGTTACTCCAGAAGAGGAAGCGTTTTTAACGAAAGAGTTTGCGGAGTATAAAAAGAATCATCCTGGTATTTTAGATTTATATATTGGTACGAAAGATAAAAAAACATTAAGTGCCAATCTTGCTGAAGGTGGGCAAGTGCCAGAAGGATATGACCCAACGACAAGACCATGGTATAAAGATTCAGAGGCTGATGTAAAAAAGGTCCATTGGGGACAACCTTCTTATGAAATTGCAACAGGAAAGTTAAGTGTAGGTGTTTCTAAAGCAATTACAGCTCAAGATGGATCTGTATTAGGCGTTGTTGCGATGGATGTATCGCTTGGTACGATTCAGAAGTTGCTTCACAATATTCAATACAATAATGACGGAGAAATGTTTATTATAAATGATAAAAATATGGCTCTTGTTTATCCAGAAAAGATAGGGAAAGATGTTTCTAAAGAGCCACTTATACAGAGCTTAAATAAAGAGGTAACAAAATATGCGGTCACTACAATAAAAGGTGAAGATGTAGTTGTTTATAGTCAATCATTTGACACGATGAAATGGACGATAGGAATCTTTTATCCGAAAGAAACGATCGATGGGCTATTAAATAGTACGAGAAATACAGTTATTATAATGGCATGTATTAGTTTATTAGTTGGAATCGTAGCTTCCTACTTGTTCTCAAGAAGATTAGCAAGACCACTGCAACTATTAAAGAATCACGTGCAAAAAGTAGCAGAAGGCGATTTAACGCTGCGAATGAAAGTGACAAGTAAAGATGAAGTTGGAGAGTTGACTAAGCACTTTAATGATATGGTTGAACAAATGAATGAAATGGTAAGTAAAATTAAAAACAGCGTATCAACGGTGCAACAATCAACGAATAGTTTACATTATTTAACGAACGAAACAGTAGCGGCTAGTAGAGAAGTTTCAGGAGCGATGGATGATGTGAGCGGAGGAGCTTCTACTCTTGCGAATAGTGTGGATGAAGTTTCAGCTCAGCTCGAGAATATGGCGGAGTCAGTAGAACAAATGAATAGCTCCGTTGGTGAAATAAAAGGAGTGGCTGGCAAAGCGGAAGAGGCATCTAAGCAAGGATTAAATACAATGAGGAATTTAATCCGTACGAGGGGACAATCATCTTCGATTGTTGTTCATACAGAAGAAGCATCGGATAAGTTAGAACAAAGAGTTGGATCGATTCAAAATGTTGTTGAGCTTATAAAAGGTATTTCGGATCAAACAAATTTACTTGCTTTAAATGCATCGATTGAAGCTGCCCGTGCAGGTGAGCAAGGTAAGGGATTTGCGGTTGTTGCTGAAGAGGTTCGGAAATTAGCGGAACAATCAAAAGAGGCAACCGGAGAAATCACAATGATGATTGGTGATGTACAATTAGAAGTAAAAAGGGTTGTAGAAGTTGTAAGTAAATTGAAAGACATTGCAGATGTGCAAAATAAAGTGACGACAGAGGCGGAAATGGAGTTCCGTACAATTATGTCAGTTGTAAATACGATTAGTACTTCAGTTGAAAAAATTGTAGAAGAGGTACATAACATAGGTTATGAGCAAGGGGAAATTACAGCGGTAATGCATACAATTGCTGGTACGAGTCAAGAAAGTGCAGCTGTTTCTGAAGAGGTACATGCTGCAACGGAATCACAGGTGAATCATTTAGAAAAGGTAGCTCACACGATGGAAAGTTTGACAGAACATATGAGAGATTTAGAAAGATTAGTCGAGCAGTTTAAAGTGGAAGAGTAACATATTAGTAAAATGATGAGGATTTCGGTAAAATAGACAATGGATATATAAGAAACGATTATAGGAGGAAGACTACTATGGCAATTGTTGATGTATCGATTATTCCAGTAGGAACAGGTAATCCAAGTGTTAGTGAATATGTAGCAGAAGTACAAAAGGTGCTAGAGAAAAATGCAGATCGCGTGAAGTATCAATTAACACCGATGAATACAATTATTGAAGGAGATCTTCCTGTCATTCTAGAAGTAATTCAACAAATGCATGAAGTTCCATATACGAAAGGTGCACAGCGTGTTGCAACAACTATTCGTATTGATGATCGTCGTGATAAAGTAAGCACAATGGAGAAAAAATTAAACTCTGTTCGATCAAAATTATAAGAAAAAGCAGCGATCTTCGCTGCTTTTTTCATATAGGAGGTAAATAAGATGAGTGAAAAGTTTAATGAACAATTTGACGGGTTGTTAGAGAAATACACGGAATTATTACTTGGAGAGAGCAATGAAGAGAGAAAAGAACAGGTACAGAAGTGGGCACTGTATTCTTACATAGCTAAGACGATGCCAGCTTTAGTAAAGCATTGGAATGAAACTTATCCAGATGCGAAAGAAGAGATGGTACAGTTAATTACAGATATTAAAAGGCTGAATGAAGAGAAGCGAAATGAGCAATAAAAAAACTTGAGGTAAATATAATCGCAAGTTTTCTGTATTAATATCCTTATATAATTTACATAGAATATAAAGGATTTTATAGGCATGTCGAATATTTTCGACATGCCTATTTTATGCCTATTAAACTCCATTTTTCTAAATGTCGAAAAATATTTCAGGTATATTTATAAGCAGAAATATAGGTTTTTAAATGTTTTTATAGTATTTTATAAATTATCTAAATAATTATTTGTATCCAATAATTTTAAACAATGATATAATTTTGAAGAGGGGTAAAAAACAGATAAATTACAGTCATAGGGGTGAATTACATGGAACAATTAATGCGAAATTCGTTTCTTTTCTTATCTAAAAATAAAGCGCTAACAAAACTGGCTAAAAAGTACGGTTTACGCTTTGGTGCAGGTCGCTTCGTCGCAGGGGAGACGATTGAATTAGCGACAGCTGCCATTCAACAATTAAATAAGCAAGGTCTTTGTGTAACAATCGATTATTTAGGTGAATTCGTTGATAATGAAGCGGAAGCAAATGAAATGGCTAACCAATCGATTGAAGCGATCCGTGCAATTGGAAGAGAAGGTCTTGATTCGCAGCTTTCTTTAAAGATGACTTCTATGGGATTAGATATCTCTGATGAAATCGTAATGAACAATATGCGCCGTATTTTAGAAGCTGCAAAAGAAAATGGTGTGTTCGTTACAATTGATATGGAAGATTATACACGCTGCGGAAAGACAATTGATATCTTTAAACAGTTAAAATCTGAGTACGATAATATTGGTACTGTTATTCAAGCTTACCTATATCGTACAGAAAAAGATATTGAGGATTTAAATGCTTATAAACCTAATTTACGTCTTGTAAAAGGAGCTTATAAAGAACCTGAAGAAGTGGCGTTCCCGGACAAGAAAGATGTAGATGACAATTATAAAAAGATTATTAAAATGCACTTATTAAATGGAAATTATACTGCAATTGCTTCACATGACGAAGCGATTATTGAATATACAAAAAAACTTGCTGAAGAACATAATATTCCAAGGGATCAATTTGAATTCCAAATGTTATATGGTATTCGTAATGAGCGTCAACTTGAGCTAGTAAAAGAAGGCTACAAAATGCGTGTTTACGTACCTTATGGAAACGACTGGTATGGATATTTCATGCGTCGTCTAGCAGAGCGTCCAGCAAACGTTGCGTTCGTATTAAAAGGTATGGTTAAAAAATAACCAAGGAGAAAATACTCCTTGGTTATTTTAATTGCTGAAATGCGTAATGTGCCATTTTTTTCGTATCAGGATATAGTTGCGCGCGAGTAGAAGATAATACGACGTTAATGACGCGTTTACCGTCTTTTTCATCCACTGTTACGACTGTATATTTTCCGAGTGCTGATAGACCGCTTTTACTTCCAATCGCATATGGATCGTCATATAGTTCTTCTCGTCCGTAGTTTGCGATGTTTGGAGAGCGTTCTGAAGTATGTAGAGTTGTACGTGTTGAATTCATATATTCTAAAACAACTGGATACTTTAATGCTTCTTTCGTAATAATAGCAATGTCATATGGCGATACTTTATTTCCAAGTGCATCAGCACCACTTGCGTTCTTGAAAGTCGCATGCTTTGTACCGAGTTCCTTCGCTCTAGCATTCATCATTTTTACAAATTCATTTTTTGATCCTGCAATATGTTCTGCAATTGATTCAGCTATTGGATCTGCACTAATGATAAGCATAAGTTTTAATGCCTCATCACGCTTTAATTTTTCTCCAGCACGAAGTTTAATTTTCTTACTTTGACTTTCTGTTTTAATTGCGTTTTCTGTAACTGTAATTTCTTCATCCTCTTTTACATTCTCTAGTAAAAGAAGGGTTGTCATCATTTTGGCTATACTAGCCGGATAAGAGCGTTCGTCTTCGCGTTTTCCATACAAAACTTCACCTGTGTCTGCATCGATTGTAACTCCATATTGCCCAGTAATATTAGGTTGATCAGCTCTTACAGCTTGTTGCCTTTGTGCATAAGAGAAGAAAATCATCCCTGTAAATAGTGTGGCAATCATTACAATCATAACTATTGTTCGTTTCATTATAATTCCCTCATTTGTTACAAATAAATTGGGCAGAAAAAGCAGCCATTAATCATTATGCCACGTTCTCTGCCCAAAAATATAGCGTTATTTTTCGCCCATATTATGCTTTTTATATTGTTGGTTATTACCTTGACGTCCTTTTTCCACGCCGTGGTTATGCGGACCTGCGTTTCCAGTTACACTAGCTGCACTAATTCCAGCCTTTGAAGGGTTCTTCTTAAGTTTTGCCATATATATTCCTCCAGTTTCGTCAGATTATAAAAAGGGAAAGTGTATTTTAGTGAAGAAAATACATATATAGCATGGGCAAATAAAAGAAAAATATTTATTTCAGAAAATTTTATCAATAAATATATTGCGAAAATTTAAACAGTATCATATATTTATTAGTAGAGGCTCACTCATTGATTGCGACTTATGTCGAAAAATTGAATGAGCATTCATTCAAGAATAGGGGGAGAATTGGATGTTCCAAATTAAAAAGGCTGCTGTTCTAGGTTCAGGCGTAATGGGTTCGGGAATTGCGGCACACTTAGCTAATATTGGTATTCCGACATTATTGCTTGATATTGTACCACCTGCGCTTACGAAAGAAGAAGAAGCGAAGGGACTTACATTAGAACATAAAAGTGTGAGAAATCGTTTTAGTAATACGGCTGTGCAAAAACTATTAAAGCAAAAACCAGCTCCTCTGACAGTGAAAGGAAATTTAGCACTGATTGAAGCAGGTAACTTAGAAGATGACCTTGAGCGTCTAGCTGATGTAGATTGGATTATTGAAGTAGTAGTTGAAAACTTAGATATTAAAAAGAAACTATTTGAAAAAGTAGATGCGGTTCGTAAACCGGGTTCTATCGTAAGCTCGAATACGTCAGGTATTTCAGTTGAAAAAATGGCAGAAGGTCGTTCAGACGACTTCCAGAAACACTTCTTAGGCACACACTTTTTTAACCCACCACGATATTTAAAACTTCTAGAGGTAATACCGACGAAAGAAACAGATCCACAAGTATTAAGCTTCATGAAACTATTTGGCGAAGACGTTCTTGGAAAAGGCGTTGTTATCGCAAAAGATACACCAAACTTTATTGGAAACCGCATCGGTACGTACGGTTTACTTGTTACTCTTCAAGAGATGGTAAAACGCGGCTATAGCATTGGGGAAGTTGATTCTGTAACAGGCCCACTTATTGGTCGTCCGAAGAGCGCAACGTTCCGCACATTAGATGTTGTCGGTTTAGATACATTCGTACACGTTGCAAATAACGTATATGAAAATGTGCAAGAAGAAGAGCGTGATGTATTTAAAGTACCAGCTTTCATGCATGACATGCTTGAGAAAAAATGGCTTGGAAGTAAAACGGGTCAAGGCTTCTTCTTAAAACAAGGAAAAGAAATTTTAGAATTAAATCCTGAAACGATGGAATACGAAGCGCGTAAAAAATTAAAAGCTGCATCCGTAGAGTTAAGTAAACAAGAAAAAGGATTAGCGAATAAATTGAAAGCGCTTGTATACGCGAAAGACCGTGCAGGAGAGTTATTATGGAACATCATTACACCAACTCTTTTATACTCTGCAAAACTTCATAAAGAAATTGCTGACGATATCGTTGCAATTGATCAAGCGATGAAGTGGGGCTTCGGCTGGGAGCAAGGACCATTTGAAGTGTGGGATGCAATCGGCGTTGAAAAATCTGTTCAAAAGATGGAAGAAAACGGCGTAGTTGTTCCTACTTGGGTGAAAGAAATGTTAGAGAAAGGTTTCACTACTTTCTATAAACATGATAACGGCGATAGCTACTATTACGATAATGGCGAATATAAGCTAATTGAGCGTAATAAAAAAGCAATTTCTCTTAAGCAATTAAAAGCGAAAAATGGTGTATTAAAGAAAAATAGCGGAGCGAGCTTAATTGATTTAGGCGACGGCATCCTTTGCTTAGAGTTCCATTCGAAGAGCAATGCAATCGGTATGGATATTACGCAAATGATTAACTACGCTGTTGATGAAGTAGAAAAGAATTATAAAGGTCTTGTTATCGGTAACCAATCGAAGAACTTCTGCGTTGGTGCGAACCTAGCAATGATCTTAATGGAAGCACAAGACGACAACTACTTTGAAATTGAGTGGGTTGTAAAAAACTTCCAAGATGCAATGACGAAAATTAAGTACTCTTCTAAGCCAGTTGTAGCAGCACCATATGGTATGACGCTTGGCGGAGGTACAGAAGTTTGCTTACCAGCAGCGAGCATTCAAGCTTCTAGTGAAACGTATATGGGCTTAGTAGAAGTTGGTGTTGGCTTAATCCCTGGCGGAGGCGGTAATAAAGAGCTATACATTAAACACTTAAACAAAATGGCAAACGGTGTAGAGTTTGATCTGCAAAAAGTTGCAAATAAAGTGTTCGAAACAGTTGCAATGGCGAAAGTTTCAACTTCAGGACAAGAAGCAGTTTCTCATAACTTCTTAGGTGATAAAGATGGTATTAGTGTGAATGGTGATCACTTACTATACGATGCGAAACAGAAAGCACTTGCTTTATATGAAGCTGGTTACAAAGCGCCAATCCGCAAAAAGATACCAGTTGTTGGGGAAACAGGATATGCAACTCTTGCACTTAGTGCAGAAGCAATGCATTTATCTGGTTACATTTCAGAGTATGACCTTCACATTGCGAAGAAACTTGCATATGTCATTGCAGGCGGAAAAGTACCGTACGGAACAGAAGTTGATGAGCAATATTTATTAGATGTAGAACGTGAAGCATTTATTAGCTTAGTAAGTGAGATGAAATCACAAGCAAGAATGCAGCACATGCTTGTAAAAGGAAAGCCATTACGTAACTAATAACGAGGGGAGATATCGTTCATGAGAGAAGCTGTCATTGTTGCGGGAGCAAGAACACCAATTGGAAAGGCAAAGAGGGGTTCATTAAAAACAGTTCGTCCTGACGATCTAGGGGCGTTAGTAGTAAAGGAAACGTTAAAGCGTGCGAATTATGAAGGACCAATCGATGATTTAATTTTCGGTTGTGCGATGCCAGAAGCAGAGCAAGGTTTAAATATGGCTCGTAATATCGGCGGATTAGCAGGACTTTCTTACGATGTTCCAGCTATTACGATTAACCGTTACTGTTCTTCAGGTTTACAAAGTATCGCTTACGGAGCAGAGCGTATTATGCTTGGTCACTCTGAAGCTGTATTATCAGGCGGAGCAGAATCAATGAGTTTAGTTCCAATGATGGGACACGTTGTTCGTCCGAATAGTCGCCTTGTAGAAGCGGCTCCAGAATATTATATGGGTATGGGACATACAGCAGAGCAAGTTGCTGTGAAATATGGAATTTCTCGTGAAGAGCAAGATGCATTTGCAGTAAGAAGTCATCAACGTGCTGCGAAAGCATTAGCTGCAGGAAACTTTGCTGATGAAACAGTATCTGTAGATGTAACGTTACGTACTGTTGGATCAAATAACAAACTGCAAGAAGAAACAATCACTTTCGCACAAGACGAAGGTGTAAGAGCAGAAACAACGCTAGACATTTTAGGTAAATTACGTCCAGCATTTAACGTTCGCGGTTCTGTAACAGCTGGTAACTCTTCACAAATGAGTGACGGTGCAGCATCTGTACTATTAATGGATCGCGAAAAAGCAGTGAGCGATGGCATGAAGCCACTTGCGAAATTCCGTTCATTTGCAGTAGCTGGCGTACCACCAGAAGTAATGGGAATCGGCCCAATCGCTGCAATTCCAAAAGCGTTAAAACTAGCTGGCTTAGAGCTATCTGATATTGGCTTATTTGAACTAAATGAAGCATTCGCTTCTCAATCAATTCAAGTTATTCGTGAACTTGGTTTAGATGAAGAAAAAGTAAACGTAAACGGTGGTGCAATCGCACTTGGACATCCACTTGGCTGTACAGGAGCAAAACTAACACTATCTCTTATTCACGAAATGAAACGCCGCAACGAACAATTCGGTATCGTAACAATGTGTATCGGCGGCGGAATGGGAGCAGCGGGAGTATTTGAATTACTTTAAAAAAAGTGGAAGCGGCTCGCTCAGAATGAGAGGGGGATGGAGCTTCAGACGTAGAGGCGTTCTTTGCCTCGCAGGAAGAAGCGAAGCCACCGAACATTCTAGCCGCTGGAACTGGATTAGATAAAAAGTGCAGGTGGCTCGTTTAGAACAGGAGGGCGTTGGAAGCCCTGACGAAGAGGCGCTTTTTGCCTCACAGGAAGGGGTGAAACGACCGACTGTTCTAGCCACTGGAACTGGATTATAAAAAAGTGGAAGCGGTTCGCTCAGAACGAGACGACGCTAAAGCAAAGAATGGAAGCAACAAAGGTTTATAAAAAAAAGGGAGAGCCAGCTTCTTTCAAAAAGAGAGAAGCGGCTCATGAAAATATGAAGGAGGAAATTTTCATGGAAAAAACAGTAGGAAATGCGGTTAAAGGCGGTAGCTTTTTAGTAGATGAGATTACGATTGATCAAGTGTTTACGCCAGAAGATTTTTCATCTGAGCATAAAATGATTGCAAAAACGACAGAGGACTTTATTGTAAATGAAGTTCTTCCAGAGCTTGAATATTTAGAGCAACATGAGTTTGATCGTTCAGTTCGTCTTTTAAAAGAAGCTGGGGAACTTGGTTTATTAGGCGCTGACGTACCAGAAGAGTACGGCGGAATTGGTCTTGATAAAGTAAGCTCAGCGTTAATCGCAGAGAAATTCTCTCGCGCTGGTGGCTTTGCAATTACTCACGGTGCTCACGTAGGTATCGGATCTTTACCAATCGTATTATTCGGTAACGAAGAGCAAAAGAAAAAGTATTTACCATTACTTGCAACTGGTGAAAAATTAGCTGCATACGCATTAACAGAGCCAGGTTCAGGATCTGACGCATTAGGTGCAAAAACAACTGCACGTTTAAATGCAGAAGGTACACATTACGTATTAAATGGTGAAAAACAGTGGATTACAAACTCTGCATTCGCTGACGTATTCGTTGTATATGCAAAAATCGATGGAGAGCACTTCTCAGCATTTATCGTAGAGAAAGACTACGCTGGCGTATCTACAAGCCCAGAAGAAAAGAAAATGGGTATTAAATGTTCTTCAACTCGTACGTTAATTTTAGAAGATGCGTTAGTACCGAAAGAAAACTTACTTGGTGAAATCGGTAAAGGTCATATTATCGCATTCAACATTTTAAATATCGGTCGTTATAAATTAGGTGTTGGTACAGTTGGATCTGCGAAACGTGCAGTAGAAATTTCAGCACAATATGCAAACCAACGTCAACAGTTCAAACAACCAATCGCTCGCTTCCCATTAATTCAAGAGAAACTTGCGAATATGGCAGCAAAAACATATGCAGCTGAAAGCTCTGTATATCGTACAGTAGGTTTATTCGAAAGCCGCATGAGCACATTATCTGAAGAAGAAGTAAAAGACGGTAAAGCAGTAGCAGCTTCTATCGCTGAATATGCAATCGAGTGCTCTTTAAACAAAGTATTCGGTTCTGAAGTATTAGACTATACAGTAGATGAAGGTGTTCAAATTCACGGTGGTTACGGATTTATGGCAGAGTACGAGATTGAAAGAATGTACCGTGATTCTCGTATTAACCGTATTTTCGAAGGAACGAACGAAATTAACCGCCTAATCGTACCAGGTACGTTCTTACGTAAAGCGATGAAAGGTGAATTACCACTTCTTCAAAAAGCACAAAAATTACAAGAAGAGTTAATGATGATGATGCCAGAAGAAGTAGGCGATGAGCCATTAGCACTTCAAAAGTATTTAGTAACTAATGCGAAGAAAATCGGCTTAATGGTAGCTGGATTAGCGGCTCAAAAATACGGTAAAGCATTAGATAAAGAGCAAGAAATTCTGGTAAATATCGCTGACATCATAAGCAATCTATACGCAATGGAATCAGCTGTTCTTCGTACAGAAAAAGCAATCAAAACAACTGGTCTTGAAAAGAATAAACAAAAAGTGTTATACACTGAAGTATTCTGCCAAGAAGCATTTAACGAAATCGAAGCAGATGCGAAAGAAACACTTATCGCAGTTGAAAACGGCGACATGCTGCGCATGATGTTATCATCATTACGTAAATTAACTCGCCACACACCACTTAACGTAATTCCGAAGAAACGTGAAATCGCTGCGAAAATTTTAGAAGATGAGCGTTACACAGTTTAATATCTTTAAAGAACAGTAGTCGTTTATACGGCTACTGTTCTTTTTTTGAAAAAAAGAAATTTTTAGTGACATAAAACTAATGGTATTAGTTTTCGTGAAAAGGGAGATGGGACTATGAGGATGATACATGAAAAAACGTTATATCAATTGTCATTTTTGCCAAGAGCGTTTCCTGTAAATTGTTACTTTGTAGAGGAAGAAGATGGTTTAACTTTAATTGATGCGGCTTTGCCATATAGCGCAAAAGGTATTTTACAGGCGGCTGAGAAAATAGGAAAACCAATTACTAAAATTGTATTAACACATGCGCATGATGATCACATTGGTGCATTAGACGCATTAAAGGAAGTACTTCCTCATGTTCCAGTCTATATTTCTAAGCGGGACGCAAAGCTGTTAGAAGGAGATACGACGTTACAAAAGGATGAACCGAATATACCGATAAAAGGCGGTGTACCTAAAAAATTAAAAACGGTACCTGATGTTTTATTGGAAGATGGCGACCGAGTTGGATCGCTTCTTGCGATTATGACACCGGGACATACGCCGGGCTCCATGTCGTTTCTTGATGTAAGAAATAAAGCTCTTATTGTTGGGGATGCATTCCAAACAAGAGGAGGTATGGCTGTTTCGGGACAAATAAAATTTTGGTTTCCGTTTCCGGCGATGGCAACGTGGAGCAAAGAAATATCATTACAAAGTGCACAGAAGCTAAGCGAATATGAGCCTTCCTTGCTTGCAGCAGGGCACGGAAAAATGATAAAGGATCCAGGGGCTGTCATAGAGCTTGCTATTAAGGAAGCGAAGCGGAATATAGAAAGTAAGAAAGAGGGTTAATTTATGTCACCGAGAATCGGACTTACATTACAGAAAATTGTAGAAACAGCTGCAGAAATTGCAGATACAAATGGAATACAAGAAGTAACGTTAGCTTCATTAGCGCAAAGATTAGGGATACGTTCGCCCTCACTATATAATCATGTAAAAGGGTTACAAGATGTACGAAAAAATCTTGGTATTTACGGAATAAAACAGCTGCATAACAAACTGGAAGAAGCAGCCGAGGATAAACGTATGGATGAAGCAATTCATGCATTAGGAGAAGCATATGTAGCATTTGTCCGAAAACATCCTGGACTATATGAAGCAACTTTTTTACGAGATGAAGAAGTAAGAAAAGCAGGTGACGGAATTGTAAAGCTTTGTCTTCAGGTTTTACAACAGTATGGCTTAGAAGGAGAGAATGCACTTCATGCGACACGCGGATTCAGAAGTATTTGTCATGGATTTGCTTCGATTGAACAACAGGGCGGATTTGGTTTGCCGTTAGATTTAGATATAAGTTTACATGTATTGTTGGAAACGTTTATTAAAGGGTTACGTGAATAAGAAGCGAGGCAAACAAAAACCTTAGAAGTGATTCTAAGGTTTTTTAGTGCATATAATTCGAAAAGAGCGGTAGGCTTTTTCTCATTACATGATATTATTTTACTGGTTTGAAAAATGTGTATATGACTACGGAAAGGCAAACGAAAATAAAAGCAATAGGATCTTGATATGGACTAGGCTCAGAGCCCTTCTGGATTTCTGTAAGGAAGTCATGTGTTTTCATGTTCATTGCTCCTTTAACTAATAAGTTTTATATGATGCGAGGGTTATAGTGGATAGGAAGTATTTTTTAAAATTTCATATAATAATTATTGCATAGCAATTCTATTCCTAAAACTATAAAATATAAAGTTTTCATAATATGTAAAATTGCATATTATTCTTTTTGAAAAAATCGTTATATTATCTATATATTTGTATTAAATGATTTTCGTTAAGGTAATGAAAACAAATGGAGGAATAGTATGAGAAAAACAGTATTAGACGCGTATAATGCAGAAAGAGAAGTAGATAACATAACATATAAAAATCTAGTTGTAACGATTGCAAGCATTCTAGGGTTCTCACTCTTAGGGGGATTATTCCTTGCTTTAGCCCTTGGAATTTTTGGAGAAGAGGTATTACGTGCTAATTTAGAGGGATATTATTTACTTCTATTTGATGCAGCTGTTGTTACTATTGTTTTATTTGCTTATAAACCAGTGCTTCATTTTATTAAGAACATATGGGATGTATCTGTTTTAAAAAATGGGAAAACCTACTTGTATTTATTAATAGGTTTTATCATCATTGCATTAACTCAGTATGTAATGTTAGAGTTGTTTAGCTTTGAAAGTGCAGGGCAGCAGCGAGATCAATTAGGGAGCTTAGGACTTCAAAATAGTCTACAAAGTATTATATATGTGTTAAGTGTTGCTATAATTACACCAATTAAAGAAGAAATTTTATATAGAGGTATTTTGTATCGATTTTTTGAAAAGAAATATAGTTTTCTAGTTGGTATCATTATTTCTTCCTTTATCTTTGGGATTCTTCATGGTGGTTTTCCGGTTACGGCAATGATTATGGGGATTGTATTTGCTATGTTATATAAGAAAACACAATCTATTGTACCTAGCATCATTTTACATATTGTATGGAACTTACTTGTGAGTATAAGTATGATTGTATCTCTATAAAAATAAATACATAACCAGTATAAAAGATGAATGGCTTAGCTATTCATCTTTTATTTTTTTTATATGTGGGAAAAGTTGATGAATACAATCCAAAAAGAACCAAATACTAATGATGAATGAACAAAGAAAGGCGGGTATGTTATATGCAAAACTTAACAGAGCTTGAAGTAGAAAACTTACGTCATTTAATTGGTGGACATGCAACAATTATTAACAAGTTGGAGCAGTATGCACAGACGTGTACGGATCCACAACTGAAACAAATGCTACAAAAAGATGCGCAAGATGCACGAAATACGAAACAGCAATTAATGACTTTCCTAGGATAGGAGGAAGCGGAAAATGAATGAAAAAGATATGGTAAATGATTATTTAGCAGGATTAAATGCAAGTTTAACAAGCTATGCAAATTATATTGCTCAGTCTGATAATGAACAGTTACATCAAACGTTAATTCAAATTCGTAATCAAGACGAGTCGCGCCAACGTAATATGTATGAGTACGCAAAGCAAAAGAGTTATTACAAACCGGCAGCACCTGCTAATCCGATGATTGTACAGCAATTAAAAAGTCAATTAAGTGCGGAATAACAGGAAAAAGAAGACGAGCGAATTTATTCGCTCGTTTTCTTTTTGTATATGTCAATAAATACATAATAAATATTTTTCCAGTTGTAACAAATATGACGAAAATGGAATATAACAATTCACAAAAAGGACAAAAATTTTGTTCAATATTTCACAAAGTATCCATGGTTTCTATCGTGGGAACCTCTATAATTAGGATTGTAAAGAACAAAAGAAATAGATTATATGATCAATTAGGAGAGATTGCTATGAAAAGACATACAAGAAAAATTGCAATTATCGGTACTGGATTAGTTGGATCAAGTTGTGCGTATTCTATTGTGAATCAAGGTATTTGCGAAGAGCTATTATTAATTGATATAAATCATGAACGTGCAGTTGGGGAAGCAATGGATTTATCACATTGCATTAACTTTACAAATACAAGAACAAAAGTATATGCAGGAAGCTATGAAGACTGCAAAGATATGGACATTGTTATTATTACAGCAGGGCCAGCACCAAAACCTGGACAAAGTCGCTTAGATACTTTAGGAGCGAGTGCGAAGATTATGGAAAGTGTTGTTGGTGGTGTAATGGCAAGTGGATTTGATGGTATTTTCTTACTTGCATCGAACCCAGTTGATATTATTACATATCAAGTGTGGAAATTATCTGGATTACCTAGAAATCGCGTAATCGGTACTGGTACATCACTAGATTCTTCTCGCTTAAGAACAATTTTATCTGAAATGCTACATGTAGATCCTCGTAGTATTCATGGGTATTCATTAGGAGAACATGGTGATTCTCAAATGGTTGCTTGGTCTCATGTAACTGTTGGTGGAAAGCCAATTCTGCAAATTTTAGAAGAACAAAAAGAACGATTTGGTGAAATAGATTTAGATGAAATTGTTGAGAAGACTGCAAAAGCTGGCTGGGAAATTTATAAACGTAAAGGAACTACTTATTACGGGATTGGAAATTCTCTAGCATATATTGCGAGTTCAATCTTTAATGATGATCACCGTGTCATTGCTGTTTCAGCCATTTTAGATGGTGAGTACGGTGAATATGATATTTGTACAGGAGTACCAGCTATTATTACTAGAGACGGTATAAGAGAAGTTGTAGAACTCAATTTAACAGAGGATGAAGAATCTCGATTCGCAAAATCAAACGATATTTTACGTGATTATATGAAAACAATTGGTTACTAACTTATAGGAGAAGGTGAAACAAATGAAGGAATATATAATGTCTCGTGTATTTAAAGCATCTGCTGGAATCGCACAAGGTATTTTCGTATCCCTCGGAATTGGTTTACTGATCGAAAATATAGGAAGAATTGTTGATATACCATTACTTATTACAATCGGAGTTGTTGCAAAATCACTAATGGCACCGGCAATTGGTGCCGGCATTGCTTTTATGCTCAGTGCAAACGGTCTTGTAATCTTCTCGGCGATGGTAGCCGGAGCGATTGGTGCCGGATCCATTTCAATTACTGAAGCTGGTCTAATTATTAAAACAGGTGAGCCAATCGGTGCATTATTAACAGCAACTTTAGCTGTATATATTGGTAAACGTTTAAGTGGAAAAACTGCGTTAGATATGATGCTCGTTCCATTTGCGGCCATATTAGGTTCTGGTTTAGTAGGCATTTGGTTATCTCATAATATTACTCCTGTTTTAAATGCAGTTGGAGCGTTTATTAAAGATAGCTCAGCTGGTAGCCCATTCATCGCTTCTATCGTCATTGCAGTAGTTTGGGGACTATTACTTATCTCTCCAGCTTCATCAGCTGCGTTAGCAATTGCACTTAGCTTAGACGGTGTTGCAGGTGGTGCTGCTCTTGCCGGATGCGTTGCTCAGTTTATCGGATTCTCTGTCATCTCAGCGAAAGAAAACAATTTAGGTGGCATATTAGCTCAAGCACTTTGTACTCCGAAAGTACAATTGCCAAATATCACTAAAAATCCAATGATTCTCGTCCCAACTGTCGTCGCCAGTGCTATAGTCGGTCCAGTATCAGCATTAATTTTCCAACTGGAAGCAGGAAAGGAAATTGCAGGTCTTGGATTAAGTTCTCTTATCGCACCAATTAATTTAATTTCCAGCCAAGGATGGGAAGTTATCCCGGCGATGGTAATTACTTATATCGTCATTCCAGTAGCTGTTTCTTATATACTTTACATTGCTCTTAAAAAAGCAGGTCGTATTCATTCTGGTGATATGACTGTACCGCAATCTTAAATTGAAAATCTCCTTAATAATAGATAAAAGCAGACTGAAGCCACAGTCTGCTTTTTTGTCATGCTACATTCTATGATTTTGTTTTACTGGAACTCTTATTGGTTCTTTGGCCAATAAGAGCTGAACGCCGAAGTAAAGTATGCTTGCAAGCGTCATTCCAGAAACGGCATCTACAAAGGCATGCTGCTTCGTAAATAGCGTTGATAAAATAATAAGTGTACCGAAGAAAGTAAGGATGTAATATTCAAAAACATGCTGTTCTCTACGCTTAAAGGCAGCTAACATAATTACAAATGTAGTAAGAACGTGAATGCTAGGGAAACAGTTTACTGGCTGGTCGATACTATAAATATAGCGAACTAGTTCAGAAAATACATCTGTTCCAACGACAGTCGGACGTGGTACCGTTGTTTGCCAAAAATAATAAATAGAAAAACAAGCAAGCTTTCCAAAAATAACACTACTTAAAGTAACATAATATTGCTTTCGGTCAGCAAAACAGTAATAAATAAGTGCGCCGTATAAGTATGGAAACCAAAGTAAATAAGGAATAATAAATGCTTTTACAAATGGAATCCAATCATCCACTACAGTTGTAACGTCTACTGCGTGAACAGTCGATTTATTTAATACGTCGTAAAGGGGACTTACGAGCACGAGTAGAAGTATATAACTTAACGGAAGAAAAGATGAAAGTTTAAATTTCTTCATGTTGATCTCCTATGTTTAGTAATGTAAGTAAATTCAATTGATTATAATATAGAAACGTGAATTGGGCTATCGATTTTACTTACATTTTCTTGAATTAACCTTACGTTTTTGTCACTTGACTAAAAAGAAGGGGAGGGTGCTAAATGAAGCGTTTATCGTATTTCTTATTTTTTATATTGATATGCCTAGTCGGTGCTGGGTGTGCAAAGGATAAAGAAGGAGAGAAATTAGAATATAACGGAAGAGCACTCGTAATTGGAGTTGTTGGAGAAAAACCGAAAGATACGTTTAGGAATATAAAGTTTGAGGAAATGAAGTTAGAGGAACTGGAAAAGAAATCTAAGGAAGTAGATGGTTTTCTAATAATGAAAGATCACTTTCAAGAAGCCTCAACAGAGCAATATAAAAATGTATTTTCATCACTAAAGAAACCAGTGTTTTTTATCGGTTTACAAGATAAATCATATTCGATTTTTATTACAAAAGGGATAGAGTATAACAGTGCCCGAAAAGATGTAAATGCTATGTATACGCAAGGGTTTGCGAATATCGGAAGTGGTGAAGGACAACAATGGGCAGTTGGTTTATCGAATGGTGGAAATACAGAAGAAAGTATTCATAATATGTATATCGTCGTATTTCAAACAATTGCAGATTATTTAAATAGATAATGAAGGAGCCTGCAAAAGAGGCTTCTTATTTTTTTAAACAAACGTTTGTTTAAGCTGTATGTTCGGTAGGAAGAAACCGATGTAACTCAAGGGTTAACAAAGAAAAATAGAGAATTAATCAAACGTTTGTTTAAGCTGTATGTTCGGTAGAAAGAAACTCCTGTAGTTCAAAGGTTAAGAAAGAAAATGGAGAATTAATCAAACGCTTGTTTAAGATATATGTTTGGTGCAGAATCTAAAAAATTTATATATTTATTTTTTTCTTAACAAATGGCGGAAAAATAAGAAAAATTCGCAGGATTATTAAAAATTATCACGAAATAAGTAAAAGTTTAGCGAATAATGGTTTGAAATAATAAAACGTTTTCTATATGATAAAGGTAAAGGTTAGTAAAAAAGTAGGTGAATTTATGACAGTAACATTTTATTCATATCCAAAGTGTGGCACATGTCAAAAGGCAAAGAAATGGTTTGAGGCAAACGATGTAGCATATGAGATGATTCATATTGTTGAAAATCCACCATCAAAAGAAGATTTACGTAATTTACATGAAAAAAGTGAATTACCATTAAAAAAATTCTTTAATACAAGTGGAATGCGTTACCGTGAACTTGGTCTAAAAGATAAGTTGAAAGATGCAAGCGAAGACGAAATGTATGAGCTTTTAGCATCTGATGGCATGTTGATTAAACGTCCAATTGTAACAGATGGAACGAATGTAACACTTGGTTTTAACGAAGAGCAGTTTGAAAGTGTGTGGAAAAAGTACCAATAAGGTATTTTTACATAATTAATACATTCACTGGAGGTACAGTCATGAGCATTCCAAATAATTTACGTTACTCTGAAGAACACGAATGGGTAAAAACTGAAGGTAATGAAGTTGTTATCGGTATCACTCACTTTGCACAAGGTGAGCTAGGCGATATCGTATTCGTTGAACTTCCTGAAGTAGGTGCAACAATCGAAGCTAACGAGCCATTCGGAAGCGTAGAATCTGTTAAAACAGTTTCTGAGTTATACGCACCTGTAAGCGGTAAAGTTGTAGCAGTAAACGAAGAATTAAGTGACCAACCAGAACTTGTTAACGAATCTCCATACGAGGGTGCATGGATGGTTAAAGTTGAACTTTCTGATGCAAGCCAAGTTGAGAAGTTATTAACTGCAGAAAAATATGCAGAAATGACAAACCAAGACTAATTATAGTCGACTAAAGGACAGCCTTTGTGCTGTCCTTTTTTATTTTTTGTGAAATAATGAAATTCAAGTTATATGTAAATAAATAAGCTATTATGAGAAAAACTGTTTTGTGGTAAGGTTTCATAAGTCTTCACAATCTAAACGAGCCGCTTGCGCTTTTCATTGTCTAGCTCCAGCGGCTAGATTGTTCGGTGGCTTCGCTTCTTCCTGCAAGGCCAAAAGCGCCTTTACGTCAGAAGCTCCATCCCCCTCACAATCTAAACGAGCCGCTTGCGCTTTTCTTTTGCAAAAATAAACAGGAAACAACATGAAAATAACGAATATACTATATACTAAGTTCAAGGTTATATAGTATATGGTGATCGGGTGATGACATATGATTTATGTAGAAAAAGTCATTATTGTAGAAGGTACATCAGATAGAAGAAAGATTGAATCTATTATTCGTGAACCGGTGGAAATTGTTTGTACAAATGGTACAATTGGTTTGTCGAAAATGGATGAGCTCGTTGATCAGTTTTTTGATAAGGAAGTGTATGTGCTAGTGGATGCTGATGATGCTGGAGAAAAGTTAAGGAAACAATTTCGAAAAGAATTCCCGCAAGCCGAGCATATCTATATTGATCGCTCGTACCGAGAAGTGGCAACTGCGCCATCTACACACTTAGCAAATGTATTATGGGGAGCCGACATTGACGTTTATACAGAATATTTACGGTAAGGAATGATAGAAGTGATTGATTGGACAGGAGCCGAAGCTACAGCCCTAATAGAGAACGAAGAAAAAACAGTATTATATGTATATACTCCAATGTGTGGAACATGCCAATTAGCAAAAAAGATGTTAACAGTCGTTGAGATGACAATTGAAGGCCTCAAAATTGGGATGTTAGATTTAAATTATGCTCCGCATTTAGCGAAAGAGTATGGGATTGAAAGTGTACCTTGTTTACTTGTTTTTGAAAATGGGACACTGATGAAGAAGATATACGCATTTCATTCGGTTGAATATTTATATACGGAATTAAAGTAGGCGGCAAAATTTTTGCCGCCTCGACATATTTCTTGGGAAATATGTCGAGATGCAGGGTGGATACAGTATTTGTCGAGCGAAAATAACAGGATTGCTCTTTAGTGAGAGGGAATGGTATGTAATAGAAAGTGATATGAAGGATGTGATTTAGGGTGAGATTATATTCTTTGCTTCAATCATTTGTAAATTACGCTAATGCTCAATATCATTTAGAACCGCTTTTAAGACAAGAAGAAAAAACTGTTAATTTTCGTTTTGGAGATGAAAGTTGTTCGTTACAAATTTCAAGAGATTATATAGAGCTGGTACATGAAGAAAGAGGAACGGAACAAATCATTTGCTTAGATGAAAAGGATATAGAACAATTGGTGAATGGAAATGTACGATTGCAAATGCTAATGAATGATGGACGTGTACAATATTCGGGAACGTACCGAACGATGTTATTAGTGGAATCGATGTTTCATATATGTAAACCGATGTCAGTAGGTGCTTAAAATTCTGAAGTTTCATTTTTTGCGAAAATTTCTGTTGACATGGTGAGTGTATATTGATACAATTCAAGTCATAAAATATAGACAATTTCATAAATTTCAAATCAGACGAAAATTGAATCTGATTTCTCTTATCAAGAGAGGTGGAGGGACTGTGCCCTGTGAAGCCCGGCAACCGTCAACTTATGTTGAAATGGTGCCAATTCCTGCAAAGCAAATGCTTTGAGAGATGAGAGAGAGGGATAATGTTGTTATATACGCATAAAAACCTTTCTGCTTCTCTAAAGCAGAAAGGTTTTTTTATTGTTTGAATGTGGAGGACATTCAAATAATAAAAGTAATGATAACAGTGGACTACACGCATTAAAAATAAAAAATTGCGGAGTCGACCTAAACAAAAAAGGGGTGAACATCATGATTCTATTAGAGAACGTAAAGAAAATATATAAGGCGAAAAGCGGTGATGTCACTGCTGTAGATAATGCCAATTTAAAAATAGATAAAGGTGAAATATTTGGTGTTATCGGATATAGTGGCGCTGGAAAAAGTTCTTTAATTAGATTGTTCAATCAGTTGGAGAAACCAACTTCTGGCCAAATTACAATTGCAAATCGTGTCATTTCAGCAATTACAGGAAGCGAACTTCGTAAGGCAAGGCAAGAAATCGGAATGATTTTTCAGCACTTCAACTTACTTTGGTCACGAACTGTACGTGAAAATATAGAGTTTCCACTTGAAATTGCAGGTGTTGATAAAGCGAAGAGAAGAAAACGTGTTGATGAATTAATTCATCTTGTTGGATTAGAAGGAAGAGGAGACGCGTACCCATCTCAGCTGAGCGGGGGACAAAAGCAACGCGTTGGGATTGCAAGAGCATTAGCTAACAATCCACAAGTGCTTTTATGTGACGAAGCAACGTCAGCTCTTGATCCGGAAACGACAGATCAAATTTTGGATTTACTATTAGACATTAATAAGCGCCTTGGTTTAACAATTGTACTCATTACACATGAGATGCACGTAATTCGAAAGATTTGTAATCGTGTTGCGGTAATGGAGAAAGGAAAGATTGTAGAAACAGGTCCAGTACTTGATGTATTCCGTAATCCGAAGCAAGATATTACGAAACGATTTGTACAGCAGTTAACGGATTCTGAAGATACAAATGAAACGATTGAAAGTTTAATTGAAAAATATCCAGATGGAAAAGTAATTCGTTTGCAGTTTATCGGTGAGGCTGTAGAAAGACCAGTGCTTCAACGATTGATGCAACGCAGTGACATAGAAGTTAGCATTTTGCAAGGAAATATCGCACAAACGAATAACGGTTCTTACGGTAGTTTAGTTGTTCATTTAAATGGTGAGGAAACAGCGATCCTGCAAGCAATAGAAGGAATTCATCAAGATCAAGTAGAGCTGGAGGTGATTGCACATGGATAAGTTACTCACAAATGTTGATTGGAATCAAATGTTAGAAGCAACTGGTGAAACGTTATATATGACGGCAATCGCAGCTCTTGCGACATTTGTTTTAGGACTCATTTTAGGATTGTTACTCTTCATGACAGCAAAAGATAATTTATGGGAAAACAAATCAATTAATACGGTGATTGGAGCATTCGTAAATATATTCCGTTCTATACCATTCATCATTTTAATTATTTTATTAATCCCATTCACAAAGATTCTTCTTGGAACAATTCTTGGAGCAAGTGCAGCTTTGCCGGCTTTAATTATTGGAGCGGCACCATTCTACGCGAGAATGGTTGAAATCGCACTTCGCGAAATTGATAAAGGTGTAATTGAAGCTTCAAAAGCAATGGGAGCAAAAACAAGCACAATTATTTTGAAAGTGTTAATTCCAGAATCGTTACCAGCATTAGTATCTGGTATTACGGTTACGACAATTGCTTTAGTAGGCTATACAGCAATGGCAGGAGTTGTTGGTGCTGGTGGCCTTGGAACACTTGCTTACTTAGAAGGATTCCAAAGAGGGAATAACGATGTAACAATCGTTGCGACAATTTGTGTATTACTAGTTGTATTTTTAATTCAGTGGATTGGTGATAGTTTAACGACTCGAATAGATAAACGATAATGAAAAACGGGAGGATGTTTCAAATGAAAAAATTATTACTTACGGCACTTATTTCAACTTCAATTTTTGGATTAGCTGCTTGTGGCGGGAAAGATAAAGATGAAAAGAAACTTGTTGTTGGTGCTTCTAACGTACCGCACGCTGTTATTTTAGAAAAGGCAAAACCGTTACTTGAGAAAAAAGGAATTGAATTAGAAATTAAAAAATTCCAAGACTACGTATTACCAAATAAATCGTTAGCGGATAAGGAATTAGATGCAAACTACTTCCAGCATATTCCGTATTTAGAAAAAGAAATTAAAGATAAAAAGTATGACTTTGAAGTAGCAGGAAAGATTCATTTAGAACCAATTGGTGTGTACTCTCAAAAGTATAAGAGTTTAAAAGAGCTTCCAGATGGTGCGACAATTATTATGAGTAATTCAGTTGCTGACCACGGACGTGGTTTAGCAATTTTACAAAAAGAAGGTATTTTAAAAATTAAAGACGGAATAGATCCAGTTAAAGCAACTACAAAAGATATTGCAGATAATCCGAAAAATCTAAAATTCAAAACGGATATCGAGCCTGGTTTATTGCCACAAGTGTATAACAATAAAGAAGGCGACGCTGTTTTAATTAACTCTAACTATGCAATTGATGCAAAGTTAAATCCGGAAAAAGATGCAATTGCAATTGAAGGAAATGATTCACCATACGCAAACATAGTAGCTGTTCGTAAAGGCGATAAAGATAAGAAAGAGATTAAAGCTCTTGTAGAAGTATTGCATTCTAAAGAAATTGAAGACTTCATTAATAAAGAATATAAAGGGGCAGTTGTTCCTGCAAAAGAATAATTGCTGAAAAGGGCTGGTGTATGCCGGCTCTTTTTATAACTACATAACCATTGGGGAGAAGGGGAAATCATATGAAAAAGGTTCTACTGTCAGTTGTTACAGCGTTGTCTGTATTTACATTAGTTGCTTGCGGGAGCAAAGAGGAGAATAAGCTTGTTGTGGGAGCTTCTAACGTGCCACACGCTGTTATTTTAGAAAAGGCACAGCCGATATTAGAGAAAAAAGGCATTAAGTTAGAGATTAAAAAGTTCCAGGATTATGTACTGCCAAATAAAGCGTTAGCGGATAAAGAAATTGATGCGAACTACTTCCAGCATATTCCTTACTTAGATAAAGAAATTCAAGAAAAGGGATATAAAATTGTAAACGCAGGAAAAATCCATTTAGAGCCAATGGGTATTTATTCTAAGAAATATAAAAGCTTAAAAGACTTACCAGATGGCGGGACAGTGATTATGAGTAATAACGTAGCGGAGCGTGGCCGCATGCTAGCGCTGTTACAAAAAGGCGGCGTTATTAAATTAAAAGACGGAGTAGATGTTGTTAAAGCAACAGTAAAAGATGTTGTAGAAAACCCGAAAAACTTAAAATTTAAAACAGATGTTGAACCTGGACTTTCACCGAAATTGTATGAAAATAATGAGGGAGATGCTTTATTTATTAATTCAAACTATGCAATTGATGCAAAATTAAATCCAACAAAGGATGCAATTGCGATTGAAGGATCAGACTCTCCGTATGCAAACATCATTGCAGTTCGTAAAGGTGATGAGAAGAAAAAAGAAATTAAAGAGCTAGTAGAAGTGCTACATTCAAAAGAAATTCAAGATTTTATTAATAAAGAATATAAAGGTGCTGTACTTCCGGTAAGTGAATAAATATAAGGAAAGGGCTGGAAAATTACCAGTCCTTTTTTCTTTATATAAATAAGAAGAAAGGTGTATCATAGAAAGATGTGAAGGAAATACTTATATACATTTGTGAAAAAACGGTTACTTTTTTTCGTCGTTTGCGATATCATTTTATTTGATATAAAATTAGAATGAGAATAAAATGAGAATATGAACGTTTTAGGAATTTTTAAAATGTATATATAGGATTAATGGAGGTATTGAGATGGCTGGTTCTACATTAACGGTTAAAGACTTACACGTATCAATTGATGGCAAAGAAATTTTAAAGGGTGTAAACCTTGAAGTAAAAGGTGGAGAAATCCACGCAATTATGGGACCTAACGGAACAGGTAAATCAACTTTATCTTCTGCAATTATGGGTCACCCAAAGTATGAAGTAACAGAAGGTAGCATCATCATCGACGGTGAAGATGTATTAGAAATGGAAGTAGACGAGCGCGCACAAGCGGGTCTATTCCTAGCAATGCAATATCCAAGTGAAATTAGCGGAGTAACAAACGCTGACTTCTTACGTTCTGCAATTAATGCACGTCGTGAAGAAGGCGATGAAATTTCTCTTATGAAATTTATCCGTACATTAGATAAAAACATGGAATTCCTAGAAATGGATCCAGAAATGGCACAACGTTACTTAAACGAAGGTTTCTCTGGTGGAGAGAAAAAACGTAACGAAATTCTTCAATTAATGATGATTGAGCCAAAAATCGCAATCTTAGATGAAATTGACTCAGGTCTTGATATCGATGCATTAAAAGTTGTATCTAAAGGTATTAACGAAATGCGCGGCGAAGAGTTCGGTTGCCTAATGATTACGCATTACCAACGTTTATTAAACTACATCACTCCAGACTTCGTTCACGTTATGATGAACGGTCGTATCGTTAAATCTGGTGGCCCTGAGCTTGCACAACGTCTAGAAGCTGAAGGTTACGACTGGATTAAAAAAGAATTAGGTATTGAAGACGAAACAACAGAGCAAGAAGCGTAAGAGAGGAGCATAAACATGACAATCGGTACATTACCTTTCGATCAAGAAACAATCCGTCAACGCGCAAGCGAAGTAAACGAAGCAGCTTGGTTGACTGAGTTCCGCTTACAAGCTCTTGCACAAGCAACTGAACTTCCAATGCCAACGCCTGATAAAACGAAAATTGACAAATGGGACTTTATCGGAAAAGGCGACGCTGCTAAGCAAGAGCCTGTAAGTTCTTTAACTGAACTTCCAGAAGCAGTGAAAAACTTAATCGATGAAAATAACAGCGTATTAGTGCAACGTACTGGTACAACTGCATTCGTTTCTTTAGCAGACGAAGCAAAAGAAAAAGGTGTTATTTTTACAGACATCGTAACAGCAGCAACTGAGCACGCTGAACTAGTACAAAAGTACTTAATGAAAGACGGCGTGAAAGTAGACGAGCATCGTCTAACTGCACTTCATGCTGCATTAATCAACGGCGGTGCATTCGTATATGTTCCGAAAAACGTTGTTCTTGAAACTCCACTTCAAGCTGTATTCTTAGTAGACGGCGAAGAAGCTAACGTATATAACCACGTATTATTCGTAGCTGATGCGAACAGTACTGCAACTTATGTAGAAAACTACGTTGCAAATGAAAATGCTAAAGGTATTGCAAATATCGTAGCAGAAGTAATCGTGGAACAAGGCGCACAAGTGAAATTCGGTGCGGTTGATCTATTAGCAAAAGACGTAACAACTTACGTTAACCGCCGCGGCGTTGTAGGACGCGACGGCCGTATTGATTGGGCTCTAGGCCTTATGAATGACGGAAACACAATTTCAGAGAATGTTACGAACTTAATGGGCGACGGTTCATATGCTGATACGAAAACAGTAACAATTGGCCGTGGTAACCAAACACAAAACTTTACAACTAAAGTTGTTCACTTCGGTAAACACTCTGAAGGTTGGATTTTAAAACACGGTGTACAAAAAGATAGTGCAACATCTATCTTTAACGGAATTGGTAAGATTGAACACGGTGCATCTAAATCAAATGCACAACAATCTTCTCGCGTTCTTATGTTAGATGAAAAAGCACGCGGTGATGCAAACCCAATTCTTTTAATCGACGAAGATGATGTAATGGCAGGTCACGCAGCTTCAGTAGGTCGCGTAGATCCAGTCCAACTATACTACTTGATGAGCCGTGGTATTCCAAAACGCGAAGCAGAACGTTTAGTCATCCATGGATTCTTAGCACCTGTAGTTAATGAGCTTCCAATTGAAGGAGTAAAGGCACAGCTTGTTGAGGTAATTGAAAGGAAAGTTCGCTAATGAATATTCATGAAATACGCAAACAGTTTCCAATTCTTGATCAAAAAGTGAACGGCAAACAACTTGTTTATTTCGATAGTGCAGCAACTTCTCAAAAACCAATTCAAGTCATTGAAACGTTAGAACGTTACTATAAAGAATATAATTCTAACGTGCATCGCGGTGTTCATACGCTCGGTACGAAAGCTACCGACGCGTATGAAGGTGCACGTGAGAAAGTTCGCAAGTTTATTAACGCGAAATCAATGGAAGAGATTATTTTCACACGCGGAACGACAACTGCATTAAATACAGTAGCAGCTAGCTATGGTCTTGAAAATGTAAAAGAGGGCGATGAAATCGTTATTTCTTACATGGAGCACCATAGTAATATCATTCCGTGGCAACAAGTTGCGAAGAAAACTGGTGCAACTTTAAAATATCTTCCGCTTCAACCAGACGGTACAATTTCTTTAGAAGATGTTCGTCAAACAGTTACACCGAATACAAAAATCGTTTCTATTATGCAAGTATCAAACGTACTTGGAACGATTAACCCTGTAAAAGAAATCGGAGCAATTGCACACGAAAATGGCGCAATTATGGTCGTTGATGGTGCACAAAGTACACCTCACATGAAAGTGGATGTACAAGATTTAAACTGTGATTTCTACGCATTATCTGCTCATAAGATGTGCGGACCTACAGGTATCGGCGTATTATATGGTAAAAAAGAATTGCTGAACAATATGGAGCCAATTGAATTTGGCGGTGAAATGATTGATTTCGTAGATTTACAAGAATCTACGTGGAAAGAGCTTCCGTGGAAGTTTGAAGCAGGTACACCGATTATCGGTAATGCAATCGGACTTGGTGCGGCAATTGATTTCCTAGAAGAAATCGGTCTTGATAATATTGAAAAGCATGAGCATGAATTAGCGCAATACGCTTTAGAAAGACTATCAGAAGTAGATGGCGTTACAATTTATGGTCCAAAGCATCGCGCTGGTCTTGTTACATTTAATATTGAAGACGTACATCCTCACGATGTAGCGACTGTATTAGATGTAGAAGGCATTGCAGTTCGCGCAGGACATCACTGTGCACAACCGCTTATGAAGTGGCTAAAAGCTTCTTCAACAGCACGTGCGAGCTTCTATTTATATAATACAAAAGAAGAAATTGATACATTTGTTGAATCGCTAATCAAGACAAAGGAGTATTTCACAAATGTCATTTAATAATTTAGATACGTTATATCGTCAAGTTATTATGGATCATTACAAAAATCCTCGTAACCATGGCGTGTTAGAAGATAGTGTTACCGTTAACTTGAACAATCCAACTTGCGGCGATCGTATTCAACTTACGATGAAAGTAGAAGAAGGTATTGTGCAAGAGGCGAAGTTTGAAGGTGAAGGATGTTCAATCTCAATGTCTTCAGCTTCAATGATGACACAAGCAGTAAAAGGTAAGAAAATTGAAGAAGCACTTCAGCTTTCGAAAATTTTCTCTGACATGATGCTAGGAAAAGAGTACGATGACAGCATCGATTTAGGAGATATTGAAGCATTACAAGGCGTATGCAAGTTCCCTGCACGTATTAAATGTGCAACATTAGCGTGGAAAGCGTTAGAAAAGGGCTTAAACGAAGATAAGTAATGTTAAAGGTTCCTAAAAACGAGGTTATCTAAGGAGGGACACACCAACATGGCGAAGCAACTGCCAGATATCGGCGATTATAAATATGGTTTCAAAGACAAAGACGTTTCGATTTTCCGTGCTGGACGCGGTTTAACAAAAGAAATCGTTGAAGAAATTTCACGTATGAAAGAAGAACCACAGTGGATGTTAGACTTCCGTTTAAAATCACTGGATAAGTTCTACGAAATGCCAATGCCACAATGGGGCGGCGACTTAAACGACTTAGATTTCGATGAAATTACGTACTACGTAAAACCATCTGAGAAATCTGAGAAGTCTTGGGATGAAGTACCTGATGAAATTAAAGCAACATTTGATAAATTAGGTATTCCAGAAGCTGAACAAAAATATTTAGCTGGTGTATCTGCACAGTACGAATCTGAAGTTGTATACCACAACATGAAAGAAGACCTAGAAGCTCTAGGAATCGTCTTCAAAGATACAGATAGCGCATTAAAAGAGAACGAAGATATTTTCCGTGAGCATTTCGGAAAAGTAATCCCACCAACAGACAACAAATTCTCTGCATTAAACTCTGCAGTTTGGTCTGGTGGATCATTCATCTACGTTCCAAAAGGTGTTAAAGTTGATACACCACTTCAAGCGTATTTCCGTATTAACTCTGAAAATATGGGACAATTCGAGCGTACGCTTATCATCGTAGACGAAGGCGCACACGTACACTACGTAGAAGGTTGTACAGCACCTGTTTACACGACTAACTCACTTCACAGTGCGGTAGTAGAAATCATCATTAAGAAAGATGCATATTGCCGTTATACAACAATCCAAAACTGGGCGAACAACGTATACAACCTAGTTACAAAACGTGCGGTTTGTGAAGAAAACGCAACGATGGAATGGATTGACGGTAACATCGGATCTAAATTAACGATGAAATACCCAGCAGTTATCTTAAAAGGCGAAGGCGCTCGTGGTTTAACATTATCTATCGCGATTGCTGGTAAAGGCCAACACCAAGATGCTGGTGCGAAAATGATTCACTTAGCACCAAACACGTCTTCAACAATCGTTTCTAAATCGATTGCGAAGCATGGTGGTAAAGTAACTTACCGTGGTATCGTACACTTCGGACCAAAAGCGAAAAACTCTCGCTCTAACATCGAGTGTGACACGTTAATCATGGATAACCAATCTACATCTGATACAATTCCTTACAACGAAATCAAAAACGATTACGTTTCACTTGAGCACGAAGCGAAAGTATCGAAAGTATCAGAAGAACAATTATTCTACCTAATGAGCCGCGGTATTTCTGAGCAAGAAGCCACAGAAATGATCGTAATGGGCTTCATCGAGCCATTCACTCGCGAACTTCCAATGGAATACGCAGTTGAAATGAACCGCCTAATCAAGTTTGAGATGGAAGGTTCTATTGGTTAAATAGAAATGCGGAGCCGATTGTTCAGACCCGTTGGCTAAGGTTCTTTCGCACAGAAGATGCTTTTTATCTTCTCGTGCGGAAGGTTCTTAGACATGAAGGTCTAGGAGGCGAAGCTGGACAATATTTAAAAGTGGCAGCGGCTTATTCTAGCCGCTGGAACTGGATAATATATGTATGAAGAAAGCGTCCTGCTGTGCAGGGCGCTTTTTTGTTTTGTGGATTTGTCTTGGCTCGGGAGAGGATACCCGGGTGAGTGTTTAGCTAAATATATCAACGATTTTTCAAATATATCGATCATAAACGGGAATATATCAACGATTATTTCAATATATCAACGTTTCGACAAGGAATATCGATTTGTCGACAAGATAAGACAAAAGAAAATCCTCACATACCCCAAACATTTTATAAGAACAGAGAACGACTAGGTTTAAGACAAAGATACTGACAAATCCACTTGAACAACTACCCACTGAATTCTCTATTAAACTTTTTGACAAATCCACCCCCCCTCCCTCCACTATCTGGAATTCTTTCCTGCATTAGCAAAAGTTTCTCATATAAAAAGGACAATCTTTTGCTTTTTCTCACAATGCGAGTACAATGTAAAATAGCAAGAAAAGACGAAAAGTATTTACAGGATTATTGTGTGCGCATAGCGTAAATGGCAGTAAGGAACTGAGAGGAGGTTTTTTCTCTGAATACAAATAAAGAAACAATCATCCACCTTTATCATACAAACGATATACATAGTCATTTTGAAAATTGGCCGCAAATTTCTCGGTTTGTTCTAGGGGAGAAAAAGCGAAGACAGGAAGCGGGAGAGACTGTTTTGACGATTGATATCGGCGATCATGTGGATCGTTTTCATAGTATTTCGGAAGCGACAAATGGGCTTGGGAATACGAAGCTTTTAAATGAGGCGTTATATGATTATGTAACGATCGGAAATAATGAAGGAATTACGTTAGCGAAAGAGCATTTAAATCGGCTCTATGATGATGCTGGATTTGAAGTACTTGTTGCAAATTTATTTGAAAAAGAAGGTGTACGTCCATCATGGGCAAAGCCTTATAAATTACATACAACGACAGATGGGATTACGATTGCTTTTATCGGGTTAACTGTTGCGTATCCAGAGTTTTATCAAATGCTCGATTGGCATATTGAAGATCCGCTTATCCATTTAGAGTCTATTTTAGAAGAAGTGAGAGATGAGGCTCATATAACAGTTGTCCTTTCTCACCTTGGAAAAAGTATGGATGAGTATATGGCAGAGCATTATGATATAGATGTTATTTTAGGGGCACATACGCATCATTTATTTGAGCGTGGTGTTCTAATGAATAATACTTTACTTTGTTGCTGTGAAAAGTGGGGACGTTACGTTGGGCACGTGCAGCTTACTGTGGATAAAGAGACGAAGAAGCTGTTGAAAAAGGACGGTAGGGCGATTAAGACGGAACGGTTAGGTGCTTATAGCGAGCCGTTATCCACAATTGAAATACTGCAGGAAGAAAGTAAGCATATAATGGCAGAGCCTGTCGTTCATTTAAAAGAGTCATTACAGGTTGATTGGTTTCATGAGACGCCGTTTTCTCATATGTTAGCAAGTGCGCTGAAAACATGGTGCGGTGCAGAAATTGGCATGGTGAATGCTGGTGTACTTCTTGAAGGGTTAGAAGAGGGTGTCGTAACGCGCGGAGATATTCACAGAATTTGTCCACATCCAATTAATCCGTGTGCTTTGAAAGTTCCAGGAAAGATATTAAGAGAAGTTATTTTGAAAGCACGTAAGCCGAATATGGAGAATCTTGAGGTGAAAGGATTCGGATTTCGTGGGAAAGTGATGGGGAAAATGATTTACGCGGATGTAGAAGTAATTCCAGATACGATTCCTGGGAATAAAATTTTACTCGAAGATGTATTAATTAACGGGGAATCGCTGGAATTAGATCGTATATATACAGTAGGAACAATTGATATGTTTACATTTGGCTACTTATACCCAGAGCTATCCACACTTTCTGACAAACAATATTATATGCCAGAACTACTTAGAGATGTGTTAACAGATATGTTAATAACTTATACATCTTCCGTTAAACTATAGGCTAGTTAACTTGTAACACTCATTTTTCTCTTGTCATACAGATAAGAAAGAGAGGAGTGTGAACTATGGTTAATGTGGAGTCAATTATAATTGATAATTATACGTTTATTGCGGTTAGCGTGAAACTTCCAAAGACAAATTTGCTAGCTGTAATGAGCGATAAAGGATATATTATGTGTGGTGCATTAGATGTAGGTCTTTTAAATGAGAAGTTAGGTGATCGAGGAATTATTGCTGGCCGTGCGGTTGGTGTAAGAACGATTGAACAACTTCTTGAAGCGCCGCTAGAATCGGTAACGACTGGAGCTGAAGCATTAGGCATTCCAGCAGGAACGATTGGAAAAGAAGCATTATTAAAAATGAGATAAGCATATATCGTCCCTCCTTCTTGCATAGAAATGATATAAGAAGGAGGTTTTTTTATGAGTATATTTCGCTCGAAAAACTCGCGGTTTCGAAGGGGACCTATTGCCTTTCGGTATATACTGCTTATGTCGTTTATTCTTTTTATTATATTACTTACGCAAGGGTTGTGGATTGTGAATAATAGTATTCAGCCGACCTTAATTAAATATGGGGAAGTAGAGACGCATAAAATGGCGACGGCAATTATGACGAAGGCAGTAAAGGATCGAATTAATGAAGGATTCGATGTAGATTCATTAATGAAAGTACAGAATGATAAAAACGGAAAAGTATCTACAATTAATTTAAATACAAAGCAAGTAAATGAAATCGTAACGTCAACGACCACGTACATAGAAAAATATTTGCAGCAAGTAGAACAAGGGAAGTTGAAGGAGCTAGGTATTTCTGAAAAAAACGGGGCGACTATGGCAGTTCCTTTTGGGCGTGTAACTGATAATGCACTTCTTGGTAATATAGGACCGGATATTCCGATTCATTTCACGCCAATTGGGCATGTGAATACAGATATTAAACAAAAAATTGAGCCGCATGGGATTAATACTACAGCAATTCAAATTGTTATGGAAATGGAAGTAACATTGCAAGTAATTATTCCATTTCATACGAAAGAGATAACGGTGAAACAAAATGTTCCGATTGTGACGCGTATCGTTCAAGGGGAAGTGCCTACGTATTATGGAAGTGGAAGTGTTGCTGTACCTGATAAAAAGAAAACAGATAGTTAGTTGTAAATACAGTGAAACCCGGCTCAGCCAGGCTTTTAATGGATAAAAAATAACCGTAGCAATGCAGCTACGGTTATCTTTTTGTATTTGCTCGTTCTTTGCGTTCCCAAAGGCTTAAATGCATGTATGGATCGAAGGCCCATTCTGTATAGCCATTGTCTTTATATATGCCAAAATGTAAGTGGGGTGGGAATTTTCCGGCTGTACCAGGAGGTCCATAACCAGTGCTACCAACAAATCCGATTACTTTCCCTGGCTCAACAATTTGTCCAAGCTGTATTTCTTTTGAGAACCCGCCTAAATGAGCGTAATAATGGTAATTGTTATGAAGGTCGCGAATACCAATGCGCCATCCACCAAGGCGGTTCCAACCTTTCGTTTCAATAATGCCATAGCAAGTCGATCTTACTGGCACGCCATATCCGGCAAAAATATCGGTTCCTTCATGAATCCTTCTACCCCCAAAACTTCTTCCAGCGCCGAAAGTACTACGGTAGCTATGGTCACTACGGATCGGAAGAGGAAAAGCATTTCCCTCTAAATTAATACGGCCATAATGTTTATAAATTTGGGCATATTCGCTAATTAAATCAACTGTTTTTGCACGTCTATAATATTCCCAGAGCATAATTTTAATACGGTCTTCTGACGTTCCTTGTTTCCTTAAAATAGTCGCTGCGGTATGCAGAAGATCACGGTCGCTATTTGCATTTGCAAATCCATCTTTGTCACCATCTAAACCTATTCCGCCAAATAGAGAAATTGTATGGGGGAGAGTATCGTTACTATTAATAGGTCCAGCCCATATTTCTGGTTTGAAATAAAGGGAAATGATGGCATCTGGTTTTTTCGGAATATCTTTTCTTACGCTCCGTATATTTCTTTCATATTGATCCATTGCAGCTAAGTAATACCATGGAATGCCTGAAGACTGCTCGGTTTCTTTATATAGTGCCATGCGCTTTTCGTATATGCTTTGCTGATTATCTTCACCGTAAGCGATGTTTTGGTGGAGAAGAAAACAAATAGAAAGCAAAAGAGAAATTTTTCGAAGCATGAAATAGACTCCTTTCACAACATCACTCTTTTTAGTGTGGGATATACGGAGTATTTCATTATAGGGAACGATTGGAAAAAATCTTAGAATCTTCATTTGAGCAAATCGCTTTCATACGTTAGAATAGATATGTTACATTGAAAGAAGCGAACACGGTAAACTATTTCATATTGTGCGGAGTTGATAACCATGACAAAACAAACAGAATATAAGCGCAAGCCCGAATGGTTGAAAATTAAGTTAAACACGAATGAAAACTATACAGGCTTAAAGAAAATGATGCGTTCTAAGAATCTTCATACCGTTTGTGAAGAGGCAAAATGTCCGAATATTCATGAATGCTGGGCTGTAAGAAAAACAGCAACATTTATGATTTTAGGTGCGGTTTGTACACGTGCTTGTCGTTTTTGTGCGGTTAAAACAGGCTTACCAACTGAGCTTGATTTACAAGAACCAGAACGCGTAGCAGATTCAGTAGTACAAATGGGCTTAAAGCACGTTGTTATAACAGCGGTTGCACGTGATGATTTAAAGGACGGGGGAGCAGCTGTTTTTGCTGAAACAGTACGCGCAGTACGTCGTAAAAACCCATTCACGTCTATCGAAGTATTACCATCTGATATGGGTGGAGTAGAAGAAAACTTAAAAATGTTAATGGATGCAAAACCAGATATTTTAAACCATAACATTGAAACAGTACGTCGATTATCTGACCGAGTTCGCGCTAGAGCAAAATATGAACGTTCATTAGAGTTTTTACGTCGAGCGAAAGAAATGCAGCCTGATATTCCAACTAAATCGAGCATTATGGTGGGCTTAGGTGAAACGAGAGAAGATTTAATTGAAGCAATGGATGACTTACGTGCAAACAATGTGGATATTTTAACTCTTGGGCAATACCTACAACCATCTAAGAAGCATTTACCAGTTCTTAAATATTACCCACCAGCAGAATTTGCAGAGCTTAAAGAAATTGCACTTAGCAAAGGATTTAGCCACTGTGAAGCTGGCCCACTTGTGCGTTCTTCTTACCATGCGGACGAGCAAGTACGTTCTGCAAAAGAAAAAACAGCAGAAGCTAAATAATGAAAAAAGAGAGCTAATGATTAGCTCTCTTTTTGTTTGTACTCTAAAATGGTATTTGGACATGTTAATAAAATCTTTTTTAATTCTTCTGTGGATAATTCAATTGTAAATTCAGGAACACCAGGTGTAATTAAAATTTTATCGTACTTATAAATAGCGTTATCCACAATAATTGTTACATCGTGTGAATATCCGAAAGGAGCCACACATCCCGGCGTACAACCAGTTTTGTCTCGCAGTTCATCAGGAGAACAGAGAGATAAGCGTTCTCCTGTTAATTCTTTCATCTCTCCCCGGTTGAGCCTTGTGCCCTCTAACGTAAAAAATACGTAATAATCTTCAGACTTTGATTTTAAAAATAAGCTTTTACTTGGAGTGCCTTGTAAGCCAAGTCTCTCGCGTACGATCCGATCCGTCTCATAATCGAGTACTGGTTCGTGTTCGAATTTTTCATAAGAAACATTTGTTTTATGTAGTAAAGCAAGTACGTCTTCGTACATATGAAATGATACCCCTTTCTATTGTTAGAACAGTCTCTTCTCGTGGCGTCAACTGAATGTTTTGGAAAGGGATATTACTTGGACGATGTTTCCCATAAGCGTTTTATCATACATTGTTCGTCGATTGTAATTTCGTAAATATCAGGATTCGTTAAAGTTCTCCATTCATTAAAGCCAATCGTATGATCAAAATGCTTTAAAATGAGTGTAAGTAAATTGCCATGTGTAACAAGTAGTGTTGTCGTATGGTTTAATTGTAAAACGTCTTGAATAAGCGATAGGGCCCGGTCTGTTGCTTGTTTTGTTGACTCTCCGCCTGAAAAGGCAATATCTATATTTGTAAAAGTAGATTCTAGTTTTTGCATCCAATCATCCATTGGAATGTTGCTCAATATGCGTTCAGTTAATCGTTCATCTTTTTGGATAGATAAGTTAGCTTGGAGCGCATAGGGCCGAATGGAATCGATAGCTCGGACAAATGGGCTTGAAATAATATGATCGATTTGTAGATGATTTTCTAAGAGGAATGTAGCAAGGGTGTTTGCTTGGTCTTTTCCATCGGTCGTTAATTCATCATCACGTTTTTGCCCAATTGCTGAACAATGTCGTATTACAATAATTTTCTTCATAATTCATCCCCATCTTTCAAGTTGACGCTATATACTTCGACAAATGTAGAAATAATTCCTTTTTATTGGAAACAGCATATTGATTTAAATATGTGGAAAAGTAATGTGGATAATGAACATTTGAGGTGCAATCATGAATAAAATGATATGTATTGTATTTAGTCTTTGTTTTTTTATACACTTGTCCACAACTTATGCAGAGTCGAATCAAAAACTAAATTATCCAAGCAATCGAAATAAGTCATTTGTGAGTGAGGATGTTTTTTATAAACAGTTAGATAAGAAAATCTATAAAGAATACAATAATGCAGCATATAGTGTTCGGAAAAAAATCTTATTTAAAGAAGTGGCTGATGAGGAATTTTCTTTCCTACAAAAAACAACCATGGGTTGTCGGAGTAGTGCGGTGCTTCAAGATTTTTTTGTTCATCCTGATCGCCAAGTTTATTTTTTCGCTTCCTTTTCTCAAAATGAAGTAGAAGAGTTTCATAAGTACATCGTTATAGATGCAGAAACAAAGAGGGAGCTGCAAGAAGGAAAAAGCTATCACCATTGCGACAATCCATAAAAAATAACCCACCAATCGGTGGGTTATTTTTTACTCCGGCACACTCATTAATTTCGCTTTCATCTTGCGAATAAGAACGACAGCCCCAATTGTGAAGAGAAGGGTAATTCCTTCGGCAACAAAGATATTGATTGTTTTTGTTTGGTAAAGTGCCGCGAAAAAGTCTACAAATGCGTGGAATAGTATAGCGTATACTAGGAAGATATATTTCTTCTGTTTGACTGCGTATAAAACAAGCATTGTAAAGGCGATTTGAAGCACGAGTGCCATAATTCTTTCTAAGCTACCAAGGAAGTATAAGTAGGCGGGTTGCTGAATTAACATATCCTGTAAAATGCTAAGCTCAGGTTTTTGTTCAATCAGTCGAGCGAAGCTACCATCATTAATAGAATTAGCAAAGATTAATGCTTGTAATGCAGAAAAACCGCCAATTAAAATAGATTCAATTCCGCCGTGACCAATTCCATAAGCGAAGCCATCTTTATATTCTAGATATTTTTTTAGTAAGAAGAAGAAGGCAACGAAGCGTCCTAATTCTTCAAAAATACCAGCAGTCAATCCGCCATAAATTGCGAAGACAAACGGATTTTCTAAAAATGGAGCGATTGTTGGATTACCGCGCATAAATAGGTGGAATGGTGTTTCAAGAATTTGGGTGAATCCGATAAAGATAAGAACACCAACGCCGACCACTTTCCAATTCATATTATATTTTTTACGGAAATAAACGAGTACGATAATTGGGACCAGAATCGAGATAATGAGTTGAAAAATGATGCTGGCAATTACAGTATTTGAAACCATACTTTCACCGCTTTCTAATATATGTACATATCTATTATGCATGAAATAGGGGAGAGATGAAACTTTTAGAAAGAAAATGAATTTACTTATTGACTCTAACGTTGCGTCATACTTTATCGTATGTACTAAGGGGGAGATACAAATGACAATGAGAGTAAAAGAAGTAGCTGATTTAGTTGGAATTAGTGTGCGCACACTGCATCATTACGATGAAATTGGGTTGTTAACCCCAGACGAGACGACAGAGTCTGGATATCGTCTGTATTCCAATGAAAATTTAGAGACATTGCAGCAAATTTTGTTTTTTAAAGAGCTTGGCTTCCCTTTGAAGAAAATTAAAGAGATTATCATGAGTCCATCATTTGATCGCGAAGAGGCACTACAGCTTCATAAGAAGATGCTTCTTGAAAAGCGTGCCAGATTAGATAAGGTGATTGCGACGATTGATAAAACAATTCAGCATACAAAAGGAGAGATTGAAATGACGAATAAAGAGAAATTTGAAGGATTCGATTTCAGCCATAACCCATATGAAGAAGAAGCACGTGAAAAATGGGGAGACGCAGCTGTAGATAAAGCGAACGAATATGCAAAAGGTATGTCAAAAGAGAACCAAGAGGAGTTTAATGCTATTTATAGAAATTTAGCAACGCTTAGACACGATGCACCAGATTCTAAAGAGGCGCAGGCAGCTATTAAAGTATGGTACGATTACTTGCAAAACTTCGGTGAATATTCGTTAGATGCTTTTAAAGGACTCGGTCAAATGTACGTCGCTGATGAGCGCTTTACGAAAAATATCGATAAGTTTGGTGAGGGATTAGCGCAGTTTATGTGTGATGCGATGGAGGTTTATGCGGATCGTAATAAAAAATAAAAAGTAAAACAGGTGGAGATTTTCTCCACCTGTTTTACTTTTTAATCATATCATTCAAAGTCTGATCTCCCGTATTGTTCAAATGAGGATTTTTACTCATTTCTCGTTTTAACATATCGAGGCTTTGTGTATATTCTGTATCATTTAATGCGCCAGATTGAAGCCCTTGAATTTGAGAAATCAACTTTTGGTCTGTTGATACATATGCTTTATAATAGCGAGGAACGATGGACAAAGCAGCTCTATATACTTGATCCGCTACGAGTTTTGGATCCGTTGTGTTTGCACGGTATACAACGAACACTTCATCATCAGTAACGAGTGTAGCAGCGTTTGTAACGTCAGGAAGTTTGACTGTCATGCTTGTAATCATTTCAGCGACCTTCTCGCGATTAATGGCCCCTACTTGTTTGTTAGATACTTCATGCTTTTGTTTAGAAGAATAACCGACTCTTGTGAGTCTTGTATTTGTATTTTCCGTATGATACATGTCGTTTTTATTGGAAACAAGAACACGGCTTCCTTCTTCACGTTCCATTTCAGCTTTGTTCGCTGATTGGCAGCCTGCAAATAAGGAAAGAGTGAGAAGGGAAAGTAAAATTTGTTTTTTCACGATGTATCACCTCCTTCTCCATAGCATGTACTAATTTGCAATTTTTTGTATTTGAAATTGTTGGTTGTTATGCTTTGTGATACGATAAAAAGAAGAATGCTTAGAGAGGAAGTTAATGATGGAGCAAAAGCAAGAGATTCATGCTACGGTGAGCATTAATAATGTTCAGTACGAAGTAATTAAAAACTTTCGTGACGGTTTTAGTGAAGAAGCATTTAAAGAGCGCTATGCAGAAATTTTAAATAAATATGATTACATCGTTGGGGACTGGGGATATGAGCAACTTAGATTGCGCGGATTCTTTGATGATAGTAACCAACGTGCGACATATGATACGAAAATTAGTACGTTAACGGAGTATTTATACGAGTACTGTAACTTCGGTTGCGCACATTTTGTATTACGAAAAGTGAAGAAATAAAAAAATCCTCTTACAATTGTAAGAGGATTTTTTCATAGCAGTTATACCAATTGTGAGGAGGCTGTTTACTTGAAAAATAAACAGCACCTCGACAAATATAATGATTCTTTTCATACAAACGCAATGAAACGGGATTGCCAGTGAAAGCATCTAATCGTATGCCTGTATAGTCTTTTCGTTTTGCTTCATTTTCCCAAAAGGATAAAAGTACTTTGCTATATCCTTTTCCTTGGGCGAAAGGATGTATGACGAAAGAATGGACGATAAGAAAGCGACCGTGTGTTTCTGACCAATCAATTAGCTCATATTCTGGAGATTGCCACTCATTCAACACAACAGCACCAACGAGCGAATCATGCTCAAATAGGCAGTAGAGTTCACCTTGTTCTAAGTGATAGGCAATATGTTCTCGAGTCGGATATGAATCATCCCATTGATAAATTTTCTTTTGTAAGAGCGCTTTTTTACATTCTGTATACATTGCATCTAATTCGTCTAATAAATTCATCGTACCTTTTCTCACATTTAGCATGAGACTCCCCCTTATAAACAAATTGAAATAGAATCGCCTTCAGAAAGTATTGTATTTGGTTTCATTTGTTGTCCGTTTAATTGAATCTCCCCATTTTTAATTTTATCCACAATGCGTGTACGGCTCCAGTCGGAAATATATGTGGATAAGGCTTTATCGATGCGGTGGGAACCGAAAACGATATCTAATACGATCGTGATTTCGGTTATGCCGCTTTCTTGATGTTGCGTAATGGAAATGGTAGTAGTTGTTTCCGTTTGATCTTGCTGAGTCATATCGATCGTTTCAACGTGATCAGTAAATGCTTTATAAATACGAAGTTTTTGATTCCACGTATGGTCTTTCGGACATTTATAAATGGCAAAGCGGTATATGTTTTTTCCGTTGGCGTTATGCCTACGAATATTTGTATCGGTAAATAGGGTAGTACGTCTGCAATTTTTACAATATTTTTCGATTGTGTTTTGCTCGTTTTCATATAAACTCCAAGAAAGTTGTACTTTCTGCATTTTCCTTCACCTCTTATAGTAGTGGCAAAGAAACGTAATACAGCTATTTGGATGTCTTGTAGTATGAAGACATGAGAAAAAGACAAAAATAAAAGGAGGTCCCCAAAGAGGAACCTCCGTAAACATCATACTACAGATGCAATACGTTCCTTTGTAATGGGAATGGGCAGACTACTCCCTTGAAAAAGCACGGTGCTTTTTTGAGAGTAATGCTATCCAATTGCTGGTCCATTACAAAGTAAATGTTGGCATACGTAGATAACGTCCTTTCTATCCAAATAGATTTATTCTTAATTATAACACAAAAGATTGAAAATTCAAAACTCTATTAATGAAAAAACACCAGCTAAAATAGCTGGTGCATACGATAAATTATATAAGTTCAAATAAAAATGAGCGTAATTCTTCTGCAATTTCTTCAGTCATAGAAAATGCATGCTCTAAGTAGCCTGGTTCGTTTAAATCGTCAGCACCGATGATTGCAAATTTATTGCGCTGCATATCAAGGACAATTGTTTTACCGTAATGACGATCGGAGTATAATAGCGCTAAATCGTGACGCTCATTTTCTCCCATAAAGCTAACGAAACGAGTTTTTGTAGCGACAGTATCGTCGTACAGAAAGAAACGTTCTTCCATACACATGGCTCCTTTATTAAATATCTAAGTTTAAGTGTGGTTTATGATCTAAATGGTGATGTGTTTTAATGAATCGTACTGTTCTTGTTTTGTAACGCATTACGATAGAGTATGTTTCAGCTAAGTCTCCGCCAAGGAATTTAACACCGTCTAATAACTCACCAGCAGATACACCAGTTGCTGAGAAGATTGCATCATCCCCAGATACTAGGTCATCTAACATAAGAAGTTGACGAGGATCTTCTAATCCCATTTCACGACAACGAGCTTCTTCTTCTTCGTTCATTGGAACTAAGCGAGCTTGCATTTCACCTTCAAGGCACTTTAATGCTGCTGCAGAAATAACACCTTCTGGAGCTCCGCCAATACCTACGAATAAGTCGATACCGGTTCCAGGTAGTGCTGTTGCGATTGACGCACCAACATCACCGTCACCAAATAATTTTACGCGTGCACCTTTTGCACGAACACGGTCAATAATATCTTGATGACGTTCACGTTCTTGAACGATAACTGTTAGATCGCGAATCTTTTTATTGTTAGCTTCTGCTACAATTTCAATTGTTTTTTCAATTGGATCATCTAAGCTAATTTTACCAGCTGCTTTTGGACCAACCGCGATTTTTTCCATGTACATATCAGGAGCATGAAGAAGGTTCCCTTTGTCTGCGATTGCAATAACTGCCATTGCATTTGCAAGACCTTTTGCAACGATGTTTGTACCTTCTAATGGATCAACGGCGATGTCTACTTCTGGACCGTTACCTGTTCCTAGTTCTTCACCAATATACAACATCGGTGCTTCATCAAGTTCTCCTTCACCAATTACAACTGTACCTGCCATGTTTACTGAATCGAACATATCACGCATTGCTGTAGTTGCTGCATCATCTGCTTCATTTTTCTTTCCGCGGCCCATCCACTGTGCGGATGCTAAGGCTGCTGCTTCTGTTACACGGACAATTTCTAGTGCGAGTTCACGTTCCAAGATTCCATTCCTCCAATTTCAAAAATCATACAAATATAACTATAACAAATAACGGAGAAAAGGTGAATTCGAAAAATTGTCGATTTTTTCAGAAGAAAGCGTTACAATTAAAATGTAAATGCTTTAATTTCCAGGTAGGTGACATTCATGTATTTTGTAGACAGAAAGAAAATAGAACAAATGCTAGTATGTTTAGAACGAGCAACAAGTACATTTCAAGAGAAAAAGATATATGAAACCGAGTTTGAATTTTACGCATTAGAGCGCATAGCCCATCTTATTATTGATTGTGTATTAGATGTAGGAAATGCGATGATTGATGGATTTATTATGCGCGATCCAGGAAGCTATGAAGATATTATTGATATTTTAATGGACGAGCGAGTGATAAGTGAAGAAGATGGACAAGGGATGAAAGAAATTATCCTTCTTCGAAAAATGCTTACGCAAGACTATATTCAAATGAATCATGATGAATTATATAAGACGATTCAAAAACATATTGCAGTGGTAGAGAAATACCCAGCAAATATTCGCAGTTATTTAGAAAAGGAATTAGGACCTGTATCTGCATTTGTACCAGAATAATTATGCTTATAAGATCCCCAGAGAATGCCTTTTGGGGATCTTATATTGTATGTGAGAAAGAAAAGGGAGAAGGGTGAAGTATGGGGGAAGCACGTACTACGAAAGACGAGATTGTACAATTGTTGAAAGTAAAGGGAGAGCACACGGTAGCGGAACTAGCTGACGTTTTAGAGATTACAGAAATGGCGATCCGAAGACATTTAAGTAATCTTGAGAAAGACGGACTCATTTATTCTAAGATGGTAAGGCAACATGTCGGAAGACCAACTTATTTGTATGGATTAAGCGAAAAGGGAGAAGATACATTCCCGAAAGAGTATAAGCAATTTGCGATTGATATGCTAGAAGATTTAGCTCGAATGGGCGATGAAAAAATACTTCGTTACGTTTTAAAAGAGAGAACGAAGCGAATGGAAGAACAGTTACAAAAGAGAGTGAGTAATCAAAAGAATTTAGCATATAAAGTGCAAGAGATAGCAGCTATGCAAGAGAGAAATGGTTATATGGTTCAAATAAAGAGAGATGGAGAGAATTCTTTCGTAATTGAAAAACAAAACTGTCCGTTAAAGGAAATTGCCGAGAGATTCCCGCAAGTGTGTGAAGATGAAAAAGAAATGTATAAGCGTTTATTTACGAACGCAGAAGTGAAAACGCTAGCAAATATGTGCGAGGGCGATTGTAGTTGTTCTTACCAAATAAAAGAGAAAAAATGAACGTTATGGGGCGCTTTAAGGTAAAGCGTTTTTTTCTTTTGGAAAAGCGGGTAATATAAGAGTGGTATGATAAGGTGAGAACGTTAGCATAGAAGGAGAGACATAATCGATGTATAAAGGTTACTTAATTGACTTAGACGGTACGATGTATCGCGGAGAAGAACAAATTGAAGAAGCAAGCGACTTCGTAAAAGCATTAGGAGAGCGCGGCATTCCATATTTATTCGTTACGAATAACTCAACTCGCAAACCAGAACAAGTGGCAGAAAAGCTTGTTCGTTTCGATATTCCAGCGAAAGCGGAGCAAGTATTCACAACGAGTATGGCGACTGCGAACTTTATTTATGAACGTAAACAAGACGCAACTGTATATATGATTGGTGAAGAAGGCTTACACGATGCACTTGTGGAAAAAGGATTTGAACTTGTGGATGAAAATCCTGATTTCGTTGTTGTGGGTTTAGATCGTGACATCACATATGAAAAATTAGCAAAAGCGTGTCTTGCTGTGCGTAATGGCGCGACGTTTATTTCTACAAATGGGGATATTGCCATTCCAACTGAGCGAGGATTATTACCAGGTAACGGCTCATTAACATCAGTTGTAGCAGTATCAACAGGTGTGGATCCAATCTTTATCGGAAAACCAGAATCAATCATTATGGAACAAGCTTTAAAAGTGCTTGGCATAGAAAAAAATGAAGCATTAATGGTTGGGGATAACTACGATACAGACATTTTAGCAGGAATAAATGCTGGTATGCATACCCTTCTTGTCCACACTGGAGTCACAACTGTGGAGAAGTTAACAGAATATGAAGTACAACCAACGCAAGTTGTGCATAACTTGACGGAGTGGATTGAGAAGATGTAATGAAATGCAGGTAGCCGGAAGAGGTTACCTGTTTTTTTATGCATAATTGCATATGTACTATAGGTATACGGAATGTAAAATTTAAATGTATTGATATAAGGGAGGAATAAGAATGTACTGGATGTCATGTATTATGCTTGTTTTTACATTATGCGTTTTGTTCTTTGTTCTATGGAAAATATATAAAATAAATGAAATGAAAAAAAGCGCAGGAAAACTTATTGCAATGTATCCTCGGGTGAAAAGACGTTGGATTGCATTACTTGGACCAACATATTTCATTGGACAATGTATGTATATATATGCTCAGTACGTAAGTGGCGATATTGATACAGTTGAACAGTTTTTTATTCAGCTAGGTATTCATGCTGTAGCAAGTTGTTTTATGACTTTAATAGCTATACATCTTATTAAAAGTGTACAAATATATGAAAAAGGTGTAATAGATGGATTAAACTTTTATTCATATGAAGAATTGAAAGGCTATAAAACATCAACATGGGAAAATCCAAAAGAAAATATATTTTTATATCGCGGGAGAGAAAAAATGAATGACAATGTGAATTTACTTATTAGAAAGGAAGATATGAATGAATTAGAAAGCATTCTTCAAAGATATATTCCGAAATTAATGGTGAAATAAAAAAACTCCGGTTTTAACAACCGGAGTTTTTTATTAGAATGCACGATTCACAACGTCTTTAACCTCTTCAAGATATTGTTTACGCACACTGTCATCCACAGAAGGAACACTTGTATAGAATGTATGCTCAATTGTTTCAATGCCTGTAAATTCAAAAATACCAACATCCGCTGTTTTCTTCATTGCATCAAACATGCCGCCTGCTGTGTATGCTTCTTTCGTATTTCCCATTGTAGATAATAACAAGCCTTTTTTACCGCTTAATAACTTTTCAATACCGTTTTCACCGTAAGCATAAGCGAATCCGTGGCTAAATACACGGTCAACGTATCCTTTTAAAATAGCAGGAAGTCCCGCCCACCACACTGGATAAATGAATGTAATGCTATCAGCCCAAGAGATATGCTCTTGTTCTTCTTTAATATCTTCTGGTGTATTTCCTTGAGAAAATGAGATGAAATCGGAAGCGCCTAATACTGGATTAAAGTTTAATTCGTATAGATCGCGAACGCGTACTTCGTGACCTTTTCCTTCTAATTCACTTTTTACCGTTTCTAAAATCGCATGGTTGAAGCTTTCTGTATTCGGGTGTGCATAAACGATTACATGTTTCATTTTTCTTCCTCCTATTTGTGGATATGTGAATAGCTATTTGTATTTCTGTAACTATTATGGTTACTACCTTTATAGAAGTCAAGTAATACATATGTATGTATAAAAAGACGCTCGAAAATCGCCTTTTTATACCCCGCTCATACAAAGTACAAAGAAGACGAATAAAATGATAACAATACCAATGCCAAAGTTAAATACGAGAGTACTATCCATATATGTAGCCTCCTTGTTTGAAAGTAAAAAGCACTCTAGTTAAGAGTGCTTTTTTATTTTGAATCTACTTTATAACTTTTAGAAAGTGATTCATGCGTGTCATGATTTACATTATTTTATGTATTTATACTTTGAAATGAGTAAGTCCTTGTTGGATATAGAAAAAAAGACACTCGTTGGAGTGTCTTTTAAGATGACAAAATGTGCCAATTGCTTGAGGTTGATAAGACGCTAATTTCCGTTTTAACGCCTTTTCTCTAATCAAGAAGTGTAGCAACAGCGATTCAAATAAATTGTACCATCTGTTTAATAGCTGTGCGTATGCAATTGTGCATATGATGATCATGAGGTAGGTAATGAACTGTGAATAATTTGAAGTGATTTATTTACGATTTCTTCTGCGGCATATATGCCGATTGCGTCTGTTTTTAAAATATGGGGTTGTAAGCTATCATGCATTGCCCCTAACTCACCATGAAGTGGTGCGAAGGCATGGTTCGCCTTTTCAAGCATGCATAAATCAAGTAAAGAATCCCCAGCTGTAATAATCGTATCTATTTGCAAAATTTCTTTTATATATTGCACGGCGTCCCATTTATTAATTGGTTTTGGTACAAAGTATAGCTTTCTACCTTGAAGTGAATGATTCCAGCCTTGTTTGTCTAACCAGGAAGTGAAGGATGATAATTCATCATAAGGAATGTTCTCCCGTTTAATAATGCAATAATGGAATAGATCATCAGCTGTTTTTTGCGATATAACCCAATCTTTATGAGCTATTTGTCCAAATTCCTTTAGTATGTCGTTTCTCTCTATACATTCAACCGATAGTCTTTCTTTTACTGTCCTGTTCCAAGTACCATCTTGTTTCCCATTATGAAGGATATTGCCGCCGTTACTTGTAATGGCGTATTCGGGAATGATTTCGTTTTGGAATAAAGCAATACGCTGAAACTGCTTAATAGTTCTTGTTGTAACTGGGATGAAATGTGAGTGCAGTTGTAATTTTTTTAGTAGTGAAATGGTTTTATGTGATATGAAAGAAATTTCTTTCCCATCTAAAGTTTCAATGAGTTGAATTGATTCATCTTCTATAGGGGCACGAAACGATTTCCGGGAATAAATAAGCGTCTGATCAAGATCACTGGCGAAAATCATATTGTTTCCTTCCTAAGAGGCTTAATGAGCCCGCAACATGAATAAGCCATATTCTCATAGATTTCAATTGGGACATTCTTTTCTTTAGCGAGAAGTAAAATATGCTTTAAATCGGGATTGTTTTGCTTACGTATTAAAATTTTCCACGGTATTCTCCGGAGTAATACACGAGTTGTTTCACCGACTCCTGGTTTAATTAAGTTAATATCGTCAATTTCAAAGTGATTTTGGATAGACTGTATATCTTTTAATCCTTGCCAAGAGGGATCAGTGTAAGTTGAAGTAATATAACGTAATTGATTATCTATATGAGAATGAACAGAAGGGAATAACTCTGTTACCTCATCAACGAAGAAATTTGATAAGTCTTCTTGTTCTAGCTCTTTATAATATTTAACACCATGAAAATCATTTGGACCGATATAGGTGTCATTTAGTACAGTGCGGCTAATTAGTCCAGAGACTGTTGCATTTAAGCAAGCGCTAGGAATAAGAAAATCTTCACGTGTACCGTAAATTGAAGTACAGTAACCGGGATCAGCAAGCACAGCCATACAATGAGAAATGTGTGTATTATTTCGTTCGTTAAATGTGTGTACTGCATATTCTAATTCTTTTTTTATTGCACCTTTTCCAGTCCACCCATCAATGAATTGAATTGTTTCTTTAGGGTGATGTTCCAAAATATAATGGAGTGCATTTTCATCAATACCGCGTCCGCGAACAATAGAAATACAATAGTGAGGTACATCAAGGTTGTATTGATAGCGTATGTAGCGTTTGATAAGAATGCCAATAGGTGTACCAGCACGAGCTAATGAAACGAAGATAAGGTTAGTTCCTTTAGTTTGTATAATCTGTTCGGCGACAACTCCAACAGCGATGGCTAGTTTGTGTTTATATTGTTGCAGGGAAGAAAAGAATAAATCCATATACGCTTTAGATGGTTTATATTCCATTGGTAACATTTCGGAATAATGTGTGCCAGCTTGAATTGCTTGTTCTCTAGTTTCCGTGGAACTTTCTTTCATTAAATCACTAATATCTTTTAATAGAAAAATAGCATCATTTGGATTGTAACTACTAATATGAGAATTTACTTTTACCATAATTATCAACCTTCCTTTTCTATGCTATTTGAAAATGAGACGATATGAATAAAAGGAATAACTGTTTGTAACTGCTGTAGAAGAGGAGATAGGGCTTCTTCCCCTAAATCACGCTCAATGAAAACAAATACTTCATCGTAATCATGAGGTGAAATATTATAAAAGTAATTTGTAATAGTAGAATCTTCAGGACTTGGATATGAGAAATGATTATGAATGGCGTAGTTCACATCATTTGAAACAGAATGGATAGGGCTTCTTGTTGTAGATTGATATAAAATATTTTCACCCATTTCAGCAGCAATTTTCATTGGGATATACATAAATTCACCCGTTCCGAGACAGAGTGTTCGTTTTCCCATTCTTTCTCTTTTTAAAGTTTTTCCTGCTTCTTGGGCGAAAGAATGAATGTGCTTTTGTTCATATGCTGAAATGCCAAATCGCCCAGTATATTTTATATAATTTGATGTATAGGGTGATTTTAGGCAGGTAAGGGTATGTTTTTTGAAATCAGGTTTTGTTTCTTCAATTTGAATCTCTTTTTTTGCAATATTTAATGGTTGGCCAGTTGTATGAATACTGCCTTCTAATAAAGAAATAACATGAACCTTAATTTGAAGTTCTTCTTCTAATTGTTTAAATTGTTTTCTATTAGTATGAGAACGCCAGTCTAATAAAGAAGCAATTATATATTCTTCTCGTGGGAATTTATTTTGAATAGATCTAATAATATTTAATGCTGTTTTTCCTGTTGTCATCTCATCATCTACGAGAACAATTGGATTGTTGTTTTGAAAAAAGCTTTCATCTACATAACAACGGTGTGATGTTGCATGAGAATGTTCTTCCTCAAATGTAATGACAGATTCTAGGTGGGGTATCGATTCTCTAGTTGTATGTACATACTTTGCATTTTGAAAGCATTGAAACATAGAATGACCAAGTGCTGTCGCTGTTTCAGCGAATCCGATGAACAAAACTTCTTCTTGCAGAGGATATTGATAACGAAATACTTCCTCTGGGATTTCATCAATTTCTAATGAAATGAGATTTAAAATTTCTTTTTGAAATGGATGAGAAATATTATGTAGTATTTCCAAATATCTTGCAGCGAGAGCAACTCCACTTGATAGAGAGACTGCAGGTTTAATAGGAAGATGCTTTCCAAGGATTGTACTCACAAATAAAAAACTACGTTTCTTATTTATTCTCGCAGCCATTTGAAAAAGATTGTCTAGCGCTAAATTATATGGATTATCACGTACTTCTACATGGACTTGTATATTATTTAAAACGTTATACGTGTTGCTTTGCGTTTGTAATAAGGAGATCGGTGAATTGTTTGTTTTCATGTAGCACCCCGTAAATATTAGATTTTAAAATGGTTTTGCGAGCCCAGCTATAATGAGGTTTTACTTCATTCATTTTGTTAGAAAAACTGCTTTTTAGCACTCCATTATACGTATCTGCATTTTGTAAAATTGATCTCGCATCTAAATAATCTTCCACTGTGACAATGTGCATTGCCTGTACAACTTTAATATGAGATGGGTGAATAACTGTCTTTCCGATTAAGCCATTTGCATGGTCAAGTGATACCTCTTGAATAAGCCCTTCTTCATGATCATTAGAAAAATATTCCCATACACATCCTGAAATAATATATTCATTTGTTGCCCTTGAGAAAACGTTAATAATGTCTGAAATACAATCACGGACAACAGTAATATGATAGATAGGTGTGTATTTATTGCGCCGAATACTAAATATACTTGAAAAATCAGTAGCACCAATACGTACATTTAAGATGTAATCGTGATAAGAATCTAGTAAATTTTTTATTTGTAATAATGATTCTGCCCGTGTTTCCTTATACATAATTTCGGGTGATTCTAAAATCGGCATGCCATATAGCGATAATGAGTATAACTCGTTTATATATGCAAGCTGATCGATATAAGTCTTTCCGTTAATCGGTGTGAATTTTGGAAAGACAAAACCACATAAACAATGAACAGCACTACCTAATTCAGTAACAATTGTCTTCATTTGACTTGGCTGTCGAACTCTAATAAAAAGAAGTGGGATGTCTGCTTGGTTTAGTATGTTGGCACTGACTAAGTTAGCGATTTGCTGTATTTGAACGACGATGTTTTGCTCTGCAAGTTTTACTTCCTCATCGCTGATAGCGTCCTCTAGACAAAGAATAATTGAGGTAGCATCCACATGTTTCTTTCTAATTATATCTTCCGCAATCGTTTCTTTCGTGCCGGGAGTATATAGTGTGGCACCTAGTGCGTAAGCTAGTTGTTCTTTCCCTATATTTTTTGAAAAACTAAGAGGTTCTTTATAGAAAAAATTTTGCAGTTCTTCCGAGGAGAGATAAGAAAAGTAATTCAAATTGTCACCACCTTATTTGTAATGATTCTGTTTAATCGTAACATAATAAGAAAAATCTTCCATAAAAATAAAGCGAGAAATTAAAAAATATATTGAGAAAGATGAATTATAAGATGAATATCGAATATTGTTAATAGAAATATAATAGGGGGAAAGAGAAAGTGGATATACATAAGTTAACAGAGGAAGAAGCAAATGAGATAAATACTTGGACGTACGAGGAACCTTATAGTTTATATAGTTTTTCAGGCGAGAAAGAAGTAATAGAAGAGCTATTAGATGGAACGTATTATGGCTGTTGTGACGATCAAGGAGACCTCATCGGTTATTTTTGTTTTGGAGCAAATGCACAAGTGCCAGGTGGAAGAGATGCTAATTTATATGGTGGAGAAGATGTGATTGATATCGGACTTGGCATGAAGCCGGCGTTAACTGGGAAGGGAATAGGGAAAGAATTCTTCCAAGCTGGAATAGCGTTTGCCACGAAAGAGTTTAATGCAAAAATGTTTCGATTAAGCGTAGCAACATTTAATACAAGAGCGATTACGTTATATAAAAATATCGGATTTAAACAAGGGACTATTTTTTTGAGTCGCGGAAGAGAATTTATGCTTATGGAATACGAAAGGCCGTCAGCATGAAACTGACGGCCTAGAAAACATTATTATTCTGAGTGCTCAGCTCGGTGCGCTAAACGGCTTGAAGCTGCGGCAGCAATTCCGCCAACGATATCGTCAAGGAATGTGTGCACTTTTCCAGTTGATTTATCATTTAAGTATTCTAAAATACCAGGTTTTAATTTATCAATATATCCAAAGTTCGTGAAACCGATAGAGCCGTACACGTTTACGATAGAAAGTGCGATAACTTCATCAATTCCGTATAAGCCTTCATCACGTTTTACAATATCTTGTAACGGTTCACTTAGCATTCCCTTTTCAGCAAGGACATCAAGCTCGATACCAGTAATCAGTGCGTTTTGTACTTCACGTTTTGATAGTACACGTTCTACATTGTAACGGCATTCTGACATCTCTAAATTTGGATGATATTTTTTTTGAAGAAAATGAACAAGTTCAGCAATATCATCAATTGTTACACCGCGTTCTTGTAATAGTTGTAATGCTCTTTCTTGTAGTTGATTTGATTCTTTCATGTTTATCACCTTTTTTTCTTTTTAGTATTTGTATACGTTTCGTTGCTTTATCCTGTGCATAGGAATGAAAGGCGAGCACAAGCTCATATATATAAAGAAAAACCATAGGTGGCGACTGCGATGATTCAGCATATTTATGAGCATTATCACATGCATGTTAAAGAATTAATCCCCCTTGGCCCCTATAAAAGCTTTTGGATTCGCAACAAAATTTATGTACTTGTTCCAATTGGAGAAATGGAGGAAGAAGTACTTGTAGAGATGAAAAAGCTCAGTGACTATATGAACCAGCAAGGGGATATAACTGTAGCGACTTTCGTTCCAACTATACACGGCTACTATGTAAGTGAGATAGAAGAACAAAATTACTGCTTATTAAAAGGTATGCGAGCGTTAGAACGACATGCTACGTCATTAGGAAGTGAACTTTCTATATTCCATAAACGAGGTGCATTCTTTCCAGAAGAAATCGAGCAATTAAGCCGCATTGGTGAATGGAAAGCGTTATGGGAAAAGAGACTCGATCAGTTAGAAAAGTTTTGGCAATCACAAGTGATGAACCACCCTACAGACGTATTCGATCAATTGTTTATTGAATCCTTCCCGTATTACTTAGGAGTTGCAGAAAATGCCATTCAATATGTTGTTGATACAGAAATGGATGATACGCCGCAACTAACGGATGCAGCGACAATTTGCCAAGAACGATTCACACCTTTATTATGGCATCAAACGAAGCGTCTCAAACTTCCTTTTGATTGGGTGTATGATCACCCAACTCGAGATATAGCAGAATGGATTCGCTATATGATGATTGAAAAAAAGAAAGACTGGGATCAAACAATCGTTCAATTTGTTACAGATTATGAACGAAATTACTCGCTGTCCTCATTTGGTTGGCGCTTATTATTTGCAAGGCTCCTGTTCCCGCTTCACTATTTTGAAACGGTCGAACGATATTACCAAACTGGAAACGAAGAACAAAAAAGCATATATAGAGATCGCTTAGAAGCCATTTTACACGATGTGAACCGCTCAGAGCAATTTATGAAGCATTTTTATGGCTCACTTCGTTTACCGGTAGATAAGCTCGGGATTAGAAAATTAGATTGGTTATCTTAAAAATATAAAAAAGAGACCGAGTGAGGTCTCTTTTTTATATACCACAATTTTATGTAATACATTATGCCCCTACCTGTTGATCTGTACATATATTTAAAACGAATTGATGCCTTTCGAGCTTTTCATTTACTTTACCCAATAATTCTTGCTGGATTTCTTTAAATAAAAATTGATAGCTTGTATTCCATGTTGGTATAACGGATGAAAGGCCTAATAAATACTCTTTTTTCTTTTCTAGTTCTTGAGTTGTTACAAAAGTGTTCCCCATTTTTGGCATCTGTCGTCCCCCTATGTTTTTTTACTGTATATGTGTGAACGATTCACTATATAGTATTAATTATCGCATTTTTTGAGAAGGATTTCCAATTTTGTTTTATGATGTTAACAGATAAATGTGATTTGAATAAAAAAAGGAGACCAAATTTGGTCTCCTTTTAGCAAGTGACTTTGAACGAGCCGCTTCCGCTTTTAGATTAAAATACTTGTTCTACTTCGATAACGCCTGGTACTTCTTCAAGTAACGCGCGCTCGATACCAGCTTTTAGTGTGATTGTAGAACTTGGGCAGCTTCCGCATGCACCCATAAGGCGTAGTTTTACGATACCTTCTTCAATGTCTACTAATTCAACGTCTCCGCCATCGCGAAGTAAGAATGGACGTAATTTATCTAATACTTCTAATACTTGTTCTTGCATATGTGGGTTTTCCATTTTTATCGACTCCTTTCATCAGTTTTATTATAATCAAGATAGAGGGGAAAATCTATTTTTTCTCTTCTTGTTTTATTGTCGAAATATTGTATCGTGTTTTTTCAGTATAGGGGTATGGAATAAGTTTGTAAAATGATGTGCTTATGTAATAAGACATCTGAATATACTGTTGGGACAAGAAGTGGGGGAGAAGAAATGGTTAATGTTCAAGTGTATGGGACGAAAGTAATTTGTGCGAGCTGCGTCGGAATGCCATCTTCAACAGAAACGTTTGAATGGTTACAAGCGGCAATTGGTCGTAAATATGAAGGACAAGAAAATAAATTTAATTTCGAGTATATTGATTTCCAAGAAGAACAAGAAGATGAAGATAAAAAAGCATTCGCAGAGCGAGTAGTGGAAGAAAATTTATTTTATCCGGTCGTTCTTGTAAATGGAGAAATTGTTGGAGAAGGAAATCCTCGTTTGAAGGATGTTTACGAAGAAATCGAGAAATATTTATAAAACAAGAAGTCTTTGCGAATTTGCAAAGGCTTTTTTTATTGGAGGGATAGATATGAAAAATGGAGTGAAGCATGCGTTACCAACGGAAGTACAACGGTTAATGGAGCGGTACACAGTAGAATTAAAAGAAATTTTTTTGGATGAAAAAATAGTCGGGGTATATATTTACGGATCCATCGCACTAGGTGCATTTCATAAGGAAACGAGCGATGTTGATTTTGTTACAGTGATAAATGATTCCGTGAATGAAGCTGAAAAACAGCAGCTTGTGGAACTACATAATAAACTTAGTGATAATACACTAGGTAAAAGAATGGACGGTATGTATATTCCGCTTGCTGACTTAGGGAAATACAATGATGAAATGAACGAGTACGTGTATTGTGCAGATGGTAAAGCTAATGTTGGTCATTGGGACATTAATGCGGTCACATGGTGGACGTTGAAAAATCAAGGCATTACAGTTACAGGAAAAGAAGCAGAAGATCTTCCGCTGCAAATAAAATGGAATGATGTAGTAAATACAATGAAATATAACGTAGAACAGTACTGGAGTGAAAAGGCGAAGAAGCCATATTTATTTTTTATAGAAGAGTGGGTAGAATCAGCTATCGTTACGATGGGACGTATTTTATATACACTAGATCATAAAACAATCGTTTCAAAAGATAGAGGATTGCAATACTTGTCAGAACGTTCAGCGGAAGAATGGGAGCTTTTATTAAAAGAAGTAGCGAGAATACGGCAGAACCCAAAAGAAAAGCGAATGCTCTCAAGGTGGAGAAGAGCAGATATGACGAAGAGGTACTTACTGCATTTAATTGAGACGTGTAGAGAGAAATGGTAGGGAAGAAAATGGACAATACAGTTGAGGTATTGTCTTTTTTTATGTTTTATTTGGTATATAATGGTTAAAAAGGTTTAATTATACTGGGGGGATAGGATGAATATAGAATTAGTTACATATGAAGAAAAGAATGAACAAATGAGTATGCGCCAAGTAATTAGCACTCTAGTAATTATTTTTAGGGTCATGCATGGAATTGGTTTTTTGAACCTTTTATATGATTCTTCCTTATACCCATGGTATGTAGATCATCTTATTCCACCTTTCACGTTTTGTATGATTATCGTAATGTATGCACCGGCAAGAAATTGCTGCTTACATTTAATAAAATCATTACAATTCAATAATTTTAAACATTATGTAACAATAGTAATGACAACGATTGTAATGCTTATGTATCTTGCGGTATTAAATGTAGTTTTACCACATGGGCTTGGTGTGGATGAATCTAATATAGTAACAGAACCTACTACAAGTGAAATCATTCTATACGTAGTTGTGCTCACAATTTTTGCGCCTATTTGGGAGGAAATTGTATTTCGAGGTATGTTTTTTATGAAATTATCTCAGCGCTTCTCTACACTTACTAGTGCCGTTATAAGTGCTTTCATATTTAGTTTTGGCCATCCCCTTACAGTAGGTAGTATTTTATATATTTTGGGTATGGGTATATGTTTAGCATACACATATAAGAAAACAAAGAATTTACTCGTTCCAATTGGGATTCATTTATTAAATAATTCGTTTTATTTATTATTGAATTTTCAACCATAAAAAGGCCCCTTTTTGAAAAGGGCGTCTTTCGTATTTTGTAGTAAGTAGAAAGGGCTTTATACGCATTGTGTAGAGGCAAGGTAATACAAAATATAAATAGTTTCATGTGAAACATTTTTATTATCAAATATACAAAATGATTAACTTAGTGTATTAAACGTATCATTCATAAGTATTCTAATATATTTAAAAGTAAAATGAAATAAGAAACGGATAATTGTCGGAATATATTCGATTTCCGTTCACTTTTATGAAATATGTGTACTTTTTGTTAGATTCCTTCATTTTGTCCATATACAATAAATGTATATAGAAATAAGAAAAGGATGATGTACGTGAAGGACACGGTTTTACAAGAAACGATTTCTCCACAAGAATTACATAAAGTTGTTCAAAAGAATACAGCTTATTATGACTTTAAGTGGGGTAAAGTAGAAAATCCAGCGCAAGGGAATACATGGAATTGGGTAGCCTTTTTCTTCCCAACTTTTTGGTTAGCTTATCGTAAAATGTATAAGTTATTTATTATATTTGCGTTATTGGCTATACCTAGTATAGTTATACCCCCTTTTATAGATATTCCAGATGGGATTTATGTAACATTTAGTTTAGCTCTTCAATTAGGAATGATGATATTTACTGGATGGCAAGGAAACCGTTTATATTATAAGCAGGCTGTTCGTGTTTTTCGTAAGGGAGAAGATGCGTCTGATCATGAGAAGGCGTATTTCTTACAATCAAAGGGCGGCGTGAGTATTGCTGGTATGATTGGTTTACAGATTATAGTCGGGATTGTGTATGGATTAGCTGCGTTCGGGCTGTCCTTTTTACCAACTGAGCCGAATATTAAAAACGTTGTTCGTTCAAGTGGAGAAGGGGTTACTTTAGAGATTATGACTGATAATCCAACTTGGAAGTTTGTGAAGAAAGAAAAAGATTATGACGTAGTAGAGTTTACTGGTTATGATTATACAGAGAAGAAAAACGTGAAAATTAAATTTGCTGTTTATTTCGATGAAGATGATTTCGAGTGGCAAGAGGTATATGAAAATAATAAGAAGTTAAGTGAAGAAGAAGTGGAAGAATATCAAATTTACATTGAAGAAAATAATTTGGGTTTCTAGAGGGAACTCGTTCATTTTGAAAAGAAGAATCTTGTGAAGGTTCTTCTTTTGTTTATTAGGGGGGAGAGAAATAATTTCAGCATTAATAGAAGCTCTAATAGGATCGATTAGTTTAAGTACGGGTTTACACATGAAAAAGATTGATGCTAACATACGTTACTTGCAGCAGTATGAATGGTTTCGAATGATATATGAAGACGAGAAGTATCGAAAGTTATTTATTACGAACTACAAAGTTCGCTCATATTTAAAAAGTAAGCTAAGAGTTCGATTGCTCGTAAAAAATAAAAATGCACAACGAAGATTTTTAAAATTAGTAGAAGAGCAAATAGAAAAACGGCATACAAATTGAAATTTTGTAAAATACAATAAAAAATGAGAATTTGAGGTAGGGTTGTCAATAACGTGAGACTATGGCACTATAAAGAAATGCTATACAAATTTTATTTATCGAGATGTAAACATCAATTTTGATTTTTACGTATAAATAATGAACGGAGGAAATGAATTTATGGCTACTTTACCAAATTGTCCAAAATGTAATTCAGAATATACGTATGAGGATGGCGTTCTTTTCGTATGTCCAGAATGTGCTCATGAGTGGGGCCAAGAAGCAGAAGCTGAAAATAATGATGGTGCGAAAGTTGTAAAAGATGCGAACGGAAACGTTCTTCAAGACGGCGATGCAGTTACTGTTATTAAAGATTTAAAAGTAAAAGGAACTTCTTCAGTTGTGAAGATCGGTACGAAAGTAAAGAGTATCCGTCTAGTTGATGGCGATCACGATATCGATTGCAAAATCGACGGCTTCGGAGCTATGAAGTTAAAATCACAGTTCGTTAAGAAGGCGTAAGTAAATAGAAGAGGAGGCGAATAGCCTCCTCTTTTTATTATGTCACTTTTTGTCGGTAAATCGATATTTCGTACAAAATCGTTGATATATTCTGAGTTATGATAGATATATTTGAAAAATCGTTGATATATTGCAAGTTATGATAGATATATTGAAAAAATCGTTAATATAATTTCATTCATCGTGAACTACGCACGATTCACCGTGCACCATAGTCAATTTCTTTCAATTGACATCGCTTATTAAAGAACGTTTTATATCCAAGCTGTAAAAAGATAATGACAGCAAAGGCAGTACTTCCAGAAATACCGAGTATGATGGCGATTTGATATTGAATGGCTGTGAATGGTGATACACCGGATAATATTTGACCAGTCATCATGCCTGGTAAGCTTATAATCCCCATTCCGACCATAGAATTGATTGTCGGTAAAATAGCAGAGTCAAAAGCGTCTCGAATGAGCGGAGCAGCTGCTTCTTTCGGTGTTGCGCCGAGCATAAGTGCACCTTCAATTTGACCTCTTTGCGATTTCATATTGTTTAAGAACGTATTTGCGCCGAGAGAAACACCAGTCATGGCATTCCCAACTAACATTCCTGTAATAGGGACGATATATTGCGGAGCATACCACGGATCATGTCCGATAATAACAAAGATAAATAGTAGAAGTGGCCCAATTGATCCGGCGACCATGGAAAGGGCGGCTACTCGTTTTAATTCTTTAGACATTGGGATGTTAACTCGTTTATAAATATTAAAAATTGCAAAGGTAGTAATAGAAGTAATGAGAGCAATTGTATAAAATGGATTACTGTTTTCAAATACGTATGTAAGGACATATGCAACAAGTACGAGCTGAATCGTCATACGGAATGTTGCGAGCGCGATTTGTTTTTCGCGAGGTATTCCTTTTAATTTTACAAGTCCAATCAAAATAAGAATGAAAATATAGGCAGCTGCAAGTTGCCAAATTTGGAGTTCAATAACGCCCTTCAACAGAGAGCACTTCCTTTCTAGTTGCACCGTTTGCTTTACTAATCTCAATAATGTCGTCTGCAATTTCTTCTGGAAGTTGTTGTGAGTGTGTGATGAAGATAATTGTTTTTTTCTTTTTTCGTGCTAGTTCAGTAAATTGTTTCATAACGCGGCGTTCTGTATCACTGTCTAATGCTGAAGTAGGTTCATCTAATAAATAGACAGGCGGATCCATAAGTACGATACGTGCAAAGGCAAGTCTTTGTTTTTCACCGCCAGATAGTGAGGAGGCGCTATCTTCTAATTGCTTGTCTAAGCTAACGGTTTGTAATGCACTCCGCAGGGCATCATCATTTGGAAATGGTTTTTCAGAAAGACGAAGTCCCATTAATAGGTTGTCTTTAACGGTTCCATCAAAAATAGGTGGAGTTTGCCCAAGCATAACTACGTCACGACGTAATTGAATAGGATGATAATCAGAAATTAATTTTCCGTTATATTCAATTGTGCCGGATGTTGGAGATTGTAAATCGTTTAACATGCGAAGCAACGTGCTTTTTCCGCTTCCGCTTTCACCGATAATGCAAGTAATCTTTTCTTTTTGAATCTGTAAATAAGGAATGTGTAGTATATCTTTATATATAACGTTTTTTAATATAAACATAAATCGCTCCTTTCTGATTCTAGTTATATCGTATCAAAAAAGAGAAGATAACGGTTATAAAGAGCAACGTTTTTTCTTCGTCTTGAGTTTTATTAATAAGTTAAGTAAACGATCTAATTCTTGGCTGAAAGAAATCACTTTATCATGAGTCAATCCGTATCGTTCAACGAGATAGATTAACTCTTTCTTTTTCGCTTCTATTCGATTGTTTAGTTTCGATAAGTTCATAAGTGGAATGTAATGCCTCCTACAAAAGTATTTATCACATAAAAAATAAGACCGAATGAATTCGGTCTTCAAGGAAATAATAAAACAACTTACAAATAGCATACACTGTTTATCCGTAGTTTTTAATATAAAAATGAAAAATAAATCATTATAAATATTGAGAAAGATGTGTCTGATAATTTTTAAAAACTGATGCAAAGAGGCTGCCTACATAGTAGACAGCCTGTAAAGTATTAACCCTTATGATATTTGTACATCCAAAGAAGACCAGATTTTAATAATCTCGGTACACGTCCCATTAACGGTTGGTTTGCGAGTAAACCAAATCCGTGTTTTTTACCAAGAGATCCTAGAACACCTTTTAATTTAATAACAGGTAGTTCATCAGGGAGTGGTTCATTATTCCAACGTTTTAATAATATTTGGACAATTTGTTCTCCTTGACCTTCAGCAAGTTGGGCAGATGGTGCATGTGGAAGTGCTGCGCAATCTCCTACAACGTAAACATGCTCGTTGTTTGGAATATTGTGATATTTCGTTAAGACAACCCGTCCGCTACCATCTTGTTCAACTGGAAGGTTTCGAACAACTTCATTTGCTTGAATACCAGCTGTCCAGACAATTGCATCACATTCAAGTGGTTCATCGTGATTATACACAATATTTGGTTCCACTTTTGTAATGTTAGAGTTTCGTATAATATTAACTTTATGTTTTACGAACCATTCTTCTACGTATCTACTTAATTTCTCTGGATACGGGAATAAAATTCTATCTTTTCGATCAAATAAATAGATTTTTAAATCAGAACGGCTTTCACGAAGTTCACTTGCTACTTCAACGCCACTTAAGCCAGCACCAACAACAGCTACTGTTGCATTTGGTTCTAGACTATTTAATTGTTCATATGTTTTACGTGTTTGTTCAATTGATTGTAGACTATGTGTATATTCCCTAGCCCCAGGAACGTTATGATATTTATCTTCACAGCCAAGTCCGATAATTAAGTCATCATATTGGATTGCTTCGCCGCCATCGAGATGAACAGCTTTTTCTTCGAGGTCAATATTTGTTACTGTGCCGTATTGAATATTGAGGCGTGGGTGTTCAGGAAACGGTATACGAATATGCGTTTCTGAAATAGTACCCGCAACTAATGCATAATATTCAGTTTTGAAGCAATGATATGGTACTTTGTCGATTAATGTCACTTGTACATCATCTGGAAGTTGGTTGCTTGGAAGTAGCCTTTGCAGAATTCTCATTCCACCGTAGCCGCCACCTAGTATTACGAGGTGTTTCATGATGGATTACCCCTTTTCTGTTGAAATATCCCCTAATCATAAAATTTTATATTAATAAAATATTTTGACTTTACTCAATCAAATTATATCGAATTTGTGAACAAATAACAATGCATGAATGAATACTCTGTTGTACAATAAGAAGAAAAGTAAAATAAACTGTTTTTCCTTTGTAGTTACTATTTCATTGGAAGTAGCATGTTATATAGAAGAAGTCATCTACTTTGAAGTGAAATAATGAAGTAACTAAATAGTTTAGACTGTGTAACGAAAACAACAAGAAACAGCTTAGTTTTCTTCTTATAGATAAAGTGAAAAGGTAATTTGTTTTGTAGTACAGGGGGGAGAATTTTGATTAAACCATTAATTGAATTTTGTGTAGGTAACCTTGCAAGTGGTTCACAAGCAGCTCTAGAAAAATTAGAAAAAGATCCGAATTTAGATGTAATGGAGTATGGTTGTCTAGGATATTGTGGTATTTGTTTTGAAGGACCGTTTGCACTTGTAAATGGTGAAGTTGTACAAGGTGCAACAGTAGAAGAGCTTGTTAATAATGTATATGAGTATTTGGATGAAAATCCAATGTTTTAAGGTGTTGCGAATTAGCAGCACCTTTTTTATTAGATAAAATGTGATTTCGATTGGGAAGGGCTAATATTAATTATTAGCTCTCCCCAATCGAAAATAGTGGAATAAATAAAAAAAGGCCCTTTTTAGAAGGGCTTTTTTCTTACACAAATTGTGTAAGAGTGGCTCATCGCCAAACGTTGTCAAATATGAGAAACGGGGGACATTCATATTGTGTTCTAAAAGCATGCATTTTATACTTAACATAACAAATTATTTTTGGAGTGAATATAAATGAGCCAATTTTCTTTTACAAAAATGCATGGTCTTGGCAATAGTTATATATATGTAAATATGTTTGAAGAGCAAATTCCTGAAGAAGATTTAGCCCTTGTGGCCGAAAAGGTTTCAAATATTAATACTGGTATTGGAGCAGACGGGATGATTTTAATTTGCCCTTCAGACGTAGCTCCGGTGAAAATGCGCATGTTTAATAATGATGGTTCTGAAGGAAAGAGCTGTGGTAACGGTTTACGCTGCGTAGCGAAATATGCGTATGAGCATAAACTAGTAGAAGAAACAGTTTTTACAATTGAAACGTTGGCTGGTATTGTAACGGCTGAAGTAACAGTAGAAGATGGTGTCGTGACATTAGCGAAAATCGATATGGGAGCACCGCGTCTAACACGTGCAGAAATACCGATGCTTGGTGAAGGTGAAACACCATTTATTCGTGAAAACTTCTTATACAATAATCATCGTTATGCATTTACAGCTGTTTCAATGGGAAATCCACATGCGGTTATTTTTGTTGATGATGTAGAAAAAGCACCTCTTACAACACTTGGACCAGTTCTCGAGACACATGAAATGTTTCCAGAGCGAGTAAATGTTGAGTTTATCGAAATTTTGAATGATGACGAGATGAACTTCCGCGTTTGGGAACGTGGATCTGGTGTAACGCAAGCTTGCGGAACAGGAGCGTGCGCTGCAGTTGTAGCTGCTATTTTAAATGGAAAGATGGAACGTGGTAAGGAAATTACAGTCCATTTAGCTGGCGGCGATTTAATGATTGCGTGGACTGAAGAAGGAAACGTGTTGATGAAAGGACCTGCGGAAGTAATTTGCCGCGGAGTGTATGAGTACAAGATAGAAGCGTAAAGATGTATAATGGACTAAGAACAGAAAGGAAGGTGTATTTCATGATTGAAGTAACAGAACAAGCAGCTTTTCAAATTAAAGATATGTTAAAAGATGCTGAAGATGGAGAGAAGTATGTGCGCCTTGCTGTACACGGCGGCGGATGTAGCGGTCTTTCTTACGGCTTAGGATTTGAAGTAGAACCAAAAGAAGACGACACAGTTCTTGAGTTTTTCGGTGTTGAATTTGTTATCGATACAGAAAGTGCTCCAATTGTTAAAGGAGTAAAAATTGACTATAAACAATCTATGCTTGGCGGCGGATTCACAATCGACAATCCAAACGCAATCGCATCATGCGGATGTGGATCATCTTTCCGTACAGCATCGAATGCTGGTAAGCCAGAAGAGTGCTAAGTTTTTAGCAGAAATAGAGAAAGACCTTTTTAGCGATAGAATAAAATCGTTAGAAAGGTCTTTTCTTTTGCCGTAAAAGCCCGATTACCAAGGCTAATCAATATTTCACTTTATTTTTGCATAGATGCAAGTATCAGTTAGTTGTTTGCCGTCAGCTGAAAAATCTTCATTACGTAATATCCCTTCAAGTTCAAAGCCTAGTTTTTCAGGGAGTGCACGACTTTTCGTGTTATTACATTCACATCGTATTTCAATCCTTCTAAATTTGAATAACTGAAATCCAAGGTTTGTTAACGCACTTACTGTTTCTGTCATATATCCACTGCCACTAAATTGCGTGTTAATCCAGTATCCAATTTCACATTTAGAAACCTTCCAATCAATTCGATGAAGGCTAGCTGTTCCAACAAAATCATTCGTCTCTTTATGATAGATAAGATAGCGAAAGCTTTCTCTTTTCAAAAAATCTATATGTGCATTTCTCAGAAGAATCTCCGTTTCTTCAACAGTAGGAATGGACTGAAATAAAGACAACCATTGCTTTAATTCATTAATGGAATCTTTAATAGCTTGTTGTACTATATCCCCTTCACCAGCTTGAAGTGGTGCTCGAAGAATGAGTCTGTCTGTTTCTATTTGTAACGGAACATCTAATAAAATAGAGTTCATATCATTTCTCCTCTCGAAAACTTTAAATTAGGACAGAATGAAACATATGTAAAAAACTTTCGTTCAAAAGTTAGAGAACAATAAATATATATTCAATTCATCATTTAGAAATCCTTTTTCATCTATTGACTTCTAATTTCTTTATCATTTATTTGAGCTTTAAGTTCTCTTTTTCTAGTTATAATGGAAGGATAGAAAGAGGGGGATATATGCTGGAAGATGTTTTTGAATTTGTATTGAAGTATGTTATAGGTTCTATTTTTAGATGTATAAGATACCTTGTGATAAATATTATAATGGAATGCATAATAGAAGGCGTAATAAATGGTATAAGAAAATTACGTGATAAGTGGCGAAATTGGCGTGAAAGACGTTATTGGCGGTAGTATAGCTGATGAGAGTGTGAAATAAAAACGTTATACAGAAGTTATGAAGAAGTTTAATGAAATGATAGCAAACCACTCGCATTTAGAATCTGTACTCGTTCCAATTGGTGACGGGATGACGATTTCTAAAGTGAAGAAATAATTATTATCTTACAAAAGTGTAATGTTCATGTCATGTTTTTGAATTTCTTCTTTAAGCTCTGGGCTTTAAGATAAGAATATAAGAAAAAACATATGAGGTGAAGGAAATGAAAAAATACATTGCACTATTTAGTATTTTAGTTGTATTCGCAAGCTTGTTAGTTGGTTGTGATTTAAACCGTATGGGTAAAGATGAGTACTACGTTCAAATTACAACTGATGGAATTGAAAAAAATGAGAAGTTTGATAACGGAGAGCCACATAAATATTTCGAGTATAAATTAAAAGGATTCGATAAAGGTGGAGAAGTAAAAGAATTAGAATTCACAGCTCCAAAAAATCTTCGTAAAGAAGCATTCCTACGCGTATACCACTCAGATAAAAAAGGTGTAACAGCTTGGGAAGAAGTGAAAAAAGACGAGCTTCCAGCGAAAGTGAAAGAAAAACTAAGTGTGAAATAAGACAGATAAAAAGGAATTGACGAACAGGGTCAATTCCTTTTTTTGTTTTCAAATTCTTCTTCTGAAATGACTTTAAATCCGTGTCTTTTAAATAAAGCAGTTGTCACTCCGAAACCAGTTTGCTTATTACCGTTAAATTCTCCAGTGTAAATCGTAGAACTACCACAAGATGGGCTGCGTTCTTTTAAAATAATATATTCTGGGTTTAAATTTTTAATTTGTTCTAATGCTTTATAAGCACCATTTACGAAAGCTGCTGTGACATCTTCGCCATCTTTTGTCATCACTTTCGCTTTTCCGTCTAAAACGTCATCGCCATTCCCGCCAATAATTTCAGCGGAAGGACGAGGCGTTGGTAATCCCCCTAATACTTCAGGACAAATGAGGACTGTATCTTCTTTTTGTAGTAGCTCCTCTATTTTTGAAACAAGATTGTCATTCCCGTCATAACGGCAAGCGATACCACCTAAACAAGCGCTAATTACGATCATATTTTCATCTCCATTAAAAAATATTAACTATCACGCCAATTTCGCTTCCTGCCTCTTACTTATAAAGAGGTGATATAAATGGGAAGCTTATATAATTTAATGAAACCATATAGTGAATTTCGAAGTAAAGAAGAGTTTAATACATATCAAAAACAAGTTTTGAAGTGCTACCGATTTCAATTGAATAAAACTGATTCTATCATTATTCATTTTTTAGGAAAATATGCGGTGAATGAGAAACAAAAAACAGTAGGAGTCGCTTGTCCATTAATGGGGACGATTGCGACGAATGTTGGAAAGAGTATTCGTACAGTACGCCGTTCAATTGCAAAGTTAGAGGAACTAGGAATTATAAAGCGTGTTGCAACAAAAGAGAGACATAAGCGCGGCGGGTATAGTGCGAACTTATATGTATTTCTTACATCTGCGATTGACCGCATGGATGACCGTATGCAAATGTCCGCTTGTAAAATTGAGGATAATGCAACTGGCTGTAGTAAAAATGAGCAAACAAGCGCTGGGGAAACAATTCTTTCTAAAAACATTCCACAAATAAAAGAGAAAAGAAAAGGAACGTACGAGCTTGATGAGACGTATTGCCGTCATGATATACCGAAGCCTTTTATATACGCACTGGTGCCGATGACGAGTAATCCGAAGAAAATTAATATATTTTGGAGTAAGGTCGAGCTTGCATATAAAAAGAGCGGGTTACTAGAACAAGGTGTTTTACTAGAGCAAATATTAGCTGACGAAGAAGTGTATGGAAATTTAATTTGGCGTGTGAAAAGTGTTGTAAGAGCATATAAATATGGGGAAATTCGTAAAGACATTGGGGGCACTTTTATACAGTACAGTGCGAAATTTATTTTTAGAGATTGGATTAGAATGGGGAGCAGCATTAAGGAGAAGTAAGGGAATATCACTATTTGATCCATTCAAAAAAGAGCCATGTGTATAATACATGACTCTAATTAGTTAATCGAACTTCCTTACAACTGGAACACGAATCGCTACAAATAGTACGAAGACGATAACAGCTATTGCACCACTTTTCATAACGGTTACGATTGGAATTCCTATTGCAAGTGCAATGGATGTGAATGCATAAGAGAGCGGGATAAAGCCCATTGATGATAGCATAAGTAAACTCATTACGCGTCCCATCATTTCTTCTTTGACTGTCGATTGAATCATTGCCATAAGCGGTACAATCGCCATTGCGATTGTAATACCGTAAAACATGCCAGCTAATAGTGCTTGCCAAAGTACGGTACTAAAGTTGATGGCTAAGAAGAATATACCAGACAATAGCATCATGATAATACAAAATAGACCGCGTCTACGATTAATATTTTTTAAACCGACAATGATAGCACCGATTGCCATTCCACCGCCTACAGATGCCTCTAAGTAACTAAACTGGAGCGAATCACCATGCAGAACGTTTTTAACAAAAAGCGGGAAACCAACTTGCATCGGACCGATTAAAAATAAGTTTAAAAAAGCGCTACAAATAAGGAAAGTTGAAAGGAATGGCGATTCCTTTACATATAAGATTCCTTCTTTAATGGAAGTGAACATACCTTTATCTGTATCTTTTTGTTCTGGCATCGTAAATTGTATTTTTTGAACGAGTATGGCAGCGACAATCAGTAATAAAATCGTAATGGAAAAGATTGTCTCATAGTTCGTAAATTTAATGAGAATTCCGCCAAGTACAGGGCCTAAGATGACCGATGCTTGGTTCGTCATTTGTGTAAGTGAATTCGCTTGTGTTAACCGGCTTTTTTCTACCAATTCCGGTAAGATAGATCCATCTGCTGACCAGAAGAAAGCATCAGCAAGTCCAAAGAATAAAGCGAATAAAGCAAATGTATATAGCGTTACATCACCAACGATAAACCATGTGAGAATGGTTGCGACAAGAATCGCTCGAATGATATTGGAGTAAAACATAATGTTTTTTTTCGGGAATTTATCAGCTACAGCGCCGCCGACAATCATAAAAATAAGCCTTGGAACACTAAGGGCTACGAAAACAACACCGAGTGAAGCTTCAAGGTTTAACGTTTTTGCTATGTACCACGTTTGTGAAAAAGTAAAAAAGGCTAAAGCAAAGCTTGAAAAAAGAGTAGCTGCCCAAAGAAAAAGGAAATTCGTATTTTTTAATAACGGTTTTCCGCTTCCTTCTAAAGCAGTTTTATTTTGTTGTAGTTCCTCCATATTGCTTCCTTTCTATGTGACAAATTTAAACTAAAAAACCAGTAAACGCCCGATTGGTTAGGGCTAATACTCAATGGGAGATGCCCTCCGCTGAGTATAGTTTCACTTTATACAGTTTCTAATATTTCTATACTGCACTTTCTCATTGTAGACAATAATAATGGATTTGCCCAGTAGCTATTTAACGACAAAAAAAGATGCCGAATGGGCATCTTTTTTTAGGCTAACGCAATATAAATATCCAATTGTGCATGATTTGGGTCTAATGCTCTTTCGTCATAAAGCTCAAAGTCTGTTGTGAAGGCACGTTTATTTTCTTTCGACCATTGCCAAATATATTCCCAAGCTTCGCAAACGACTTCAGCAACTGGTCCCTTTCTCGTTGTAAATACCGCATATGTAGCAGCAGGTATTGTTAAAGTTGTCATATTTTCAGGAACGTCTTCTAATGAAGAAACGGGCGTACCGATTGTGAATGTATATGTACCAGTTTCATCTGATTCGTAGTTTGAGTAGAAAGCAAATGTTGCTTTCGTTTTTTGGTTTGGGATGTGATGCATCATTTGTTCTTGGAAGTAGCGGTTCCAAAGCTCTGGGATTTTTCCTTTAGTAGATGCCTCTCTTTCGTTAGTCGTCGTAACTGAAACGCCGATTGCTTGGAAAGCTTCTTTTTTCATTATAATGGGCTCGTTAATCATGAAAATTCCTCCTTTAAAATAAGAACATTCGTTCTTGGTTTTAATATAACATATTTTTATATGTGAAGTTTTTTTTGAAAATTTTAATTATAAATAAAAAATAAGTAAAAAATGGTAAAATTTCTATTTCGTGTACAAATAGATTTGGGAGTATGTTAAGATTTTTATGTATCCTTTAACTGTTATATAAACCTATACAATAGGGCATTTTTTACTATGTTAAAAAATGGTGAAGGTTTGTATAAGTGTCCGATATGTATATATGCTATTTTTGATAAATTAAAATAGTAATATTCTATGAGATTTATATTGTTGACATTGGGATTTCAACGATACATTTTCGTAGGTCGGATTGTTGCGAGTGGATATATATTGCTATGTATACGGCTACGAAATTAAGTAGACGGATAGCAAGCATATAGAAAGGAGAAAGGTAGAAAATATGAAACAAGTATTGAAGTGTTTTAATGTCGTAACAATGATCACACTTCTCCTATCCATCATATTGCCTTCACCCAGTGCTTTTGCAGAGATAAATAAAAAAAGCTGGGATGAGTTACAAGGAAATGATGTGAAAATTAAGGCAGAGCAAGTAAATGCCGAAATATATAGGGGGGAAGTAGCTAAGAGGGAGCACGTATTTCAATATACGATTGAAAATACGGGAGATACACCAATTCAAGAATTGGTGCTTAAACAAAGTAATGAAAATAAAATTACGTTCCTCTCGCAATCTGTCAAAGTAAACGGAGAGAAGTTACCTGAAAATAAAGTAGCGGATTTCTATGTAGAAGAAAAAGATAAGGGAGGAAAACTTCTTTCTTCTAATCTTAAAATTCGAGATTTAAAATCACACGAAAAAATGACGGTGCTAATAAAGGCTAGCCGCACGCAGCATTTTAATAAAGAATACAAACAAAAGATTAGTGTGCAAAAAGATCAAGTACAAATAGGAAACATGTCTGTAGATGTTGAGGGAATCCCTTCTGAAGAAAAGGTAGCAGCTAATGCCGATGAGGAGGCTGACAGTAGTAAGAAAGAAGTTGGCCCATCAGCTAATAATACAATTAAAAAAGTTGATGAAAAGCTACAAGTATCTGTAGAAGATGAAAATAACCCTACATCAAAAACAGAACCATCAAAACAAACAGTAACCGAAGCTGAGAAACAGCCAGAAAAAGAGGCAGTAAAGCAGAGTGTTGCAGAAGTACAAGCTGCGTCAGAAAATGCTTCGAAGGTTCAAATCCAAACAGGAGATAAACAAGGGTTTGGAGATCCACTGTATTCTACAATTGCTGCTGGTAATTTAGTACAGACTGGTAATGTGACACTTGGTTTGACAACTGACCATTACGGCAGACAAAGTATGGGTTATAAAACGAACAAAATGACAGTGGACGTTGATAACGATAATAGTACTTTTAATTCGTCAACAGGCGCATTTCCTAACATTCCTGCTGGAAGTAAAGTAAAAAAGGCGTATTTGTTTTGGACAGCTGCAATGGGAACTGTAACTAGTACAAATGTTAATCAAAGAGTTAGTGATAATGATGTACGACAACCAGTCAAAATGAAAATGGGAAATAAAGAATATGCAGAGGTGCGTGCTGATAGCATACGAAAAGCGGATTACCTACCTTATATTTCTAATTACTCAGGTAGTGGCGCAGGATATGTTGCATATGCTGACGTAACAAATGTAATTGCACAGCAAGGTATTTCTCAAACGTTGACAGTTGCAAATGTGCCACAAATTAAAGATGTAACAGGTGGCGGTTATTACTGGGGTAACTGGAATCTTATATTAGTTTATGAAAACTATAAAGAAACAGTAAAAGACATGAAGATTTGGGAAGGGCTAGTCTCTCAAAAAAGCACAGCCTGGACAGATATTAGTGTTAATAAAATAAACACACCAAAAGAAGGTGCTTTTAAGGCGAAATTTAGTTATTTTTCATCGCAAGGTGATCCAGCTGAGAAAGATGGATATGCATATGATTATGGAGAATATGATTTTGGTGCTGGATATATAAAGATAAAAAATATTAACGGTAAAGACAATGATGCGAATGATTCGTCTATGACAGAAGTACAAGTAGATGGTACTAACGAGTTTGTTACAAAAAAATATCCAGGATATAAACCGGATTGGACAAATTCATTCAGTACTGACATTCATACGTATCATCTTGAAGGACCGACTCAAGTAAAGAATGATTTGAAAGAAGGAAAAATGCGTTTTAGAGCATATGGTGGTGGCGGTGATATTTACGTATTAAATAACGCCACATTCGTTACAGAGCATAATGCTCCAAACTTACAAGTTGATAAAAAGGCATTAGATAGTACCGGTAAAGAAGTTAAGGAAATTAAAGCTGGTGAAGAGTTTACGTATCAAATTGAAGTGAAAAATGATACGAAAAATAACCAAGCACCGGTATCGAATGTAAAAGGTTTTGATAAATTAGATGAACGTTTAGAGTATGTTCCGGGATCTATACAATATATTTCTGGAAGTAATACAGGAAATAAAACAGATGATGCAAGCGATGATGAGGCAGAGTTTGTAAATAATCAAATTGATTTCCGTGTTGGTGAAGGTGCTAATGCTAAAGACGGCGGTGTTTTAAAGCCTGGTGAAAGTGCCATTATAACATTCAAAGTAAAAGTGAAAGCTTCTGTACAATCAGATACAACAGTAAAAAATATCGTTGTTGTAAAGGGACAAGATAGTACCGAGGTAAATTATGAAACTGCAGATGATGCAGATATTACGGTTACGACTCCAAAAGAGATCCCTGGAGAAATAGAAGCTAAAAAAATAGCATCTAATAAAACACCGAAACTAGGTGACGAAGTAGAGTATCGTATTACATTTAAAAATAAGACAAAAGATGGACGTCTAGATGTATTGACGATTGAAGATGAATTACCAAGCAATCTTGAATACGTGAAAGATAGTTTGAAAGCAGAAGGTGCAAAACCAGAGCCAGTAGAGCTGAAGTTTGAAAATGGAAAAGTAATTGCAAAGTATCCAGAAATTATGGATATGGAAGAAAGAAGTATCGTCTTTAAAACAAAAGTAAAAGAAACTGCAAAAGTTGGTGAAGAAATTGTTAATAAAGCAACCGTTAGAGATAAAACAAATCCACCAAAGAATCTAGAAGAGAAGATTACACCACAGCATAAGGCCGGTAAAATTGCTGCAAAGAAAAAAGCAACAAATAAGAAGCCGAAGCTAGGAGAAGAAGTTGAATATCAAATTAGCTTCCAAAATACGGTGGAAAACGGAAAACTAGATGCAGTTACAATAGAAGATGAAATTCCAGCTAACTTAGAATTTGTTCAAGGCAGTGAGAGAGCTGAAGGTGCTGAGCCAAATCCAGTAGAGTTAAAAGTAGAAAATGGTAAGGTAATCGCAAAATATCCAGAGATTACGGATACAAAAGAGCGAAGCATTGCCTTTAAAGTGAAAGTAAAAGAAGAGGCAAAAGCCGGAGAAACGATTGTTAATAAAGCGGTTGTGAGTGAGCCGAATGGACAAACTGAGCATCCAGAAGAAAAGATTACGCCGGATTATAAATACGGTAAAGTGGATGTTGAAAAAAGCGTAACGAATCAAACACCAAAACTAGGAGAAGAAGTAGAATACCGAATTACATTTTATAATACGGTAGAAAACGGAAAACTAGAAAAGGTGCTAGTAGAAGATACACTACCTAAAGGTGTTGAATACGTGAAAGATAGTTTGAAAGCTGAAGGTATAAAACCAGAGCCAGTAGAACTAAAAGTGGAAGACGGAAAAGTAATGGCAAAGTATCCAGAAATTACGGATACAGAAAAAAGAAGTATTGTTTTTAAAGTGAAAGTAAAAGATTCGGCAAAAGTAGGGGAAGCAATCGTAAATAAAGCAATTGCAAAAGATCCGAAAAATGAGCCTGTTGAATCAAAGGTTGTTATTACACCGCAAAGTAAAAAAGGTGAAATTGCTGCTACAAAGGTAGTTAATAATAAGAAACCGAAGCTAGGCGAAGAAATCGAGTACCGCATTAGTTTTCATAATACGGTTGAGAACGGAAAACTAGAAGAGGTGCGAGTGGAAGATACAATTCCAAAAGGTCTTGAATATGTAGAAAATAGTATCAAGGCCGAAGGAGAAGCACCTGGACCAGTAGAATTAGCTGTTGAAAATGGAATAGTTAAAGCTAAGTATATCGATATTATGGATATGGAAGAAAGAAGTATCGTCTTTAAAGTAAAGGTGAAGGAAGAAGCAAAAGTAGATAAAGAGATTGTCAATAAAGCAATTGTTGATGATACGAAAAATCCACCGATTGAGCCGGAAGAAAGAATTACTCCGCAATATAAGGATGGAATAATTGATTCGAAGAAGACAGTAGATAATCCATCACCAAAACTAGGAGAAGAAGTAGAATACCGAATTAGATTTAAAAATACGGTAGAAAACGGAAAACTAGAAAAGGTAACGATAGAGGATACAATTCCTAACGGTTTAGAGTATGTAAAAGGCAGTGAAAAGGCTGAAGGTGATAAACCAGCTCCATTAAAGTTAAGTGTGAAAGATGGAAAAGTCATTGCTGAATACGAAAATATTACGGATATGAAAGAAAGAAGTATTGTCTTTAAGGTAAAGGTGAAGGAAGAAGCGGAAGTAGGTAAGGAAATCATTAATAAGGCAATTGTTGATGATATGAAGCATCCGAAAGAACCAGAAGCAAAAATTACACCATTACACAAAGATGGAAAAATTAAAGCGAAGAAAAGCGTAAATAATGAAACACCGAAGTTAGGAGAAGAAGTAGAATACCGAATTAGTATGAAAAATACGGTAAAGAACGGAAAGCTAACAGACGTGACAATAGAGGATACTTTACCAGAAGGTTTAGAGTATGTAGAAAATAGTTTGAAAGCAGAAGGTGCCGGAACAGATTCAGTAGAGCTGAAATTTGAAAATGGTAAGGTAATGGCAAAATATCCAGAAATTATGGATACAGAAGAAAGAAGTATCGTTTTTAAAGTGAAAGTAAAAGAAGGAGTAACAGTCGGTAAAAAAATCATTAATAAAGCAAATATTGATGATTCGCAAAATAAGCCAGTTAATCCGACTGCGGAAATTATTCCTCAGTATAAAGATGGAAAACTTGAAGCGAAAAAGATGGTAAATAATGAAACGCCGAAGTTAGGAGAAGAAGTGGAATACCGAATCAGCTTTAAAAATACGGTAGAACATGGAAAGCTAACAGAGGTAAAGATAGAAGATGATTTACCAAATGGATTAGAGTATGTGAAAGATAGTGTAAAAGCAGTAGGTGCTAAGCCAGCTCCAGTGGAATTGAAATTTGAAAACGGTAAGGTAATGGCGAAGTATCCTGAGATTACAGATACAAAAGAGAGAAGTATTACCTTTAAAGTGAAAGTAAAAGGTAAAGTGAGCGATTCGATTGTTAATGAAGCGATTGTGAGCGATACGAAACATCCGCCAGAAACACCGACAGCAGAAATTATTCCGCAACATAAAGACGGAAAAGTGAAAGCGAAGAAGACGGTAAATAATGAAACGCCGAAGTTAGGAGAAGAAGTAGAATACCGAATTAGTTTTAAAAACACGGTAGAAGACGGAAAACTAGCAGAGGTGAAAATAGAAGATACTTTACCCGAAGGTTTAGAGTACGTAGAAAACAGTGTGAAAGCAGAAGGTTCTAAGCCGGATCCAGTAGAATTGAAAGTGGAAAATGGTAAGGTAATGGCGAAGTATCCAGAGATTACGGATACAGAAGAAAGAAGTATCACTTTTAAAGTGAAAGTAAAAGATGAAGTGAAAGTCGGTAAAAAAATCGTCAATAAAGCAATTATTGATGATACGAAAAATGAGCCAGAAACACCGACGGCAGAAATTACTCCACAGCATAAAGACGGAAAAGTGGAAGCGAAGAAGACGGTAAATAATGAAACGCCGAAGTTAGGAGAAGAAGTGGAATACCGAATTAGCTTTAAAAATAAGGTAGAAAACGGAAAGCTAGCAGAGTTAAAAATAGAAGACGATTTACCAAATGGATTAGAGTATGTGAAAGATAGTTTACGAGCAGAAGGTTCTAAGCCAAATCCGGTAGAACTGAAAGTGAAAGATGGAAAAGTAATCGCAAAATATCCAGAAATTACGGATCTAGAAGAAAGAAGTATCGTCTTTAAAGCAAAAGTAAAAGAAGAATTTAAGGTTGGTGAAGGCATTGTCAATAAAGTAGTTGTTGATGATACAAAAGATCCAACAACTTCAGAAGTAACAATTACGCCAGAATATAAAGACGGTAAGCTTAAAGCGGAGAAATTTGTAAACAATAAAAAACCGAAATTAGGAGAAGAAGTAGAATACCGAATTAGTTTTAAAAACACGGTAGAAAACGGAAAACTAGTAGAGGTTACAGTAGAAGATGAAATTCCAGCTGGATTAGAGTATGTAGAGAACAGTTTACAAGCAGAAGGATCTAAGCCTAGTCCAGTAGAATTGAAATTTGAAAACGGTAAGGTAATGGCAAAGTATCTAGAAATTACCGATACAAAAGAAAGAAGTATTATCTTTAAAGTGAAAGTAAAAGAAGAGGTAGAAATAGGTAAGGAGATTGTTAATAAAGCAATCGTAGTAGATACAAAAAATAAGCCAGAAGAGCCTCATGTGGAAATTACTCCGCAATATAAAGATGGTAAAATTGCTGCGCAGAAAGTGGCAAATAATCATAAACCGAAACTAGGAGAAGAAGTAGAATATCGAATTAGTTTTAAAAATACGATAGAAAACGGGAAACTAGCAGAGGTAAATATAAAGGATGCCTTACCAAATGGTTTAGAGTATGTAGAAGGCAGCATCACAGCAGAAGGTTCTAAACCGAAACCAGTAGAGCTACATGTGAAAAATAATAAAGTAATGGCAAAGTATCCAGCTATTACAGATACAGAGGAAAGAAGTATTGTCTTTAAAGCGAAGGTAAAAGAAAGCGCAAAAGTGGGAGAAGAAATCGTAAATGAGGCGATTGTGGATGATACAAAGAATGTACCAGAAGAGCCTTATGTATCGATTACACCACAATATAAAGATGGAAAAATTGAGGCAAGAAAAGAAGTAAGTAATCGTGAACCGAAGTTAGGTGAGGAAATCGAATATCGAATTATTTTTAATAATACGGTGAAAGATGGAAAACTAGTAGAGGTAAAGATAGAAGATAAAATTCCAGCTGGATTAGAGTTTGTAGAAGGAAGCGAAAAGGCTGAAGGTGAAGAGCCAAAACCAGTGGAGTTGAAAGTAGAAAATGGTAAGGTAATGGCAAAGTATTCAGAGATTATGGATACGAAAGAAAGAAGTATCGTCTTTAAAGTGAAGGTGAAAGATTCGGTTACAATAGGTAAGGACATTACAAATAAAGCGATTATCCACGTTGATGATCCGAACCACCCTATAACTGAACCGACAGCGAAAATTACACCGCAATATAAAGACGGTAAAATTGCTGCTCATAAAAAGGTGAATAATCATAAACCGAAGCTAGGTGAGGAAATCGAATACCTAATTTCATTTAATAATACGGTGAAAGATGGACAGCTGGCAGAAGTGAAAATTGAGGATGAAATTCCGTCTGGTTTAGAGTATGTGAAAAATAGTCTAAAAGCAGAAGGTGATAAGCCAGCCCCAGTAGAGTTGAAAGAAGAAGCTGGTAAGGTTAGTGCGAAGTATGAAAATATCACTGACATGAAAGAAAGAAGTATTATCTTTAAAGTGAAGGTGAAAGATTCTGTTGAAGTGGACAAAGCAATTGTAAATAAAGCAATTGTTGATGATACAAAAAATCCACCAGAGCGACCAGAAGTAGATATTACACCGCAGTATAAAGCTGGTAAATTTAAAGCTGATAAAAAGGTAAGCAAAAAAGATCCAAAGCTAGGAGAAGAAGTAGAGTACCGAATTAGTTTTAAAAATACGGTAGAAAACGGAAAACTAGCAGAAGTGAAAATTGAGGATCAATTACCAACTGGCTTAGGGTATGTGAAGGATAGTTTAAAATCAGAAGGTAATGAACCGAATCCAGTAGAGCTAAAAGAAGAAGCTGGAAAAATCACAGCGAAGTATGAAAATATTACTGATACAGCTGAGCGTAGTATTAGCTTTAAAGTGAAAGTAACGGAAGTAGCAAAAGTCGGTAAGAAAATCGTGAATACGGCAATTGTGGATGATGACAATCCGAAGAATCCTCCGCAAAAACCAGAAGCGATTATTACGCCGGAGTATAAGGACGGAAAACTAAAAGCTGAGAAAACAGTAAATAATCCAGCTCCAAAATTAGGAGAAGAAGTAGAGTATCGAATTACTTTCCGTAACGTAGTAGAGCATGGAAAAGTAGCGAAGGTGAAGATTAAGGATGAATTACCAACTGGCTTAGAGTTTGTAGAAGGTAGTGAAAGAGCCGAGGGAGAGAATCCGAAACCGTTGTATGTGAAAGTGAAAAACGGAATCGTCCTTGCGGAATATCCAGAAATTACGGATATGAAAGAAAGAAGTATCGTCTTTAAAGTGAAAGTGAAAGAAAAAGCTAAAGTAGGCGAAGAGATTGTGAACAAGGCGATTGTGGAAGATACAATAAATCCACCAGAGCAACCGAATATCTCTATTCAGCCTCAATATAAAGATGGTGCATTACAAGTAGAAAAAACAGTAAGTAATCATGAACCAAAGTTAGGAGAAGAAGTAGAATATCGAATTAGCTTTGAAAATACGGTAGAGAACGGAAAACTAACTGAGGTAAAGGTAGAAGATGAAATTCCAGCCGGTTTAGAATACGTACAAGATAGTATAAAGTCTGATGGGCCGGAACCACATCCGGTGGAACTTAAAGTAGAGAATGGAAAAGTAACAGCAAAGTATCCAGAAATTACGGATACGAAAAAAAGAAGTATCATCTTTAAAGCGAAAGTACAAGAAACGGTACAAGTAGGAAAAGAAATTATAAACAAGGCGGTTGTGGATGATAATAATCCGACAAATCCACCGATTGAGTCACTTGTACCAATTACACCGCAATATAAAGATGGGAAACTAGAGGCAAGGAAAGAAGTAAGTAATCATGAACCAAAGCTAGGGGAAGAAATCGAATATCGAATTACTTTTAACGGCATAGTAGATGGCGGGAAGTTAGTTGATGTAAAGATTGAAGATGAAATTCCGTCTGGTTTAGAGTATGTGAAAGATAGTCTGAAGGCTGTAGGTGATAAGCCTGTACCAACAGAACTTAAAGTTGAAAATGAAAAAGTAACAGTGAAGTATCCAGAAATTACGGATACGAAAGAAAGAAGTATCATCTTTAAAGTAAAGGTAAAAGAATCAGTAAAAGTTGGAGAGGAAATAACAAATAAAGCGATTATTCACGTAGATGATCCAAATCATCCAGTTATGGAACCGACAGCGACAATAAAGCCACAATATAAAGATGGTAAGGTAAAAGCAACGAAGACAGTAAGTAATAAAGAACCGAAGCTAGGAGAAGAAATCGAATACCGAATTAGCTTTGAAAATACGGTAGAAAACGGAAAAATAGCAGAGGTAAAGATAGAAGATGAAATTCCAGCCGGTTTAGAGTACGTGCAAGATAGTATTCGATTTGAAGGGGCTGAACCAAATCCAGTAGAGTTAAAAATGGAGTTTGGAAAAGTAATAGCGAAGTATCTAGAAATTACAGATACAAAAGAACGTAGTATTATTTTTAAAGCGAAGGTAAAAGCAGCACCAAGTAAAGGGATAACAAATAGAGCGATAGTGGACGATAGAATAAATCCACCACTTGAGCCTACAGTTACAATTTTACCGAAAACAAAAGAAGATTTTAAGATACCAGAAGATCCGAAAGAACCAGAAGTGAAGCCGGAAGATCCGAAAGAACCAGAAGTGAAACCGGAAGATCCGAAAGAACCGAAAGAACCGAAAGAACCGAAAGAACCGACAGAACCAGAAGTGAAACCAGCCGAAAGAACCGAAAGAGCCAGAAGTGAAACCGGAAGATCCGAAAGAGAACCAGAAGTGAAACCGGAGGATCCGAAAGAGCCAGAAGTGAAACCAGAAGTAAGATTGGAAAAATTAATTAAAGAGCCGCAAGTAAAAACAGAAAGAGAATTACCGAAAACAGGGGCAGCGTCTCCATGGATGATGTCAGTTGGTGCTGGAATTTCATTCTTAGTTGGCGGAGTATTATTCGTATTAGGTAGAAGAAGAAAACAATAATTTTTTTAGACGAAAAGCACACTGAGTTCGATAGTTTATCGAATTCAGTGTGCTTTCGTGGTATATAAAATAAAAGCTCCTTCCACGTATGGAAGGAGCTTTTATTTTTACATATTAAAACATGCTTGAGCTATGCATTGGTTGAAGTTTTGCATTTGGATCGAAGTAAGCTTTTGCATTGTTTACTGCTGTTGGTGCTTCACCGAAGCCGCAAGCAATGAGTTTTACTTTTCCTTCATATGTACAAATGTCACCAGCAGCGTAAATGCCAGGAATATTTGTTTCCATTTTTGAATTTACAAGGATGCTGTTTTTTTGTATATCTAAGCCCCAGTTTTTAATTGGGCCAAGAGAAGAAACGAAGCCATAGTTTACAATTACGTCATCAACATCGATGATAACTTTTTCTTCAGTTTTTACGTGCTGAAGAACGACTTGTTCAATTTTGTCATCACCAATGAGTTCAACTGGAACATACGGTGTACTTACTTCTGCACGAGAATTCATTAAGTTTTCGACGCTATGTTCATGCGCACGGAATTTATCGCGGCGATGAACGATTGTAACTTTTTCAGCGATCGGTTCTAACATCATTGTCCAATCAACAGCTGAATCGCCGCCGCCAAATACTACGACGCGCTTACCAGCAAATTTATTCATATCATCAACGAAATAATGTAAGTTTTTCTTTTCGTATTTCGCTGTACCTTCTAATTCTAAGCGGCGTGGTTGGAAAGCACCATTGCCAGCAGTAATAATAACTGATTTAGAATAGTGAGTTTGCTTATTCGTAACAAGTTTAAATATACCGTCAGCTTGTTTCTCAAGCGTATCGACAGCTTCTTCTAAACAAACGGTTGGGTCAAATTTCTTCATTTGCTCTTTTAAGTTATCAACTAATTCTTGTGCGCGCACTTTTGGGAATCCAGCTACATCATAAATGTATTTTTCAGGGTAGAGTGCGGATAATTGTCCTCCAAGTTGAGGTAAGCTTTCAATGATTTTTACACTTGCTTGTCTCATACCGCCATAAAATGCTGTGAACAGTCCCGTTGGACCACCACCAATAATTGTTATGTCGTAAACTTTTTGATTTTCTGCCACTTTCATTCCCCCTATAGATGGAATTTTGATATTGATTTCATATATTGTTCATATGTACAAGAAAATCCTGCAAATGATGATACTTTCAAATAAATGATAGCATATTTGAGTTCATAATACTTCTGAAAACGACTGAATTGTGTGTAAGTTTTCGCATAGGTTCTTTTTTATTGTATAAAATATACAGAAAGGAAAATACATGAAAAAAAGGCTAAAAAACCCTTGAAAACGCTATGTTATTTTAAAATATTGATAATTCTCCAGACGCTTGAATTCTGGAATAAAACCGACTAATATAGGGAAGTATTATGTTAAATTTCTATGACAAAATTCGTACGATTTTTTGACTGCGTTTTGTTATGATATAGAATGTGATAAATTCCACATTCTTGACAAATAGAGTTTTTAGTACTTGGTATTATTTTTCATTACTATTATATAAAGAAAAGGGTTGTGATTTGGTGAAGACTCCAAAAATCGTAGTTTTAGGTGCAGGTTATGGCGGGATGATTACGACTGTTCGTCTGCAAAAAGCATTATCTGTAAATGAAGCTGAAATTACGCTAGTAAACAACAACAGCTATCACTACCAAGCGACTTGGTTACACGAGAGCGCAGCTGGTACATTACAAGATGAAAAAATCTGTCTAGATATTCAAGACGTTATTGATACAAATAAAGTGAACTTTGTACAAGACACAGTAGTAGAAATTAAAGCTGCTGAAAAACGCATTATCTTAAAAGACGGCGAGTTAGAGTATGACTACTTAGTAATTGGTCTTGGTTTCGAATCAGAAACATTCGGAATTACAGGATTAAAAGAGCATGCATTCTCAATCGCTAACATTAATGCAACTCGTGAAATTCGTGAGCATATGGAAGCTAGTTTCTCTAAATATGCAACTGAACAACGCGATGAGTTAGTAACAATCGTTGTTGGTGGTGCTGGATTTACTGGTATCGAGTACGTAGGTGAGCTTGCAAACCGTGTTCCTGAACTTTGCAAAGAGTACAATGTACCACGTGAAAAAGCACGTATCATCTGTGTAGAAGCTGCTCCAACAGCACTTCCAGGTTTCGATCCAGCGTTAGTAGAATACGCTGTAAAACAACTTGAGAAAAAAGGTGTAGAATTCCGCATCGGTACAGCAATTAAAGAAGCAACTGAAGAAGGTATTATCGTTGCGAATGGCGATGACACTGAATTAATTAAGTCTGAAACAGTAGTTTGGGCTGCAGGTGTTCGTGGTAACGGTATTGTGGAAGAGTCTGGATTTGAAGCAATGCGCGGACGTGTAAAAGTTGATGAGTACATGCATGCTCCAGGATACGAAGATGTATTCATGGTTGGTGACGCAGCGTTAATCATTAATGAAGAAATTAACCGTCCATACCCACCAACAGCACAAATCGCAATTCAACAAGGTTACAATATTGCACACAACTTAACTGTATTAGTTCGTGGTAAAGGCGAAATGAAGAAATTCGCATTTGATAATAAAGGATCTGTATGTTCTTTAGGTCATGACGATGCAATGGGCGTTGTTATGGGTAAAAAGTTAACAGGTTGGAAAGCTTCCTTCATGAAGAAAGTAATCGATAACCGTTACCTATTCTTATTAGGTGGACCTTTATTAGTTCTTAAAAAAGGTAAATTAAAGTTCTTTTAATATATATTAGAAAAAGCAGAAACGGCTAAGAGCTGTTTCTGCTTTTTTCATATTAAAAATATAGTATAATATAAAAAGAAAGAATATTCTGTCCGTTCTGAAAGAGGAGGTTATTACATCATGGAGAAACGAGGGAAGGTATGGCTAGCTGTTAGTGGTTTAGTAGCTACAAAAGATGGTAGGTGGCTATTTGTTAAGAAGAAATACAGTGGATTAAAAGGGAAATGGTCTTTACCAGCTGGTTTTGTAAATGAAGGTGAGACGGTTGATGAAGCTGTGAAACGCGAAGTGTTAGAAGAGACAGGCATTGTCGCTCATGTGAAGGGGATCATTGGTGTTCGATCGGGTGTTATTCGTAATGAGATTAGTGATAATATGATTATTTTTCTTTTGGAGCCTGAAGGAGAAAATATTATTATACAGGAGAAAGAATTGTCTGAAGTGGCGTTCTTACATCCGGATAAGATTGTAGACGATCCGAATACGTCTGTGCTTATTAAATATTTGTTAGAAGGAAGATCAGAACTACATCTTGAAGTGGACAAAACATTAAATCCAGGCGAACCATTTGGTTATACAGCTTATCACGTATTTACGGCACGTGCGAAGGAGAGGGGAAAAGAGTGAGTATACCGGTACTACTTATTTCAATGATGTTATTCTTTATTTTGTTCTTTGGAATTGGATTTTTACTCAACATGATTTTGCGAGCTACTTGGGTAATGGTTATTGTGTATCCGATTGTTTGTATGCTTATTATTAATAAAGCGAGTATGTGGGATTATTTTTCAAGACCGAAAGAAACATTTTCTTCATTTGGGACAAGTGTATCGCACTTAGGACAAGCAGACGTATTTATTCTATCTACTGGATTAGTAGGGGCTGCTTTAGCAGGAGTCGTAATCAAGAAACTTCGGAAAAGCGGATATCAAATGTTTTAATCTCCAATTAAGTTGGAGATTATTTTTTTGCATATTCCTTCATGGTATAGGGAATGATTAACGATGAAGGAGTGTGGAATATAAAAATGTTAAAACGATATTGTATTCGCATTATGATGACTTGTTTACTTGCAATTGCATTATGCGTAACATGGAATGCTTTCACAGGAGTTTCTTTATTAGAGATTGTAAAGAAGTATGAGGGAACGAGTGCAAAAGAAGTACATGCAGCAGAAGTTAAGAGAAATGTTGCTCCGAGTAAAGAAGTGATAAATGCTTTAGAGCAGGCAAACGACTGGTCTAAATATCGTTCAATTGAAATGACTGCAACAGGTTATACGTCGGGAATTGAGTCAACTGGTAAGAGGCCGGGACATCCGGAGTATGGTATTACATATTCAGGTGTTAAGGCGAAAAGGGATTTATATTCCACAATCGCAGCAGACTTACGCGTATTCCCAATTGGAACAATTTTATTCGTACCAGGTTATGGGTATGGTGTAGTAGCTGATAAGGGCGGTGCAATAAAAGGAAACCGTCTTGATCTATATTATGATACGGTGAAAGATGTTTATAGCCAATGGGGTAAGAAAAAAGTAAATGTGTACGTAGTAAAAGTAGGAAATGGTAAGTTTACAGAAGAAGAGTTAACGATGTTAAATCAAGACGAAACGATGCAAGTGTTTCGTGGTCAATATTTAAAACAAAGATAGTCTAGTCGTAATTACGCTAGACTTTTTTTCTTGGCTTATTTCATAATGGAGGGGATTTTACACGACATATAACTGTAGTTAGAATTGTCGCATTTTATCGAAAATAAAGTTATAATGGTGTTAGAGAAATTTAGGGGGTCTGAACATGTTTCAAGTACAAAAAGAATTAGCAGGTCACGAAGCAGTAATTGTCGCTTTATTTGAAGAAGAGAAAATGAGTAGTTTTGTACAAGAACTGGACAAAGCGTTTGAAGGACAATTACAAGTTTTACTAGAAGAGAAAGAATTATCTACGAAGAAAAAGGCCATTTCGAAAGTACATAGCTTAGGAAAAACAAATGTGAAACGTTATTACTTTGTTGGTTTAGGCAAGAAAGAGTCTTACACGACAGAAACGTTACGTGCGGCTCTTGGTAAGGCATTTAAAACACTGCAAGCAGCAAAAGTACAAGATGCAGCAATCTTACTTGATTCTTTCGTAACAGAGAAATTAGACGCGATTGATGTCGCTCATATTGCAGCAGAGGTACAAGGCCTTGGTACATATGAATTACAAACGTATAAATCAGATAAAAAGGATCGTGTAGAGTTAGAGAAGTTCACGGCTATTACAGCGGAAGATGCACAAGAAATTGAAGCCGCATTAACAGTTGGCTACGTACATGGACGTGCAACAAATTCAGCTCGTACACTTGTAAATATGCCGCCAAACGTATTAACAGCGACAAAGCTTGCTGAGTATGCTGTTGAATTAGCGGAGAAGTATGATATGGACTATAAAGTTCTTGAGAAAGAAGAGATGGAAGATCTTGGTATGGGTGCGTTACTTGCAGTAAACCAAGGTAGTGTAGAGCCACCAAAAATGATTGCTCTTATTTATAAAGGAAAAGAAGAGTGGACAGATGTCATTGGATTCGTTGGAAAAGGTATTACATACGATACAGGTGGTTATTCTTTAAAACCACGTGAAGGCATGGTCGGTATGAAAGGTGATATGGGCGGTGCAGCTGCTGTATTAGGTGCGATGGAAATTATCGGTGAACTTCGCCCAGAACAAAATGTGATCGCTGTTATTCCTTCAACTGATAACGTTGTAAGTGGTACGGCATTTAAGCCAGACGATGTAATTACATCTATGAGCGGAAAAACAATTGAAGTATTAAATACGGATGCAGAAGGTCGTCTAGCTTTAGCTGACGGTATCACGTATGCGAAAAAACTTGGTGCAAACTACCTTGTTGATGTTGCAACATTAACAGGCGGTGTAATTGTTGCGCTTGGAAACTATACGACAGGCGCAATGACAAATAATGAAGAGTTATTTGAGCAAGTGCTAGAGGCTTCTATGGAAACAGATGAGCCAATTTGGCAACTACCGATTTTTGATCGTGATAAAGAACGCGTTCGAAACAGTAAGTTTGCTGATTTAAATAACTCACCAGGCCGTGAAGGACATGCGGTTATGGCAGGTACATTCTTAGGCGAATTCGCTGAAGATACACCGTGGGTACACTTAGATATCGCTGGAACATCAGAAACAAAAGGCGCGCACGACTTAGGTCCAGCTGGAGCAACTGGTGCAATGGTACGTACACTTGCAACACTTGTGGAGCGCTTCGGAGAAGAATAAGAGTATAAGTGAAGACTGTTCCAATATTTTGGAACAGTCTTCTTTTTATAGGTTTGTTTACCCCGCTATTTGCCGGGTAGTAAGACTCGCACCCCAAAATTCAGCGAAAGCAAAGCAGTTAGGTGGGGTTGTTGGTAAAAGCCCGATTGGTGAGGGCTGATTAAAGTTTCACTTTATAAAGAAATCGTATACAAAATCCCGTTTAAAGCAAAAGAAGTACGGCCCGTTTCTTCAGAGACAACTAATATAAGTGCATCACTCTTTTCTGATAAGCCAATTGCAGCTCTGTGACGTGTTCCTAGCTCAGGATCAACTTCTGTACTTTTCGTTAAAGGAAGAATATTAGCAGCTGAGACAATATGATTATTTTTTACGAGAACGGCACCGTCATGAAGAGGGTTACCTGGATAAAATATTGATTCGAGTAATGGTGCAGTTAAATGAGCGTTTAATGTCGTTCCAGTTTGAATGAGAGCTTCAAGCGTCTCGTTTCGTTCCACAACGATAAGAGCACCATGTTTTCTGGCGCTTAAATGTTGGATAGCTGTCGTAATAAAAGATGAACTTTCCGTATAAGGTGATAAATATGCCTGAATGTAGTATGTAGCTGCCAATGTTTGTACATTTGCTAACATATGATGAATATCTTCCATTTTGCATAAAATACATTCGTCTTCTTTATCGATTGCGTTCCTCATAATCGATAGTTCTTTTTCAGCAATTTCAATCATTTGCTTTGTTTGTATTTTGAGCTCTTCTGACAAGCCCCATTCGTGCATAATCCTCATTCCCTTTAGTGGAGTATTTAACAATAGTGTATACAAATATTCCTAGTAAAATCCTACTAGATTTTATAAAATATTGAGATACAGCATGTTTTTTTCATATAATAAAGGTATGACGAGCGAGAGGAGAGAGAAGAATGAATTGGAAACAAGAATTTAGTCGCTGGCTTTCTTACGCACAATTAGATGCAGAATTAAAAGAACAGCTAGAAAATATGAAGCAAGATGAGAAGAAAATCGAGGATAGCTTTTATAAAAATCTAGAGTTTGGCACAGGTGGTATGCGTGGTGAACTTGGTGCTGGTACGAACCGTTTAAACGTATATACAGTTCGTAAAGCAACAAAAGGATTAGCAAGCTTTATTGAAAAATTAGGTGAGGAAGCGAAAAAACGCGGTGTTGTTGTAGCCTATGATTCTCGTCATAAATCACCTGAGTTCGCAATGGAAGTTGCTGCTACACTTGGGGCACGCGGTATCACAACATATGTGTTTGAAAGCTTACGTCCAACGCCAGTACTTTCTTTCGCAGTTCGTCATTTACATACAGTAAGTGGAATCGTTCTTACGGCAAGCCATAATCCACCTGAATATAACGGATACAAAGTATATGGTGAAGATGGTGGACAGTTACCTCCAAAAGAAGCAGATGAGTTAATTAGCTACGTAAATGCAGTAGAAGATGAATTAACAGTTGAAGTCGCTGATGTAGAGCAATTAAAAGCTGACGGTTTATTACATATTATTGGACAAGAAGTAGATGATGCATATGCTGCAGAATTGAACAATGTCATCATTAATAAAGAAATGGTGCAAAAGGTTGGTAAAGACTTAAAAATCGTCTTTACACCATTACACGGAACATCAAATATTTCTGTACGCCGTGGTTTAAAAGAAGTTGGATTTACAGATGTAACAGTTGTAAAAGAGCAAGAGTTACCAGATCCAAACTTCTCTACAGTAAAATCACCGAACCCAGAAGAGCACGCAGCGTTTGAGTATGCCATTCGTGACGGTGAAAAGGTAGGCGCAGATGTATTAATCGCAACTGATCCTGACGCAGATCGTCTAGGTGTAGCGGTGCGCAATCATAATGGTGAGTTCCAAGTATTAACAGGAAACCAAACAGGTGCATTAATGCTTGATTACTTACTATCTCAAAAGAAAGAAAACGGAACGCTTCCGGAGAACGGTGTCGTATTAAAAACAATCGTAACGTCTGAGATTGGCCGTACAATTGCGAAAGCATACGGTTTAGATACAGTTGATACGTTAACTGGATTTAAATTTATCGGTGAGAAAATTAGGCAGTATGAAGAAAGCGGACAATATGAATTCCAATTCGGTTATGAGGAAAGCTATGGTTATTTAATCCGCCCATTCTGCCGTGATAAAGATGCAGTACAATCTGTCCTATTTGCATGTGAAGTAGCTGCATACTACAAATCACAAGGGAAAACGTTATATGACGGTCTATTAGAAGTATTTGAGAAATACGGCTTCTTCCGTGAAGACCTTGTATCGTTAACGTTAAAAGGAAAAGATGGAGCGGAAAAAATCCAAGAGATGATGGCAACGTTCCGTGAGAATCCTCCGAAAGAAGTAGCGGGCTTAACAGTCGTAGCAGTGGAAGACTATAAAGCAAGCATCGTTACATCTTTACAAGATGGACATAAAGAAGAGATTCACTTACCGAAATCAAATGTGTTAAAATATCAATTAGAGGATGGTTCATGGTTCTGCCTACGTCCATCTGGAACTGAGCCGAAGATTAAGTTTTACTTTGGTGTAAAAGATAGTTCTTTACAAAATAGTGAACAAAAGTTACTTACTATTAAAGAAGACATTATGAATCGTTTATAATACAAAGTAATTTTAAGTAGTAAGGAACAAAAGGGAGCGAAATCTCCCTTTTGTTTTATGTAGGAAATAATTGCTATTGATTCCGACAGGAGAGAGGGTATTTTGTGATGAAAAAAGTAAGAAAAGCGATAATCCCAGCAGCTGGATTAGGAACACGTTTTTTACCAGCAACGAAAGCAATGCCGAAAGAAATGTTACCGATAGTAGATAAACCAACGATCCAATACATTGTAGAAGAAGCAGTGAAATCGGGTATCGAAGATATTATTATCGTTACTGGTAAAACAAAGCGTTCTATTGAAGATCATTTTGATAATGCATTTGAACTAGAACAAAACTTATTAGAGAAGAAAAAATATGAGTTGCTTGAAAAAGTACAAGCTTCTTCAAAAATGGTAGATATTCATTATATCCGTCAAAAAGAGCCGAAGGGACTAGGGCATGCTGTTTGGTGTGCGCGTAAATTCATTGGTGATGAGCCGTTTGCAGTGTTACTAGGTGATGATATTGTCCAAGCTGAGAAACCGTGTTTACGTCAATTAATGGATGAGTATGAAAAAACACTTTCTTCTGTTATTGGTGTACAAACTGTTCCAGAGTCGGAAACACATCGCTATGGAATTATCGATCCATTAGAACAAGAAGGTCGTCGTTACCAAGTTCGCAATTTCGTTGAGAAACCAGCACAAGGTACAGCTCCTTCAAACTTAGCAATTATGGGCCGTTACATTTTAACGCCTGAAATCTTTATGTTCTTAGAACAGCAACATGTCGGTGCTGGTGGTGAAATTCAATTAACAGATGCAATCCAAAGCTTAAATGAAATCCAACGTGTATTTGCTTACGATTTCGAAGGAAAGCGCTACGACGTAGGTGAAAAGCTAGGATTCGTTCAAACGACAATTGAAATGGCCCTGCAACACCCAGAATTACGTGATGACATGGTTGCAATGATGAAGAAAATTTTAGAAGAACAAGCGAATCAAGAGTCATAATAAAAAATGAGTTATTTCAGTATACTGAAATAACTCATTTTTTTATTATGAAACGTCGCACAGCATAGTATATGCGAGGTGCGATAATAGCACCGATAATTGTAAATGCAATATCTTTTACTGCAAACCACATCATAATCATCCAAGCAGCTTTATAGCTCATATTACCGCCCATAAAGATATTGACTGCTCCGTACATGTAAGTAGTACCGATTATATAAGTTAAAATAATTCCAGTGAAAGAGGCAATTGCAAATGTAATGAAAGTTGGTCTTTCTTTTTGTTCTACTAGTTTTCCTGATACGTAAGCAACAATAATAAAGGCGATAATAAAACCACCAGTAGGATCTAAAAGTGCTCCAAATCCAGCTTTGAAGTTAGCGAAGATTGGTGCGCCGGCTAAGCCAACGAGCATATATACAGTCATGGATAAGGCACCAAGTCTACTTCCAAGAAGAAGACCTGCTAAAATTGCGAAAAATGGTTGCATAGATAATGGGATGCCTGCTACTTGTAAGAAAGGTGCCCAAGATACAATATTTGCACCGATGGCCATAAGAGCAACGAACATGGCAGCTAATGCTAAATCTAAAACATGAAATCTTCTCATAATGTTAACCTCCTGTTGTTTTTAGGTTAACATTATCGTAGCGAAAATATTTACTTGTTGTCAATCAAAATATTTTGATAAGAAGGCTTTAAATAGTCTCTTAGCAACGTATATGGAATACGAAATTGCGGAATTCCACTTGAATAGGGAGCAATCTCATATAAAGGGAAATAAATGACGAGATTGTCTGGCTCTAAAAAGAAGTGAAATTTTTTCATACTCATTACTTTTTCAGTTGCATCAGGAAAATAAATGCTTTCATTTTGTTTAATTTGTCGTACAATCTCTGCACGGATTACATCTTTATATTTATCCTTTTGTTGAAATAAATCGTCTAAGTGCAGCACCTTTTTTTCGTTTAAATCAAATGTATTTGCCTTCCACGTATAAAGACCGTGTGCTCCGCCAGTATATTGATAGTAATTCACATATAGGCTAAGAAAAGGTGGTTTGTTTAAAGAGACTTTATAATCAACATTTGCTACGTACGGATGAAAGGGTGTAATAGATCCTTCTGTCTCTTTATAATATTTTTTTGCTTCTTTTTCTAATTTGTTTTTAAATTTGTCAGTGGATTTTTTGTAGTATAAATTGAGTTTATTTTGAAATTTAGAATCAGAAAAGTTGTGAAAAGAAGGCCTATTTATTTGATATTCTATATAAGGTTTCTTACCTTTTTGCGTTACAGTCTTAACATCGATTGTCAGGTTAGATGCTTTGGCTGTTATTGCACAATTTGGTACAATAGTCAGCAAGGAGAACATAAGCAGTAATATACAAAATTTCTGTTTCATTTAGGTGAAGCCTCCTTATATAAGTGTTATAAGTAGTTTGAAAATAAATAGGTAAAATTATACATTTAATTAAAGTAAGAGAAGGGGGAAGCGATATGGCAAAAACTTTAATGGATTCACTTGGAATTGAGTTGTTAGAGATGACAGAAGATAAGGTAGTTGCTACGATGCCTGTTGATGAGCGTACGCATCAACCGTTTGGATTTTTACATGGAGGTGCATCGGTTGCATTAGCGGAAACAGTGGCAAGTGTTGGTTCATATAATTTAATTGATCAAGAAAAATGTATTTGTTTCGGATTAGAAATTAATGCAAACCACATTCGCTCAAAGAAAGATGGAATTGTAACAGCGATCGGAACACCGATACATAGAGGACAATCGACAATGGTTTGGGATGTTCGTATTATTGATGAAAATGATGATTTACTATGTATATCAAGATGTACAGTAGCAATTAAAGAAAAACGTGAAAAGTAAAAAAGAGGCGCTCTTATGAGCAGCCTCTTTTTCTTATAATTAGAACTGGATTTTCTTCTCTAAGAAACCTTTTAGTTCGCTAATTGGCATACGAACTTGTTCCATTGTGTCACGGTCACGTACTGTAACAGCTTTGTCTTCAACTGAGTCGAAGTCGTATGTGATACAGAATGGTGTACCGATTTCGTCTTGACGACGGTAACGTTTACCGATAGAACCAGTTTCATCAAAGTCTACCATGAAGTCTTTAGCTAATTCTGCGAATACTTCAGTAGCACCTTCAGATAGCTTCTTAGATAATGGTAAGATAGCTGCTTTGTATGGTGCTAAAGCAGGGTGGAAACGAAGAACTGTACGAGAATCGTTTTCTAATTGCTCTTCTTCATATGCATCACATAAGAATGCTAATGTTACGCGGTCTGCGCCTAAAGATGGCTCGATGCAGTATGGCACGTAACGCTCATTCGTTTGTGGATCAATATAGTTAAAGTCTTCGTTTGAATGTTCCATGTGACGTTTTAAGTCGAAGTCTGTACGAGATGCAACGCCCCAAAGTTCGCCCCAACCGAATGGGAATTTGAATTCAATGTCAGTTGTTGCATTACTGTAGTGAGATAACTCTTCTTCACCGTGGTCACGAAGACGCATGCTCTCTTCAGACATACCAAGTGAAAGTAACCAGTTTTTACAAGTTTCACGCCAGAATGCAAACCACTCTAAATCTTCACCAGGCTTACAGAAGAATTCAAGTTCCATTTGTTCGAATTCACGTGTACGGAATGTGAAGTTACCAGGCGTGATTTCGTTACGGAAACTCTTACCGATTTGGCCGATACCAAATGGAAGCTTTTTACGCATAGAGCGTTGAACGTTTTTGAAGTTTACGAAAATACCTTGTGCTGTTTCAGGACGAAGGAAGATTTCGTTTGTGCTAGACTCTGTAACACCTTGGAATGTTTTGAACATTAAGTTGAACTGACGGATTTCAGTGAATTCTTCACTACCGCAATCAGGACATTTTACTTCATGTTCTTTCATTAAGTCAGCCATTTGGTCGAAAGTAAGACCGTCAACAACCATTTCGATGCCTTTTGCATCTAAAGCATCTTCAATTAATTTGTCAGCACGGTGACGAGCTTTACATTTTTTACAGTCAATCATTGGATCGTTGAAGTTACCAACGTGACCAGAAGCGATCCAAGTTTTAGGGTTCATTAAAATAGCTGCGTCTAAACCAACGTTGTGTGGAGATTCTTGAATGAATTTTTTCCACCAAGCTTTTTTAACGTTATTTTTTAATTCGATTCCAAGTGGACCGTAATCCCAAGTGTTTGCAAGACCACCGTAAATTTCAGAACCAGGGAAAACAAAACCGCGATGTTTCGCTAAGTTTACAACTTGTTCCATTGAATACATAAGAAAATCCTCCTTTTGAAAGTTAACGTATTGGCGATGACATACTCTGATACTTTGGAAATGAGCAGTATATGCTAAAAAGAACATAAAAAAACGCTCATCCCAAGGCTTATTTGCCTAGGGACGAGCGTTTGCCCGCGGTTCCACCCTAGTTGATACACAAAAGGTGCATCCACTTTATCATGTATTGCTCGGGACTGCCGTTTCCTTGCGGCTTCAGGCTTTCACTATCCCTGAATCGCTTTTTATGCAAGTACTTATAAGTCCGTCATCGCTACTTATATTAATAATAATGAACATATTCTAACACGTTCTTTTTTAAATCTCAATAGAGGAACGCGTCTATCTATGATAGAGTCTCGCCTATTTTTTCATTATTTATTCCGTAATTTTCTTTAATATGCTTAATTGCTTCACGCTTACTTAATGGAGCGAGCTCATTGTTTTGAACGTATTCCCAAACTACATCCGGATTTGTTTTTGCATATTCACGAAGGACCCAGCCAATCGCTTTTTGAATGAAAAATTCTTTTGAAGAATGTAGTTGTCCAATAATCCAGAAAAGAAGTTCTTCATCCATCTTTTGTTTATATTTTAGTTGGAATAAAATAGCGGCACGTTGTAACCATATGTTATCTGATGCAATCCATTTTGGAATATAGGCAGAAATTAATTCTGGATGTTTTAAAAAGATATCGCCTAAAAATGTAGGGACGATGCTATCGACAGAGTCCCACCAAGATTTTGTGACAATCAGTTCTTCTAAGAAGGGGATATGAGTTTCGTTTATATGCTTTTTATATTTTTGCATCATATCAAGTGCGGCCGCTTGGAATTCACGTTCTGGCAAGTCCCAAAGCTCACGTATGATAATTTGGAAGTCTTTTTGATCTGGGAGAGTATGTATTTGAATGATGTCTTTTAATAATTGGCGTCTTTCCGGTGTTTGAATACCTAGAAATGGGAAGTGATTTTTCATATAACGAGCCATAGGTTCTGCTTTTTCAGGATTTTGATGAGCTGTGAAATGCTCTTGTAATGCTTTTACAAATGGATGCATAAGTGTTGCTCCTCTCTTATTCTCTTTCTTCTCTTATTATACAAAGAGTTTGGATAAATTTTAAAACATAACTTGCAATGTAATGAAATATGTTGAAAGTAGAGAGGAGAGGATAAGATGGAGGATCAAGGCGTATTAGCAGGTTTCTTTGCTCTTAGTTTTGCGTTTATTCTTGTTATATTGATTTGGGCAATTATTTCATATTTGTTAACGGCTTTTGCACTTTATTCGATGGCGAAAAATGATGGTGCAACGGACGGGGTGCTTGCGTTTATTCCGTTTTTGAATAGTAAGACATGGGGTGACTTAGCGAAAGATAAATTACCAGATTTTTTGAAAGAAGAGGCAGGGTGGAAAGTATTCGGTATATACGTTGCATGTTTTATTTTTAATTTCGTACCAATTATAAGTTTACTAGCAACAGCTGTATCGATTGTATTGTCCATTTATCTTATCTACGCTATTTTAGACAGATACGGAACGAACTCTATATTATTTACGATTATTCATGTAATCACATTTTCGGTGTTCTTACCGATTCATTTATTTATTATTCGGAATGAACCGGTGAGATATAAAGAGTAGATTTTTCGTTTTGTTGATAAGTCGATATATTTTAGATATAAGTAAAAAAGCGCCCTGATTATCAGAGCGCTTTTTTTACTACATAAGGTAGCGTAAATAAATATAAATGTGAGAAATGATTAATGAAACGATCATAATTGGGAAACCGACTTTTAGGAAGTCCATGTAACTAAATTTATGTCCTTCGCGGCTCGCTATACCTGCAACGATTACGTTAGCAGAAGCTCCGATTAATGTTCCGTTTCCGCCCAGACAAGCACCTAGTGCTAATGCCCACCATAATACATCGATTTGTGCGTCAGATGGTGATAAGCCTAGCCCAACTGCCATATCGTTAATAAGTGGAATCATTGTTGCAACGAATGGGATGTTATCAATTGTTGCAGAGGCGATACCAGATACCCATAAAATAAGGATGGATGCGTAAGAAATATCTCCGCCTGTTATACCAATTACTTTTTGAGCTAACATTTTGATAAGACCGATATCGATAAGTCCTCCAACAAGTACGAATAGCCCTGCGAAGAAGAAGATTGTTACCCATTCTACGCTTGCAAATACTTCTTCAATTTCATGCTCTTTCACACCAATTAACATAAGTACAGTAGCACCAGTTAAGGCGATAATAGCGGCATCGATATGGAAAATAGAATGAGTCATGAAACCTACAATTGTAAGTCCAAGTACCGTTAAAGATTTTTTCATTAATACTGGATCTTTAATGTATTGTTTTTCATCTAAGCTCATTAATTTTTTAACTTGTACAGGATCAGCAATTAATTGTTTGCGATACATGAAGTAAAGTATTATCGCTGTAACTGCAATAATAATAATTACGATTGGTGCTAGATTCAATAGGAAAGCATTGAAGTCTAAATGCTTATTTGCAGAACCAATCATAATATTAGGTGGATCACCAATTAATGTTGCTGTTCCTCCTATATTTGAAAAAATAATTTCAGAAAGTAAATAAGGAACAGGATTTACTTGCAGTATGCGCGTAATAGATAAAGTAACTGGAACAACAAGAAGTACAGTTGTAACGTTATCTAAAAATGCGGAGCCAAGCGCGGTAAGTAGGGAAAGGGAAATTAAAATTTTAATTGGATTTCCTTGTGCCCCTTTTGCTGCTTTAATGGCAACGTATTGGAAAACACCTGATTTACTCGTAATGTTCACCAAAATCATCATACCGATGAGTAGCGTAATCGTTCCCCATTCAATATGTTTCGTAAAGGCGTTATGTAAATCGACGACCCCCACAATTACCATGAATGCTGCACCGAGAAGTGCGATGACAGCGCGATTAATTTTTTCAGAAATAATAATGGCATATGTAATTAAAAAGACTGCGATAGCAAAATAATACTGCCAGTTAGCGAGTTCTTGCGTTGTTTCGTGCAAAGATCTCATCTCCTTTCATTCATTTTTCTTAGTGTGTCAAATATTAACTAGATGAAACACACATAACGTCATTATAAAGTAGAAAAACTGCGGATGTAAATGAAAGGAGAGATTTTGTCATATTTTCTGCATAGGTCATTTTTTCTTATTTTTTAAAATATTTGTGGGCATTTGACATATATATAAGATACATCCAATCTGAATATTTAAAATGGAATTAGCATTCGAGCTTGTTCGTGTAGGAGTGTCAAATAGAAAGGAATGACAAAAATGATAAGGAAGGGATCGTATGGATGAACAACGATTTTTATTTTTAGACTTTGAGTTTACGATGCCCCAGCATAGAAAGAAACCGAAAGGATTTTTTCCAGAGATTATTGAGGTAGGACTCGTTTCAGTTGCTGGCTGTAAGGTAGAAGATACGTATTCATCACATGTCAGGCCGAAAACATTTCCCTCTTTAACGGATCGATGTAAGAAGTTTTTGGGAATAAAACAAGAAGTCGTAGATAAAGGGATTTCATTTCCTGAACTCGTTAAGAAGCTTGCAGAATACGAAACGAAATGTAAACCGACAATTGTAACGTGGGGAAATATGGATATGAAAGTGCTGAAGCATAATTGTGAGATGGCAGGGATAGCTTTTCCATTCTTCGGACAGTGTCGTGATTTATCGCTTGAGTATAAGAAGTTTTTTGGAGAAAGAAATCAAACAGGATTATGGAAAGCAATTGAGGCGTATGGAAAAGTAGGGACAGGGAAGCATCATTGTGCGCTTGATGATGCGATGACGACGTACAATATTTTTAAACTAGTAGAAAAAGATAAAGAGTATTTAGTAAAGCCAGCACCTCCAACATTAGGAGAACTCGTTGATTTTTCAAAAGTGTTAAAGAAAGTGAGCACACAGTAACGACCAAATTGCACATTATGTAATTTGGTCGTTTTGTTTTTTAGAGTTTGTAGTCTTTCTTTAACTGTTGTAATGTTTCTAGACTACGCTCTGCAAAAGGTGAATCATCTTCAAAAAATGAATTCATTTGAGTTTCTAATGCTAATTTTAGTGACTCGGTATAATCCGGAATTTCTCCCTCATATTTTTTCACCATTTGCTCTGGAATGTTCGTCTGTTCACGGAAAGCTAAAGCGCGTCTTTCATGGAAAAATGGTACGTCAGCTTGTTTTACGTTATGTAAGTCACCTTGCACCGGATGTTTTAAAACAGCTAATACTTTTACGACGTAACTGCCAGGGCGGCTATTTGTAACTTCGCCAATGTATTTTCCTGTTTTATAAATACCAGTAACGATTTCGCCAATTTCAAATGTTTCTCTCATATTTTTCACCTCAAGTTTATAGTAAGGAAAGTAGGAGAAGGAGTCAAAGAAATCATTTGCTTTCAGAACGCCCCTTGAGAATATGGATAGGTTCCACTATAATTTAAAATGATATAACAGAAAATTCTGATGTTTTATAAATCCTATAATAAGGAGTGTTCTATATGATGCCTTTATATTTTCCGGAAGATAAAACAGAATATATTATTCCAGGGATTGTTTGCGTTCTATTTATTATCGGTGCTATTGCCACGTGGCGCATGTTTATTCGTGTATCAAAAAGAGAAGCAGAGCGATTGCAGAAAGTTGAAGAAAAACTATTAGCTGAAAAGAAACAGTAATGCATTTTTGTATGTTTCCCTCTATGCTCGGACAATCTAAGGGCAGAATATATTTTGGAGGGAATAAAATGAAGAAACGGCTTTTTTTCAGTTGTTGTTTATTATTTCTGATGGCAGGTTGTGACCAAGGAAAGCCGAAAGAAATTGAAGTGAAATTACATAATGCTTCAGGAGATGAAGTAGGGACTGCGAAAGTAGTTCAGCAAACAAGTGGAGTGAAAATTACGATTAAAGGGGAAGGTTTCACGCCAGGCCCGCACGGACTACATGTACACGAAATTGGAGAGTGTAAAGCACCTCGTTTTGAATCAGCTGGAAATCATTTTAATCCAGATGATAAAAAACATGGTCTTCTTAATCCGAAGGGTGCAGAAAACGGTGATTTACCGAACGTAGTTGCAGATGGTTCTGGAAAGATTAAGGCGGAAATTAATGCCCCACACATCACACTTGAAGAAGGAAAAACGACGATTCATAGAAAAGATGGAGCGTCTATTATTATTACAGAAAACCCTGATGATGGTATGACTCAACCGACAGGTAAATCAGGGGATCGAATTGCTTGTGGCGTAATTGTAAAAAAAGCATCGGATATGAAGAAAAAGTAAAAGCTACCGTGAATGGTAGCTTTCTTTGTGAAATGTAATTGAAAATATATCAGCGATTATTGGAATATATCGACCGTAACTTGAAATATATCGACTTACCGACAAAATATGACAAAGGAGTCTGTCCAAGAATCATTAGGGGACAGACTCCTTTCTTATTATGAAAACGTATGGCGCAGTCTATTTAAAATTTCTTCTAAAACAGATCTTGGACAGCCGATGTTAATTCGAATATGTTCTTCGCCGCCTAATCCGTACTTCTCACCAGGTTCAACAATGATTTTTCCTTTTTCCTCAAGTAATGCAGTACGCTCGTTTTGAGAAAGCTTTAGACGAGAACAATCAATCCATAATAAAAAGCTACCTTCTGGCTTCGTTACGGAAAGAGCAGGTATGTGAGTTTTAATATATTCACAAGCAAATTGAGCATTATCTTCTATATATAATCGAATTTCGTTTAGCCAATCGTTACATTCTGTATAGGCACTTTGCATCGCTGTATAAGCGAAGATATTTAATCCGTGGAAGCCTTGTCTATATTGGATAGATGTAAAGGCTTGACGCAGTTTTTCGTTAGGAATGATAATAATCGATGCTTGTAATCCAGCGATATTAAATGTTTTACTTGGAGCCATACAAGTAATCGTGCGAGCTGCTAATTCTTCAGATAAAGAAGCGAATGGTGTATGTGTATGATCTGCGTAAATAATATCGGAATGAATTTCATCCGCCACAACGATTACGTTATATTTAGTACATAACGATCCGAGCTGCAAAAGCTCCTCTTTCGTCCAAACGCGCCCGATTGGGTTATGAGGGCTACAAAGAAGCATGAGTTTGATGCCTTGCTGAAACTGCTTTTCTAAATGCTTGAAGTCTATCACATATGTATCATTTTGTTTCTGTAATGGACTCACGTATAACTGTCTGTTGTTTGTTGTGACCATTTCGAAGAATGGAGGATAAATAGGTGGTTGTACGAGAACGGATTCGTTTTCTTTTGTGAAAGCCTGTATGCTCGTACTAAGAGCTGGAACGATTCCGGCGCTAAAGACAATCCATTCTTTTTGAATATCCCAGTCGTATTGTTGTCTTGTCCAGTTACAAATAATATTCCCAATATTTTCGGGAGGAAGTGTATAGCCAAAAATCGGATGTTCGATTCGTTGTTTTAAGGCAGTTTGAATTGGTTTTGGTACTTCAAAATCCATATCAGCAATCCAAGCATGGATAAGTTCTTCGTTTTTATATGTATCCCATTTTATACTATGCGTTCCACGTCGATTGATTGCTTTATGAAATAGTTGCATAAGTTTGCTCCCTTCTTCTGTAAAACCAATAAGTTATGAAAGTTCTCTCTCTTCTTATAGAATAGCTGATGTGATAGGATAAAGAAAAGTATTAAAAAGTGAAAAGGCGGGAAGCGAATGGGTACATATGAAAAGATGATAGAGGTTGTGAAGAATTGGGATCCGTTTCAAATGGGACCGGAGTTTTATGAAACAGAAGCGAGCGATGTTGTGAACGTCGCAAGTGTGTTTGATGATTCAAAATACATCGCAAAGAAGATTCAACATATATACTTTATGTCTTTTGAGGAAGTACCTGCGCTTGAAAAATGTGAGAAGTTAGCTGTGGAATTACTTGTAATAAAAGAAGGCGGAAGTTGTTCATTGTAGGCTGTCGGAATTTCCGACAGCCTTTTTTATATTATCCCGCTATTTGCTGGGGAGTAAGACCCTCACCTCAAAATTCAACGGAAGCAAAGAAGTTAGGTGGGGGCTGATTAAAGTTTCATTTTATTGCGCGGAAAAAGCGATAATTTCTTCATAAACATGTTCAGGCTTTTCTTCAGGTAGTAAATGTCCTGTATTTTCATAAGAAATAAATTTTGAATTCGGTAAATCTTTGTGTAGACGATGACCTACATGTACAGGGACGACGCGGTCTTTTTCACCCCAAATGAGTAGGATAGGTGTTTCAATTTTTTGTAATTCAGTTGAAGATAAGTCACCTTCACGGTCTCGTATCATGCGAGTTAAAGCGGGAAATATACGGTTGTCATAAAAAGGAGCGGAGTAACCTTTTTTCATTTCATCGTCAATTAATGAGTGATCATGAACGACATTCATTAAGTTATGAACAATGCCGCGTCTAATAATCCAGTTCTTTACGTATAAATGAAAGAACGGTAAATAAGAAGAGTATAGTAAAGGTAAGGTTGCGCGCGCTAAATAGCTCGAGCTACATAGTAAAATCGTCTTTGAAATGAGTTCAGGACGTATACGGTTTACATAGAGAGAAATTTGCCCACCCATAGAATGCCCAACTAATACAATGTTTGAGAGAGATAAATGTTCAATTAAATCAATAATAATCGTTGCTAAATTGTGATAAGAATACTTAAACAGATGAGACTTATCACTTTTTCCGAACGGTGGTAAATCAAGAGCAATGACTGTTCCTTCCTTCGCTAGTAAAGGAATGAGACGGCGGTAACTGAATGAGGAAGATAAAAAGCCGTGAACGAGTACGAAAGTAGGGCGTTCTGTTTTATTATCATGTTCATACAATTCGTAATGAACAGTAGTGCCGCGAGTGGAAAAAGTGAAATAAGGACAAGTATATTTATGATTCATTTTTTGTCACTCCATTGATTTTTGTTCATATCATCTCCAAGGAAGAAGAAAATATGTTAACAAAAAAAGGCAAGATGACGATGTCATCTTGCCTTTCGTTTATTCAGTATTACCCGCGCACAATATTAGGCGGTGTTTTTCCTTGTAATCCTGCAACTAAATTTTCAGCGGCGGTCATGGCCATTTGCTGACGAGTTTTTAATGTTGCAGATCCGATGTGCGGTAAAGTCACAACATTTTGTAATGATAAGAGTGGATTATCTTTTTGAATTGGCTCTTGTGTAAAAGTATCGATGCCTGCTGCAAAGATTTTCTTTTCTGTTAAAGCATGGATTAACGCTTCTTCATCTACTGTTTTCCCCCGAGAAGCATTAATGAAGATTGCTGTTTCTTTCATTAATGAAAATTCCTTTTCTCCGATAAGGTGATATGTTTCATCTGTTAATGGAGTAAGAAGAACAATAAAGTCAGACTGCTTCAGTAGCGTCTGTAAATCACAATATGTAGCATCGAATTTTTGTTCAGCTTCTTCTTTACGACGGCGGTTATAGTAAAGAACATTCATATCAAATCCGAATTTTGCTCGTTTTGCAACGGCTTCTCCAATTCGGCCCATACCGATAATACCAATTGTGCTATGGTGTACATCTAGTCCGAAGTGTTCTTTTCCGATTTCAGCGTTCCATTCACCATTTTTTACGTAAGAATCGAGTTCGCAAACGCGGCGCCCAGCTGATAGCATAAGGGCGAAAACGAGATCAGCTACTGTATCATCTAATACATATGGTGTATTCGTTCCGATAACCTTTCGATTTTTCATCGCTTGTAAATCAAAATTATCGTAACCAACAGAAATGTTGCTCACTACTTTTAAGTTAGGAGCCACTGTCAGTAATTCTTCATTAATAGCAGATCCAAAATTTAATAACCCATCTTTATCTTGTATTTTCTCTAATAGAACATCACGAGGTACTTTCTCATTTTGATCCCATTTTTCATAATCACAGTGTTCTGATAAATAGTTTTCTACAAATGTCGGAACTGGTTCAGCAATATAAATTTTTGGTTTCACGGTTCCATCCCCTTTCGCTTTATCACGCATTTTTCCACTGATTAAAGTTTCACTTTATTTTGACATAATTCAATAGAAAAATCTTCTTTTCAAACTGGAAAGGGTATTTGTATAATTTAGACACAAACGAAAAGGAAGGATGATTTATATGGTGACAGAAAAAGAATTAGAATTATTAGCTTGTCTTGAAAAGAGTAGTCGATTATCTGTAGATACATTAGCGAAGCTGTTAAATATAGAAGTAGAAGAAGTAAAGAAGATGGTTGCGAGATTAGAAAATGAAAAGATTATTGTGGATTATGTAACACATATCGATTGGACGAAAGTGAAAGAACATACAGGTTTAACGGCAATGATCGATGTGAAAGTTACGCCAAAGCACGGCGTTGGGTTTGATGCGGTTGCTGAGCAAATTTATCGTTATTCAGAAGTGAAATCCGTTTATTTAATGTCAGGGACATATGATCTTTCTATTACATTAGAAGGTAAAACGATGGGGGAAGTAGCGATGTTTGTTTCTGAGAAATTAGCAACAATTGAATCTGTCGTTTCTACAACTACTCATTTCATTTTGAAGAAGTATAAACATGAGGGCGTTATTTATGAAAAAGACGATGATGATAAGCGAATTGTGGTGACACCATGAAGCAATTTGAACTATCTAGATCAGCAGAATCTTTAAAACCATCTGGTATTCGAAAATTTTTTGATTTAGCAGCAAATATGAAAGGTGTTATTTCCCTCGGGGTAGGAGAGCCGGATTTTGTTACTCCTTGGAATGTAAGGCAAGCATGTATTCGTTCTTTGGAACAAGGGTATACGTCATATACAGCAAATGCAGGATTATTGGAGCTCCGTCAAGAAATAGCAAAGTATCTAAAAAAACAATTTGCAGTATCTTATGATCCAAGTGATGAAATCATTGTTACAGTTGGAGCGAGCCAGGCGTTAGATGTAGCGATGCGTGCCATTATAAATCCTGATGATGAAGTGCTCATTGTTGAACCAAGCTTCGTTTCTTATGCACCACTTGTGACATTAGCTGGAGGAGTTCCTGTTCCTGTGGCGACTAAGCTAGAAAACGAGTTTAAAGTACAACCAGAACAAATTGAAGCAGCTATTACAGCGAAAACAAAGGCGATTTTACTTTGTTCACCAAATAACCCGACAGGTGCAATGCTAAATAAATTCGAGCTTGAAGAAATAGCAGTGATTGTTGAGAAGTACAATCTAATTGTATTATCTGATGAAATTTATGCAGAGCTTGTATACGACGAAGCATATACAAGTTTCGCGAGTATTAAAAATATGCGCGAGCATACGATTTTAATTTCAGGATTTTCAAAAGGATTTGCGATGACAGGATGGCGTCTCGGTATGATTGCAGCTCCTGTTCAGTTTTCAGAATTGATGCTCAAAATTCACCAATATTCCATGATGTGTGCACCGACGATGTCTCAGTTCGCAGCACTTGAAGCGTTACGTGCGGGGAATGATGAAGTAATTCGGATGAGAGATAGTTATAAGAAGCGTCGTAATTTTATGACGACATCTTTCAATGAAATGGGCTTAACGTGTCATGTGCCGGGCGGAGCATTTTATGTTTTCCCTTCTATATCTTCAACAGGATTATCTTCAGCGGAATTTGCAGAACAGTTATTGCTGGAAGAAAAAGTAGCTGTTGTCCCTGGTAGCGTATTTGGCGAAAGTGGTGAAGGGTTTATTCGTTGTTCTTATGCGACGTCGCTTGAACAACTTATGGAAGCAATGAAGAGAATGGAACGGTTTGTTGAAAATAAAAAAAGGACAAAACGTAATACGTTTTGTCCATAAAAGGGGGGGAATACTAGAAAGCCATGTGTTAGTAGTCTATCCCAATATTGGAGAATTATACTTCTTTAAGGGAAATTTTTCATGAATTTTGAATGAGTTCTGTCATAGTGGTATAATTTACTAATATAAGGTATGCACATTCTAGATATTGTTATCTAGAATGTGTACTAACCAATCGGATATTTAAAATAAATATATCTGCTTTGCTCTCTATAATTGTAGAGAGAATGGTAAACGTATGGGAGTGTTTCATATGTCAGAACAATATACAACAGGAGTGGTTGTAACAGGGAAAGTGACTGGAATTCAAGATTACGGTGCGTTTGTAGCGTTAGATGCAGAAACACAAGGACTTGTGCATATATCTGAAATTACAAATGGATATGTAAAGGATATTCATGACTTTTTAAAGGTCGGCGATACAGTAGAAGTAAAGGTACTTTCAATTGATGAAGAGCACAGAAAAATGAGTTTATCGTTAAAAGCGGCGAAAAGAAAACAAGGAAGGATTCTTATACCGAACCCATCTGAAAACGGATTTAATACGCTGCGAGAAAAGTTGGCAGAATGGATTGAAGAGTCCGAGTTAACAAAGTAAAAGAGGAACGCATATGAGCGTTCCTCTTTTACTTTATCTTATGATATATATTTGCAAATATGATTGCATGCAATCATATTCGTATGTCGGAGGTGAAAGGACATACTGATTATCGAATTTCGTTTGTTTCTGGGTGCGTACCAAGATTTTCAGATGGTTTAAACAGTAAACCAAGGTTGATAAGCCCAGATATACCAACGATGCCGTAAATAATACGTGCAAGAGCTGAATTTTGTCCACCGAAAATGGCTGCTACTAAGTCAAACTGGAAAAACCCGATTAGTCCCCAGTTCACAGCGCCAATTACAGTAAAGACTAATGCGATACGTTGTAAAGTACTCATGAAAAAGCCCCCCTTAATTGTGAAGCATGAGCAAGCGATGAGTTAATTAACTCTTTTATAGAATGGGGTAGTTATGTTGTTTTTATACATAAAAAATGTTTGAAAGAAGATGTATATACATCTATACCGAAAAATGCGAATTTTTATGCAAAAAATGAACTTTTTCTAAAAAATATATATTGGTTACGTTTACAATGTTTGAATCGCTTGATTTACAACTTCAGTTTCGCTAAAGTGAATACAGAAATACATATCCATAATTGGAGGGAAAAAGATGAGTACACATGTAACGTTCGACTATTCTAAAGCGTTATCCTTCATCGGTGAACATGAAATCACTTATTTACGTGATGCAGTGAAAGTAACACATCACGCAATCCACGAAAAAACTGGAGCTGGGAACGATTTCCTTGGGTGGGTAGACCTTCCGCTTCAATATGACAAAGAAGAATTCGCTCGCATTCAAAAATGCGCAGAAAAAATTAAAAATGACTCTGACATTTTACTTGTTGTAGGTATTGGTGGTTCTTACCTAGGAGCACGCGCAGCAATCGAAATGTTAAACCATTCTTTCTACAATACGCTTTCTAAAGAACAACGTAAAACTCCACAAGTGCTATTTGTTGGACAAAACATTAGCTCCACTTACATGAAAGATTTAATGGACGTATTAGAAGGTAAAGACTTCTCTATTAACGTTATTTCCAAATCAGGTACAACAACAGAACCAGCACTAGCATTCCGTATCTTCCGTAAGTTATTAGAAGAAAAGTATGGAAAAGAAGAAGCTCGCAAACGTATTTATGCAACTACAGATAAAGCGCGTGGTGCATTAAAAACATTAGCTGATAACGAAGGTTACGAAACATTTGTTATTCCAGATGATGTTGGAGGTCGTTTCTCTGTATTAACGCCAGTTGGTTTATTACCAATCGCAGTAAGTGGCTTAAATATTGAAGAGATGATGAAAGGTGCAGCTGCTGGTCATGATGACTTCGGAACATCAGAACTAGAAGAAAATCCAGCTTACCAATACGCAGTAGTTCGTAACGCTTTATACAATAAAGGAAAAACAATTGAAATGCTTGTTAACTATGAGCCAGCACTTCAATACTTCGCTGAGTGGTGGAAACAGTTATTTGGTGAAAGTGAAGGAAAAGATCAAAAAGGTATTTTCCCATCTTCAGCAAACTTCTCAACTGATTTACACTCATTAGGTCAATACGTTCAAGAAGGGCGTCGTGACTTATTTGAAACAGTTCTTAAAGTAGGTAAATCTACACATGAACTAACAATCGAATCAGAAGAAAACGATTTAGACGGATTAAACTACCTTGCTGGTGAAACTGTAGACTTCGTAAACACAAAAGCATACGAAGGTACATTACTTGCACATAGCGACGGGGGAGTACCAAACTTAATCGTAAATATTCCTGAATTAAATGAGTACACATTCGGTTACCTTGTATACTTCTTCGAAAAAGCATGTGCGATGAGCGGCTACTTATTAGGCGTGAATCCATTTGACCAACCTGGAGTAGAAGCATACAAGAAAAACATGTTTGCTTTACTTGGTAAACCAGGATTTGAAGAATTAAAAGCAGAATTAGAAGAGCGTTTAAAATAATAAAAAGCGACCGGATTCCGGTCGCTTTTTATTATTTTATCGAAAAGTTCATCAGTATATTCAAACTAAAGTGGGTATGCTAAAGGAAAAGTCTAGGAGGGATGGGCTTGATTCCGATTCAATCAAATTTAGAAGGACGTACATATGCGTTATATAAGTTAGAAGAGATTATGAAACCACTTGGATATAGCATTGGTGGTAATTGGGATTATGATAAAGGATGCTTCGATTACAAAATTGATGAAGAAGATGGGTATCAATTTTTAAGAGTTCCATTTACAGCCATTGATGGAGAACTAGATGTACCAGGCGTAATAGTTCGTCTTGGAACGCCGTATATTCTTTCGCACGTATATCAAGACGAACTAGATGATAATGTGAATACTTTAACAGCTGGAACAAGTGGAATGGATCAATTTGCTGAGCCGAAAGATCCAGATGGAGATGTGAAAAGAAAATATATCAATATTGGGAAAGTGCTCATGCAAGAATTAGAGCGTCATTTTACTAATGGTGAATAACAATGAGTATGTCGCTTTCAATGAGAACAAAGGAATGAACTGGATTAATCATATATTGTTCGTCGCGCTTTATACCTAGTAAGAGAATGTTTTGCTTTAAAAGAGTATAGCTACAATTGGCAAAAGTTTGTCCGGTGCAGGATGGGGGAAGCTCCATCAGTTGTAATTTATTATCAGAGATTTCGTCGTAAAGTGAAAATAGTACACCTGAAATGGAAGGGAATAAAAGAGAAGCGGTAAATACATAGCTCGTTAATTTATTTCCTTCTATAATTTCTGACACGCCAGCTCTCGTTGCATTTTGTATTTGTTCAGAAGTAAGAAGTTCAGCGATGCAGTGAATGTTTGGGTTGAGCCCTTTTGCAGTTAAAATATTTAAAATGGACTGTGTATCCGCTGAGCTTTCGTTTTTTTCTTTATCAGCTGTTATTAATATGGTGTGTGCCGTTGCAATATTGGCCTTTAATAAAGTTTGATCGTGATGCGGACAACCTTTTATAAATTCTAAATGATGAAATGGTTTTGGGAGTAAAGAAAGTGTTTCATCAATTAAAACGATATCAAGGTTTGGTTGTAATACGTGCATTTGCTTTACAACATGTTTTGCGCGCTCATTCCAGCCAACGATAATCATATGACCGTTAGAAGTAGCGGCTTCTTCACCTTTAATTTTCATATATTGTTTATTAATCATTTCAGTAGCAAACAGCACCATATAATAAGAACAAAAGCCAGTTCCTAATAAAATAATACTTATACCTATTAGTTTTCCTATCGTTGTATGGGGAGCAAAGTCGCCATATCCAACTGTAAAAATGGTAACGATTGACCACCAAATTCCGTCAAACCATGTAGTGAAATGAAAAGGTTCTAATCTATGTATAAGAAAACCGGAAAAAGCAGTCAGTACAATAATAAAACAAATTAAACGAAAAATAATGGAATCACGAAATGTATCTACTAAATTCGGACGGGATTTCAATTGCCTATTCCTCCTTACTTTGTAGGACTACATTCATTGTTGCCATTATAGAAAAAAGAAAAACTCTCTAATTAAAGAGAGTTTGTTTTACGTTACATACTTTCCACTTCAGTTTGTTGGACACTTTCAAGATGCTGGAGAGCATAGTAAACATCAGCAGTATGTCTTTTTTGATCAATGGACAGTTTAAGATGTAAATAGTGAGAACCGTTTTCTAATGTTTTAAGCTTCATATTCTTAACTTTTATATCCATTTCTTTTATTTCTTCAATTACGATTGGGATATTGTCCATATTTCGTACAACAAGTTTCACAGCGATATCACGTTGACGAAATGATCTAGGGCCTACATATTTCATCGCGAGTGGTATAAGTTCGACACTAATCATAAGGAAACACATTCCGAATATCGCTTCAATATAGAATCCGGCCCCAACAGCAATACCAATACCAGAAGCACCCCAGATCATAGCGGCAGTCGTGAGCCCTGCAATGCTATCGTTGCCTCTTCTTAAAATTACGCCAGCACCTAAAAAACCAATTCCTGATACAATTTGAGCGGCAAGTCGAAGTGGATCCATATTCATATGATCGGTATGTGGTAAGTTATAAGCTGCTTTAATAGAAACAATCGTTAGGAGGCAACTAATAATAGAAATAACTAAACACGTTTTTAAACCAAGTGGTTTCCGTTTTAATTCACGTTCTAAACCAATGGCAAATCCTAAAATAGCCGAGAGACCTAGTTTGATTAATAAATCGGTATAGTCCATATATATTCCTCCCTGTATGATATGCTATATGAATAAAACGCTTATTATAGAAAGAAACGTCTTTTGATAGAGTAACTTTATATAAAATATATGTAGGAATTGCTCATACATGAAAGAGATATTTCGTTTAAGTATATGATATAAAAAAAGAAATGTGGGCAGTTTTAAAAAAAGTTTATAAAAGGTGTTGCATTTCATTTTTCACCATGATATATTAATAACCGTCGCTGATGCGGAAACGCAGAAAACGACAAAAAAGAAATTAAAAAACTTAGTTGACATCGAAAAACGAAGATGTTAACATAAGGAAGT